>DATJET010000087.1:0-41471 GCA_035496295.1 Gemmatimonadaceae bacterium
TCCGCCGACCGGTCGTAGTACGCATCCGCCTGCCGCGCGAGGCTGAACTCCACCACGCCCGCCAGCGGCCGCGAGGACCCCGATGCTGCCGCGCCGGCCCGGCGTGCGCCGGCCACCGACCGCACGAGCCGCTCCACCTCGCTGTCGTCAGCGTTCAACACCCACTTGGACGACCCGCTCGCGTTGGCGAAGAGCTGCCCCTTGTCGCCGTAATAGTCCTCGACCGACGCATAGCGATCGAGATGGTCCGGGCTCAGGTTGGTCAACACGCCCACCGTGGGCGCGATGCTCGGCGTGTCGTGCAATTGGAACGACGACACCTCGAGGGACACCCAGGCCGGCGGCGCGGCGGACAGCGCGATCTCGGTGAGCGGCGTGCCGATGTTGCCCGCGTCCACTGCCGTTAGGCCAATGGCGCGCAACAGGTGGCCGACCATCGCCGTGGTGGTCGTCTTGCCGTTGGTACCGGTGATGGCGATGTAGCGCGTGGCCGTCGGGAGATAACGGAGTCCCACCTCGATCTCGCTCACCACCGGCACGCCGGCCGCGCGCGCGCGCACGAGCGGCGCGGCGTCGGGCGGCACGCCGGGACTGGCGACCACGACCGCCGCGCGCGCAATGCGCGCGAGGTCGTGGCCGCCCGTCTCGATCGACGCGCCTAACCGGCCCAGGGCCGCCGCTGTCCGTGCGGCGCCGTCGGACGACGACGCGTCCGACGCGTACACGCGCAGCCCGTCGCGCACCAGGAGCTCGGTGGCGGCACGTCCGCTCGCCCCCAGGCCAACGACGGCCACCTCGCCCTGCCGCCACGCTCTCGGAATCATCGAACCTTGAGCGTCGTGAGCGCCACGAACGCGCAGAAGATGCCGAGGATCCAGAAGCGCACCACGACCTGCGTCTCCGTCCACCCGCTCAGCTCGAAGTGGTGGTGCAGCGGCGCTCGTCGAAACACGCGGTGCGCCTTCGCGTAGTCGAGCCCGTACTTCCGCTTCCGGTGCTTGAACACCGACCGCTGCACGATCACCGACGCCGTCTCGGCCACGAACACACCGCCGATGAGCAGCAGCAGGAACTCGCTCTTGAGCAGGATGGCGATCGCGCCTAACGCGCCGCCCAGGGCGAGCGAGCCCGTGTCGCCCATGAACACCTCGGCCGGGTGCGTGTTGTACCAGAGAAAGCCGATCAGCGCCCCGAAGAGCGTCGAGCAGAACACCGTGAGCTCTCCCGCGCCCCGCAGGTAAAAGATTCGCAGGTAATCGCTCGTGTCGATGCGCCCGATGATGTAGGCGAAGATGGCGAACGTGGCCGCCGCGATTGCGGTCAGGCCGGTCGCAAGCCCATCCAGTCCGTCGGTGAGATTCACCGCGTTGCTCGCGCCCGTGAGCACGAACGCTACCCACGGCACGTACAGCCACGCCAGCCACGCGGCCATCGGGACCAGCAGCACGTACTTGTAGAACGGCAGCGTCGTGGATGCACCCGGGAGCGTGGACAGCGGCGCCTTCCAGAGCCAGATGCCTAACCCGACGCCGATCACGATCTGTCCCGCCAGCTTGTATCGCTCGACGAGACCCACGTTGGCCTGCCCTTCCCGCTTCTGCTTGAGCTTCAGGTAGTCGTCCAGAAAACCGATCGCGCCCATCCACACCATGACGAGGAGCGCAATCCACACGTAGCGATTGTCGAGACGCGCCCACAGCAGCGTGGGCACCACCGCACCGATGATGACGATCAGTCCGCCCATCGTCGGCGTCTTGCCCTTGCCCTGGTGCGTCTCGGGCGTGCCCTGCCGCACCACCTGTCGCACTTTCATCGCGCGCAGGCGCACGATGATCGGCTTGCCCAGCAGGATCGCCAGCACGAATCCGGTGAGGGCCGCGCCCACCGACCGGAAGCTGATGTATGTGAAGAGATTGAACACGCCGCACACGCGGCAGGAGTTCACGTATTGGGTAAGAAAATGGTAGAGCACTATCGCGTCGCCCAAGCGGTGAGAAGCGGGACGAGTCGCTCCAGGCGCACGCCGCGCGAGGCCTTGAGCAGAACGATGGCATCGCGCGCGAGCCGCGGCTCGAGCCGCGGCCAGAGCGCGTCGAGGTCGTCGGCCAGCACCAGACGCGGGTCGTTAGGCGCCGCGGCGGCGAGCGCCGTGGCCATCTCGCCGATGGCGGCAATCACCTCGATGGGGGAAGCGAGCGCGTAGCGCGCGATCTCGTCGTGCAGGCGCACCGTGTGGGTGCCGAGCTCGCGCATCGTGCCCAACACGGCCACGCGCTGCCGCGCGCCTTCCAAACCGGCCAACACCTCCAGCGACGCGCGCATCGATGCCGGGCTGGCGTTGTAGGCGTCGTTGATCAGCGTCGCCGTGCCTAACGATTCCCAGGCCATGCGCATGGGCGGGATGACGGCGGCTTCGATTCCGCGCGCAGCGTCGGCAACCGGGATCCCGCACTCGCGCGCCACGGCCATCGCCAGCATGGCATTGCGCAGGTTGTGCGCGCCCGGCACCGGCGGCCGCACCGTGATACCGTCGAGCTCGAGCCACCCACGTCCTTCGGGTGACGTGCCCCAGCGGCTCGCGCACACGTCGCCTTCACCGAGCCCGGCGGTCACGATGCGACGCACCTTCCCGCGCGCCACCGCAACCACGTCCGGCTGCGACGCCGGCACCACGCCGATCTGCGCGCCGTCGAGGGCGATCGACTCTTCGCGCATTACGCCCTCGAGACTGCCCAGCCCCTCGAGGTGCTCTTCGGCGATGCACGTGATCACGGTGATCGTAGGCTCGGCGATCGCGCGCAGCCGCGTCATCTCGCCAGGCACGTTCATGCCCAACTCGACCACCACGACGTCGGCGGCGTCGGGCAGCGCGAGCAGCGTGAGCGGCACGCCGACCAGGTTGTTGAGGTTGCCCGATGTCGCGTGCACCTCGAGCCTGCTGGCGAGGGCGGAGCGCGTGAGCTCCTTGGTGGTCGTCTTGCCGTTGGAGCCCGCGATCGCGATCACCGGGCCGCGCGGCCCCCAAGCCCGGCGCCGGTAGTTGGCCAGCGCGCCTAACGCAACCAGCGTGTCCGAGACCACGTACACCGGAACGCCGAGTCCCGCGGCTGGGACGGGGCGCGACACGACGACCGCGCCGGCGCCGCCCTGCACGGCGTCGCGCAAGAACTCGTGTGCGTCGAAGTGCTCGCCGGCCAGCGCCACGAACAGCGAGCCCGGTGCGATGCTGCGCGTGTCGGTGCTCACGCCCGAGAGCAGCGCCGACCCACGTGGAAGCGCGACCGTCGCGCAGGGCGCCAGCGCCTGGGCCACGCGATCGCGCGTCCAGAACGACTCCCCTCCCCCTCCATCCCGCTCACGACCGTACGGCGCCGCGCCGGTATTTCTGAGCGATGCCGACCGGCTGTCCGTCACCGCATCCTGCCCGTGAGCTCCGCCACGACCACCTTTTCGTCGAAGGGATGTTTGACCGTGCCGCGAATCTGATAGGTCTCGTGGCCTTTTCCTGCGAGCAAAATCACATCGTCGCGCGGATCGGCCTTCTCCAACGCCTGGAGGATCGCCAGGTCGCGCTCTTCGATGCGCTCGTGGTTGGTCCGCCGCATCCCGCGCTCGATGTCGTCCAGAATCTCGTCGGGATCCTCGGTCCGCGGATTGTCGCTCGTGAGGATCACCCAGTCGGCGGCGCGCTCGGCGATGTTCCCCATCTGCGGACGCTTGCCGCGATCGCGATCGCCGCCGCAGCCAAACACCACGTACAATCGCTTCCGTGTGAACGGCCGCACCGCGGCGATCGCACGCTCGAGGGCATCGGGTGTGTGCGCGTAGTCGCGCAGCACGGTGGGGTGCTCGTGGATGATCTCGAGGCGCCCCGGCACCTGCGGCACCGTACGCAACCGCGATGCAATCTCCGACAGCGACTGTCCCAGGTCCCACGCGGCGACCGCGGCGCCGAGCGCGTTCGAGACGTTGAAACTGCCGATGAGCGGCAGGTGCAGCGCGTGCCGCTGCGAGCCCGACACCAGACGCCACTCGCTGCCGCGTGGCTCGTAGTGCACGGCTTCCGCGCGCACGGTCGCACGGTCGGTCAGGCCGAACGTGATCGTGCGCGGCGCGGCGGGCAGCTTGTTCCACGCCGGATCGTCGGCGTTCACGATCGCCACGCCGCGCGGCGCGAGGTACGACGTCAGGCGCGCCTTGGCGTCGAAGTACGCCTCCATGGTGCCGTGATAGTCGAGATGGTCGCGCGTGAGATTCGTGAAGATGGCCGACTCGAACACGAGGCCGTCCACGCGCCGCTGATCGAGGCTGTGCGACGACGCCTCCATCGCCACGGACCGCACGCCCGCGCCGACGAGCGCGCGCAGCGTCCGCTGCAGCTCGACCGGGCCCGGCGTGGTGAGGGCGGCATCGCCGCCATCGCCTAACGGAGCGCCGGCGCTGCCCACGAGCACGCCTAACGTGCCGATCGACGCGCTCTTCCCGCCGTGGCCGTCGAGCAGGTGCCGCAGGATGTGCACCGTCGTGGTCTTGCCGTTGGTGCCCGTCACGGCCACGAGGCGCAGCGCCTGCGCGGGCGAATCGAACGCCGCGGCCGCCGCGATGGCGGCGGCGCGCCGCCCGTCGCGCACGACCATCGCCGGCAGGTCCGTGCGCGCGCGATCCTCGACGATCGCCGCCGCGGCGCCCTTGGCCGCCGCCTGCGGCAGAAAATCGTGGCCGTCGCGCTCGGAGCCTTTCACGGCGATGAACAACGATCCCGCGTGCACGTGCCGGCTGTCGTCGCTCACGTCGGTGAGCTGGGCGGGCACGGTGCCGCGCGTCGCCAGGAGCAGGCCGGCGCCGCGCAGCGCCGCCTCCACTTTGGCCGACTCGAACGGCATCACGGCGCGGTCACCAACCGGACGACGGATCCGGCGCCCACCACGACGCCTGCGTTAGGCAGCGTACTCTGCGCGGTCCCGGCGCCGCTCGCCTGCACACGGAAACCCGCGTGGTGCAGCGCGTACACTGCCGCGCGGATGGTCAGGCCGTGTACGTCGGGCACCGCCCGCGGCGCCAGCGCCCGTTGGGCAGCCGTATGCGCGGGCAGCAGCACGATGACGGGTGCGGCGGCAGTGCTCTCGGTATCGGGCGCGGCATCGGGCCGCGACGCCACCTCGCCCGCCGACGCGACCGTCGTATCCTCGACCTTCGACAACGACTCGCTCGACGCCAGCGCGCTGCGGTCGAGGGCCGCGTCGCGTGACGCGATCGCCGCCTGCAGCACGATCTTGGACACCGGCGCCGCCGCCTTACCGCCGAAAATCGTCGCCTTCGGATTGTCGAGCTTCACGATGATCACGTACAGCGGTTTGTCGGCCGGAAACAACCCGACGAACGACGCCGTGTAATCGCCGGTACGGTACCCGTGCTTGGTGGCACCTCGGCGCGCGGTGCCGCTCTTCCCCGCCAGCGTGAATCGCGCCAACTGCGCTTCGGTGCTCGTGCCGCCTTCGACCACACCCACCATCATCCGACGGACGGTGGACGCAACCTGTGGCGACAGCAGATGCCTAACCACGCGGCGATCGTGATGGTACAACACCGTGCCGTCGCGCGACCGGATTTCCTTGATGAGGGCCGGCTCGAGCAAATCGCCGCCGTTCGCGATCGCCCCGTACGCGGCCGCCAACTGCAGCGGCGTCACCGCGACCTCGTATCCGATCGCCATCGAGGCCGGCGACTGCTTCGACCAATCGGACGGCGGATACAGAATGCCCGACGCCTCGCCCGGATACGGCACGCCGGTCGGCATGCCGAACCCATAGTCGCGCAGCGTCTCGAACTCCTGCCGTGGCGTTAGGCGGGAGACGAACTTCACCATCCCGATGTTGCTCGAGTACTCGATCACCTGCGCCAGACTCAGGTGCGGCGCGGGATGCTCGTCGTGGATCGTGCGTCCTTCTATCGTGTACGCGCCATTCTCGGTGTTCACGACGTCCGTTGCGCGCGCCAGGCCGTGCTGCAGCAGTCCGGCTGCGAACAACGGCTTGAGGGTCGACCCCGGCTCGAACGGCTCGCTGATGGCGGGATTGCCGAAGCTCGGCTGACCCACGCGGTCGCTCGCCATCGCGCGGATCTCGCCGTCCTGCGGATCGAGAATCACGATGTCGCCGCCCGTCGCGCCCATCTTGTCGATCGCGTCCGACAACGCGCGCACCGAGATCTCCTGCAGCTCCTGATTGATGGTGAGCTGCACCGCATCGCCCGATTCGGCCGCGACATCGCTGTCGGCCGGCGAATCAAACCGGCGCCCGCGCGAGTCGCGCGCGATCACCGCGTGTCCATCGATACCGCGCAGCAGCGAGTCGAGCGCCAGCTCGAGGCCCGCGCGCGCGGTGCCCGTGTCGTCCACCCAGCCGACGATGCGACGCGTGGCCTCGCGCGGCGTGTACACCCGGTCCACGGTTGGGCGCGCGTACACGCCGCGCATGGCCGCGAGATCGGACGCGCTCCCCGGTGCGAACGTGCCCGGAATGTCCACCCACGCGCGGCGCGCATCGGTTGCTCGCGACACGAACTGCGCGGGCACGCTGAGCCGGGTGAGCGCGCGGGCCACGGCGCGTCGGTCCTTCACCTCGCGCGGCGAGATGCTGAGACGCAGCATCTGGCGGCTCATGGCTAACGGAGCCCCGCTCACATCGTAAATCGGACCGCGCGATGCCGGCAGCCGCGTGGATGCGAAATGCTGCTGCGCCGCCCGCTGCGCCCACTGCTTCGACTGGAACAATTGCACCTGCGCCGCGCGCACGACGATCGCTCCGGCGAAGAGCACCAGCGAGAGGTGAATGAGGGTGATGCGGCTCTGGCGAAACACGTTTACGGCGCCGATCTGGGTCGCGGGAGAATGACTACCTGCGAGTCGTTGGGCACGCGCATGTCGAGTCGACGCTCGACCAACGGCGCGAGAACACTTCGGCTGGAGAGATTCCGCACGTCACTCTCGAGCTGTGCCCGCTCCGACTCGAGCTGCACGCGCCGCTGCTCGAGCGCGCGAATCTCGCTCGACCGCGCGATGCCCGCCGTCCTCCGCCAGATGACGCCCGCGGCGATGAGAACGAAACCGAACAGCGCCAGCGCCACCCACGCGCGCCCGCGCGCGGCTACGCGGCGCTTCGCCATGCGCGGAGATGCGCGCTCCGCGCGCGCGGATTCGCCTCGACTTCGGCCGCGCTGGCTTTGGCCGCTTTGCGAGTGAGCGTGGTGCCAAGAGCCTTTCCGCCGCACGTGCACACCGGCTGCTTCGGTGGACACGTGCACGCCGCGCTCCATGCCCGGAACGCCTGCTTGACGATCCGATCCTCGCCGGAGTGGTAGGCGATGACCGCGAGCACGCCTCCCGGGGTGAGCCGCTCTCGCAACGAGGGCAGCGCTCGCTCGAGCCCACCAAGCTCGTCGTTCACCGCGATGCGAACCGCCTGGAACAGTCTCGCGAACACTGCCGGCCCCGTGCGCGGCGGGGGCCCAAGCGCGCCGCGAATGGCGTCCACCAGATCGTCGCTCGTGGCGAACGGACGTCGCTCGCGACGCCGCACGATCTCGCGCGCAAGGCGTTGTGCGCGCGGCTCGTCGGCGTAGTTCCGGAAAATGTGTGTGAGCGTGCGTTCGTCGGCCTCCTGCAACAGCGAGGCGGCATCGGGTCCGCCCTCGTTTCCTTCCATGCGCATGTCGAGCGCGGCTCCCTCGCGAAATGAGAAGCCGCGCGCAAGGTCGTCCAATTGGTGGGATGAAACGCCGAGATCTAGAAGAACGCCGTTGAACCGCTCGCCCACAAGCTCGGCGACGGAATCGAGGTCCGCGTAGTTCGCCGTGATCGCGCGGAATCGGCCGGCCGTGCCGTATGCGGCCAATCGCTCGCGCGATGCCGCCACCGCTTCGGGATCCCGATCGATTCCAGTCACACGCGCGCCGGATTCGAGCAATGCGAGCGCGTGCCCACCGCCGCCGAGCGTTCCATCGAGCACATCGCCGCATCCGCGGAGCACGGCGACGACTTCCTTCGCCATCACCGGCGCATGGTATTCGCTCGACCACGCTCCAGCGTCCGACATTGTGTGCGATGGTTCGCTCGGGGAGCGCATTCTAGCGGCGAACGACGCGCGGCGTCAAGCGCCCTCCTAACGACAGCGCCCGCCGATCATCGGCGGGCGCATCGTGCATGTCGTGACACTTACTACTTGCAGTATTTCTTCACCTGCGCGTCGACAGCTGGTGAGTACTTTGGCAGAATACTCAACAGCTGACCGGCGGTCTTCGGATCAATCGATCCACCTGCTTGCAGATTGATCTGCGCATTGAGGAGCGCGTCCTGCCCCGTCTTCGCCAGATCACACTTCTTCTCGGTCTGATTCTGGCGCACGGCCATGTCCGCAACGCGGAAGTACGACACGCCCACCAAGAATTTCGTCGTCGGGCTCGGCGCGACGCTATCGGCCATCGCGATCGTGCCGATCGCCTTCTGGAAGTCGGGGATGTTCGCCTTGTGACCGTTTGCCGTATCGTTCGCCGCGTCGTACGCGTTCTTGGCCAGCACGAGCAGGAATTGTCCGACGGTTTGTTTGTCTTCACCGTTGGCGAGGGCCTGCTTGAGCGCCGCGGCTGCACTGTCCGGCTGCTTGAGATCCATCTCGGCCTTCGCCTTACGCAAGTACACGTGCTCGGCCTTCGGGTCCAGCTTGATCGCCTGGTTCGCAGCATCCACCGCCTGCTGCGTCTGGCCGGCGAGCTGCTGCGTCTGTGCGTCGAGCGACCAGAGCGCTGCGTTGCTCTTGAACTTCGCAACACCTTTCGCCGTGGTCTCAGCCGCCTTCTGCGGCTGATTGATCAGCGCATACAGTGATGCCTGACGAACGAAATAGCTCGTGTCAGCGAGCGCCGTGTCCGTCTGAACCATCTCCTCGCCGGTGGCGGCTGCCTCTGCATAATCCTTGGTGGCTTGCAGAATGAGCCACTTCAAGTGCACGAGCGACGGGTCGCCCGGGTTATCCTGCACCGCCTGAATGATGATTGGCTTGGCGCGGGAAGCACGGCCCGACGCCGCGATCCGCTGCGACACGTCTTCCACCAGCTTCAGGTTCTTTGGATCCGCCGCGAGCTCGGCCGCCCAGGTATCGACCGCCTTGTCGAGCGCGGTCGTGTCCTTTTGCTGGTCGTACTTCGCTTTGTACGCATCGGCCAGCAACGCGAGTGCCGGTTTGTTCTTCGGGTCGATCTCGACAGCCTTGGACGTCACCGCGATGATCGAATCGGGTGGCGCCTTGATCGCCAGAAACGCATTCCCGAGGCAGACACGCGCGATAGTCGACTGCGGGTACGCAGCGATCGCTGCGCGCGCGGCGGCGACGCCGTCTTGCGGCGACCCGTGTCCCACGGCGAGCTCGCATTTTCGCTCGTCGTCCAGTTGCTTGCGCGCAGCCTGAACCTCCTTCGACAACTTGTCGACCAAGTCGCCGAGCTTTGCGCCCTCGAGGTCGGGCAGCGGCTGCACCATGCTGTTGTCCCGCGTCAGCACCATGCGCGTCTCGAGCTTGTACGACTGGGCCGACTTGGTGACGTTGCCCTCGAGGTACTGATCGGCGCGCAACTGCGTGGCGAGCAGCTTCGACGTGATGGGATCCGGCGTGCTGTCGCAACTGAAGCCGGACGCCTTCAGGTTGTCGCAGACTGCTTTCTGCGGAATGACGAAGAGATTCTTGACGGGAATGTCCGAGCTGAGCTTATCGATGACCTGTCCGCTCACCTTGGGTCCCAGTCCGACCTCGTTTCCCCGAAACGGGGCCACCATCATGCGCGGTGTGCCCTCAGGTATGGGAACGCGCCGGGTGACCTGCGCGGCGACCTGATTCGGGGCCCAGGCGAATGCGACCGCTGCCAATCCCCACACGGCCGCGCTCGCCCTGTAAGTCTTTGCCTTCACGTTCGCTACCCTCCGAGAGTTATTCTGATCTACCCCTGACATCGCCGATGGGGTCCAAGCACAACAGTACATGGGCGAAGAGGGACTCGAACCCCCGACTTCCTGCGTGTAAGGCAGGCGCTCTAACCAACTGAGCTATTCGCCCCCGGATGATCCGGGATGCCGCGGTAAGCTCGATCCCCTTCACGCACACTTCGCGCCCCCGAAAGACGGAAGCCTGTGGAACGGAGCGTTGCTGCCTTACTTGAGGATTGCTAGCGGAATGAGAACGCAGTAGCCAATGACGAGCAGAATCGGTGCGAGCGTCGTTCCGCCGCGCACCAGATCGGCGTAGCCGGCCGCCAAGCATACTGCTGTCGCGGCCCACCAGACGTACGACCGCGGACGAGTCGGACTCTCCACTTTTGCCATAGACGCATAGTGTGAATCGCTCGCTCGTACATGTCAAGCGATTGTCGGCGGCGCGTTATGCCGGCGTCACGGGTTCTCGGGCGCCGGCGACTCCTCGGATGGCGGTTCCTGCTGTCCCGTAGCAAGCAGCGCCGCCAACGCGTCCGCCTGCGCGGCGCGTTCCGCCGCCGCCTCGGCGCGACGCAACTCGTCCATGCGTCGCTGGTCGCGTCGTCTGCGCATGACATACAAAGGCAGTATGATGATGCCCAGCAGACCGAAGATGAGCGTCATGTTGGCTATGACGGCGAGCGCGCCGTAACGGCGCATCGTGTGGTCGCGCCACCGTTGCTCGAAGGCGTCTTCCGTAAGGCCGTACGCCCGCCGGATGGCGACGTCCATGGATCGCGTCTGTCGCCAATATTGAAAGAAGAGCGCGAGACCCCGCTTTGGGTCGAGCGATGCCAGTTCCGTCACGGCGCGATATGACAGTGCGTACGCGCCGCCGGCCCGCGATTCGCCGCCTTGGAACTCCGCGTCCAACGAATCGAGCGACGGGACGCCGTGCATCACGAGACCGACGCTCGTGGTGAGCACGGCATCGCGATCCCACTCGCCGGCCGCGACGCTCGCGTAGCCCTCGTCGAACCAGCGCGGCGGCAGGTCGCCGAGATATTCGTGGAGAGCCAGGTGCGCGAGCTCGTGTCGCAGCACCTGCATGGGATCGCCGGCACTTGAGCCAGCGTCAGAGCCCTGCATCACGATGCGGCGCTCGTCGGGAATGGCCACCGCGGCGCCCCATTCGGGAGCGCCTGCACCGGACCAGTCGCGGAATCGGCGAAGGTCGGGTGCGATCGCGATGATCACACGTTCCGTTGGGCGCGGCAGTCCGGGAAACGTGTCTCTTGCCGTCGCGCGCGCGAGCACGGCGTGCGCAAGCTTCAGGTCCTTCGGGTAGGCGACGACGGTGAAGCGGCCCTCATCCAACCGAACCGCAGGCGATGCCATCTGCGCCGCCGACGGCGCCGCGTGCGCAACCGCGATGCACGCGAACGCGACGACGAGCGCTAGGCGCTTCGAGCGGGCGTACCTCCCTCCTCGATGTGCTTGAGCATCTCGCCGCAACGCTTGCCCCATGGATTGAACTTGTTGGCGGCCAGTCCTGAGCGCCACGTCTCGAGCGCGTCGTCACGCTTGTTGTCGAACCAGAGCACGCGACCGAGCTCGTAGTAGGCCTCGATGAGGTTCGGGCCCAGCGCAAGCGTTTTGCGAAAGAACGTTTGCGCGTCCTCGTACATCTCCCGTTCCGCATACACCAGACCGAGATAGAAGTGCGCGTACAAGGAGGCCTTGCGGTCGTTATCGAGGCGGATGGCCTTGGACAGGTGCTCGATGGCTTCGCCGAAGATCTTTTTCTTGAGGCAGATGTAGCCGAGGTTGATGCGCGCGAGCGAATTCGTCGGTTGGCGCATCAGCACCTTCTGGAAGTTGAGCAGCGCCTCGTCGTATTTGTCCTGGAGCATCTGCGCCCAACCGAGAAGCGATTCGGCTTGCGGATCGTTAGGCGAGAGCTCGAGCGCCTTCAGCAGCGCGCGCTCGGCAGCCTCGTGGTCGCCTAACGAAATGAGGCTCCAGCCCTTTTCGAGGTAGGTGGACGCGCCGATGTGGTCCGCCAACACCGGGCGTTCGCCGCCGAACGCCGGCGCATTGGTGGCCTTCGCCGCCGTGCCGCCGCCGATCTGCTTCCACCGGTCCACCAGGCGCTTCACGTCCTCGCGGAGCGCGGTAAGCTGCGCGATCTCCCCTTCGACCTCCTTGTAGAGGGCGATGATGTCCGCCTTGATCGCGTCGCGATCCGCGCCTGCCTGGGGGCCGCCGAGTCGTTCTTCGATCGCGCCCAGGCGCGCGCGAAACGGTCGCCCGTCGACGTCAGCCATCCGACGGCGCCCCTCCCAGGCTCGCGCGTTGCAGCTCGAGGTGCTCGGTGGCCGTGAGCAGCCGCGCCATCTCGAGCAGGATGATCATGCGGCCGTCGCGGTGCATCAGCCCGCGCACGTATTCCGCTTTGAGTCCCCGAAAGAGCGGCGGTGGCGGCGACAAGTGGGCGGGGTCGATGTTCACGACCTCGAGCACCGCGTCCACCAGCGCGCCCAACCATTCTTCGCCGGCGCGGAACACGATGATGCGGACGCCCGCTTGGGGGCGGCCCTCTTCGTCGAGTCCGAATCGACGCCTGAGGTCGATGACCGGCACGACGCGCGACTCGTACTCGAGCACGCCTTCCATCCAGGCCGGTAAGTTAGGCACCGGCATCGGCGCCGCGTGGCGCAGGACGCGCTCGACCGCCAGCACGTCGGCGGCGAAGTGCTCGTCGCCCACGCGAAAGGTCACGACTTGTTGCGAAGTTGCCGTCGTCATTCGGGTTCTCCCGTGCGCGCTGCGGCGCATGCATCGACCAGCGCATCGGCGTCCACGATGCCCACCAGATCACCGCCGCGACGCTCGACGCCAAGTACCACCTTGGCGCCTGCCGCGACCACGTGCGGGTGGTGCAATCGGGACGCATCCACCGTGATCACGTCTTCCACATCTTCGAGCGCAATGCCGATCGCACCGTCGCCGCGCCGCAGCATCAACACCGCGGCGTGCGAGGACGCGGGCGGCAAGCCTAACGCTGCCTCCGGCGCGTACACCGGCACGTACGATCCGCGCACCGGGAACACGCCCAACATGCCGTCGCGCATCTCGGGCACGGCTTCCAGCGCCGGCATCTCGAGCACCTCGATCGCCGAGCGCAGCGCGAGCGCGAACAGCTCGCCGCCCTGGCGAAAGAGGAGCATCTCCGCCGCCTGTCCGATCTCGGTGGCGCCGGCGGTCATCGCGCCTCCTGCGCGCGATCGCGGGCCACGAGGTCGGCGATCGCACCCGGCAGGGCATCCAGCGACAGGATGTGGTCCACGCCACCGCCTAACGCAGCGGCGTGCGGCATGCCGTAGATGATCGACGAATCGCGATCCTGCGCGAGCCCTGACCCGCCGGCGTCGTGCATGGCGCGCAGGCCGGCCGCGCCGTCGCGGCCCATGCCCGTGAGCACCACGCCGATCGCGTGCGAGCCGAATACGTCGGCCACACTCCGGAACAGTGGATCGGCCGACGGGCGCACGCCCCAGATGGTCGGGGTATCGTCGAGCACGATCGTCGGCGCGCCCATGCCCTGCGCGCGCTCGACGCGCATGTGCCACCCGCCCGGCGCCACGTACACGCGATTGGTGCGCACCACATCGCCGTTCGCCGCTTCGACCACCGATATGTTGCTCTGTGCGTCCAGGCGCTCGGCGAGGCTGCGCGTGAAGCCCGGGGGCATGTGCTGCACCACGAGCACCGCGGCGTCCAGATCGCGCGGGAAGCGCGGGATGATTTCAGCCAGGGCGCGGGGCCCGCCGGTGGATGCCGCGATCGCGACGACCCGCGTGGCGGCGCCCACCGCGCGCACATCGAGCAACGGCAGGCGGGGCTCGGGCGCACGCGGACGAGCCAACAGCTCCACGCCGTGCAGGTTCACCTGGTCGGCGGCGCGCAACGCCTCGAGCAGCTGATCGCGCACGGCGCTCAGATCGAGGCTGATCGGCCCGGACGGCTTCCGGACAAAATCCACGGCGCCTAACTCGAGCGCCCGAATGGTCAGGTCGCCCGCGTCGCCGGTGGCCGCGCCGCTCAACATGATCACGGGCCGCGGCGACTCGCTCATGATGTAGCCGAGCGCGCCAATGCCGTCGAGCTCCGGCATCTCGACGTCCATGGTCACGAGGTCTGGATTCAGCGAGTGCACCTTGCTCAGCGCGTCGCGTCCGTTGCGCGCCGTGCCGACCACGCGAAAGTCCCCGGCGCCGTCGACCATCTCGGCCACCAGCTTGCGCATGAACGCGCTGTCGTCCACCACCAGCACGGTGCGCGGCGCTCTAGAGAACGACATCGCCCTTCACCATCGAGCGCACCTGCACCTGGCCCGACGCGACCTCGAAGAACACGCTGCGGCCGTGCCCGCCGCCCACGTCCTCGCCCGTGATCGGGAGACGCGCCTTGCCTAACGCATCGCGCGTGGCGAGCAGATTCCGCTCGCCCATCTGGAGACCGCCCGCCGGCAGCAGCGCCGCGAACATGCTCGCGCCGCCCACGATGCGCGCCGTGATGCGCGTGGGCCGCGCACCCAGCTGCCGCATCTGCTCGAGCAGCATGGGCACCGCGGTGCCCGGGAACTTGGCCCGGTTGGAGCGGTCCTGTGCCAGCGATTCGCTCGGCAACAGCACGTGCGCGAGGCCGCCCACGCGCCGGTCGGCGTCGTAGAGCACGATGGCCACACACGAGCCGAGCCCGATCGTGGTCAGCATCGCGTCGCCCTGCGCCGCGGCCGCATCGGCCACCCGCACTCGAATCTCCCTCACTGCCGCCGAAAGATGCGTTCGCGCGGCTCGACGGCCTGGAACCGAGCCCGCGTGGGACCGAACAACGTCTCGACTTTGCCTAACACCAGAAATCCGCCCGGCGCGAGCGCGTCGTGGAATTTCTGAAACAGCATCTCCTGCGTGTCGCGATCGAAGTAGATGAGCACGTTGCGGCACGCGATCAGGTGCAGGTCCGGAATTGGCGGCGCGTCGCTCAGGAGATCGCGGTGTTCGAACCGGACCAACCGGCGCACGGCGTCGTGCACCACGTGCGGCGCGGTCGAAGAGAAGTATCGCTCGCGCAGCTCGGCCGGCGTGTCGGCGAAGGCCGCTTCGACGTAGGCGCCACGCCGCGCCGCCTCGAGGCTCGCGCGATCGATGTCCGTGCCGATCACGCCAACGCGGCCTAACCGTGACGACTCGCCGCGGTCCACGACGTACCGGTGCATGAGAATCCCGAGCGAGTGCGCTTCCTCGCCCGATGCGCATCCGGCGCTCCAGACGCGCAGCGCGGTATCGGGGAGCGCCCACAACGCCGGCACGCAGGTGGTCTCGATCGCGCGGAACGTCTCCCAGTTCCGGAACAACTTGGTGACGTTGATCGTGAGCGCATCGAGCAGCAGATCGTACTCGTGCGCATCCGTGTCGAGCACGCTCGCGTAGTCGGCATACGTGTGCACGCCGCGCGCGCGCATCCGCACTGCGATGCGCCGGCGGAGGCACCTTTCCTTGTAGCTGGCGCAGCCGAAGCCGCGCTCGCGCGCGATCTTCTCCGTGAGCGCCTCGAACTCGCGATCGATCGTCGTCTCGGTCATGCCGGCAGACTCCGCACGAGCTCGAGGTTCGCGCGCAAACTCTGGTTGTCGGGGTTGAGCGCCAGCGCGCGCTCCCAATACGCCATGGCCTGGTCCTTCTCCTGCCACTTGTAGCGGATGTTGCCCAGCTTGCAGTAGACGTCGTCGCCTAACGCAGGGTTCAGCTTGATCGCGCGCTGGTAGGCCTCGAGCGCCTCGTCGTACTTGCCCGCGCCGTAGAGCGCGTCGCCGAGGTTCTTGTGCAGCTGCGGCAGCGCGCCGTTCTCCTGCAGGCCGCGCTCGGCCGCCTGCCCGGCCGCCGCCAGCTCGCCCCGCCGCTCGAGGAGCACCGCCAACGTGTTGCAGAGCACCGGCCCGCGCGGGTGCGCGTTCAATCCTTCCGTTATGAGCTCGATCGCGCGATCGAGATCGTCGCGCAGCGCGGCGGCGAGCGCCGCGTAATGGAACCACGCCGGCGGCGGCGTGCGCTTGCCGAATAGCGCGCGTGCGCCCGTGAGCGTCTCGTCGGCTTCCGCCAGGTCGCCGCGCTTGAGCGCCAGCACGCCTAACGAAATCCGCGTGCGCGGATCCTCCGTGCCGCCGCGGCGTGCCGCCTCGTTGAGGGCTTCGCGGGCGTCATCGTGGTGGCCCAACCGCTCGAGCGCGTACGCGAGATTGTGGTACACGGCCGCGCGCACCACGGGCTGCGCCGTCGCCTCGCGGAGCGTGAGCACCGCCTCCGACCACCGCCCCTCGCGCATCGCCACCAGCGCCAGAAAGAACCTCGCCTGCACGTCGTTTTCCTGCAGCTCCGCCACGCGCCGGAACTCGCGCGTCGCCTCCTCGTACATTCCGGTCTTGTAGAACGCGGCGCCCAGGTTGCGGTGCTCTTCCACGCGAGCCTCGAGCGCGACTTCATCGACGGGTCGGGACTTCCCGATGATGTGCAGAAACCCCGCGGTGGCCAAACCGTAGAGCGCCTTCCCCACCTCGAACTCGCCGGCGCCGGACGCGTCGATGAGCGACGTCACGTCACGACGGCCATCGATCAACGGGAGCAGCTGCTCCTGCAGCGGCGTCAGCTGCGCCTCGCTCGCCGCGAGCCGCCCATCGTCCACGCCGAAGATGATGTCGAAACTCGGCACCTTCTTCTCGATGAGGCTCCACTCGTCGACGCGGCGCGCGCCCTCGAGCAGCAGCGACTCCGGGTTGATCGACACGAGGACGTCGTGCTCGTCGGGGCGGATGTCCGCCTCGAAGCTGAACGTCCCCTGCGTCCACGTGAAGAGATAGTAGACGGCCTCTTCGATCTGGATGCGGATGTACCGGTGCAGCTCCTCGCGCGACAGGATCTGCTGCTCGATCAGGATCTCGCCTAACCGTTTGTGGCGGTGCTGGGTGCCCTGGACGTCGATCGCCGCGTCGAGCTCCGTCTGCGTGAGCACCGCCGCCTTGACCAGCATGTCGCCTAACCGATCGCGCCGGTTGACGATCGACGCGTACGAAATGCGGCCGCGATCGAAATAGATGTAGCCGAAGTTGCTGCGGTCCGTGACGCTGAGACAGCCGGTCTTCTGTCCCATCGCCAGGAGCTGCAGCACGTCCGGCAAGCTCGCTTCGCGCAGACTGCCCTTGATCGCCATCTATCGGAACTCCTCGATGGCGCGCCCCGATACGTCGGGCCAATCCCAAATCACTTTTTCCTCGTCGAGGAACAACGGATCCGCTGGATGGCCGTTCCCGTTGTGCGCGACCGCGGGTGCCGCGAGCCGGCCCTCGAGCTCCTTCCGCGCGAAGCTCGCCGTGAGCGGCACGCCCACGACATCGGCGGCCTGCGTCAGCCGCTGGACCGTGGCCGTGATCTCCGACACGCTGGCTACCGCGCGCGCCGCCAGATAGTCCACGAGCGAGCGGTCGTGCCGCACCTCGGCGGCCGCGAGCGACCGCGCGTATAGCCGTTCCCTCAGCACGTGATCCGGCGCCTGCATCTCGACCACGAGCCCGCCCTCGAAGCGCGACCGCAGCCGGTCCTCGAGGCCTTCGATCTGCTTGGGCGCGCACCGCATCGACAACACGATCTGCCGCCCGCTGGCGTAGAGCGCGTTGAAGATGTGGAACAGCTCCTCCTGCGTGCGCTCGGTACCCGCGCACTCGTGCACGTCATCGATGATGAGCACGTCCACCACGCGATAGCGCGCGCGCCACCGCTCGATCGTGCCGTCGCGCAGGGCCGCGATCAATTCCTCGGTGAACTGGCGCGCGCTCACGCACGCCACCGTCGTCGCGCCGCCGCGCAGTCCGATGAGCTCGTTGCCTAACGCATTCAAGAGGTGCGTCTTGCCCACGCCGGCCGGACCATAGATGACCAGCGGGTTGTACTTCTTGCCCGGTTCCTCGATCACCGTATCCGCCGCGTGCACCGCCAGCTGGTTGGACGGCCCCACCTCGAAGTCGGCGCGCACGTAGTCGGGCGACGGCTCGGGTGGCGGCTCCGCCGCGCCTAACAGGCGGGCCACCGCGAGCTCGGCCTCGCCGACTCGCTCGGGGTCCCGGAACAGGTCGGATGCCGCGAGCGCCGGATCGAGCCCGTGTGCATCGCGCGCCAGCGATTGCAACCGGGCCACGGCGCTCTCGTACTGGCGAATCGTCGCTTCGACGTCGGGTTCTTCGGTGCCCTCGAGCGCGCGCTCGATGGCGGCCGTCAAGAAGCCCGCCTCGCGCCACCGCGACATCACCTCGAGCAGGCTGACCCGCCACGGCTCGATCTGTTTCGCGACCACCGCACTGAGGTCGCTCAGGAAGCTCGAGAACTCGGTGCCGCCGTTGCGCGTGCGGACGGGCGCCGCCACCGCCGTCGCCGCCGCTTTCGTCGCGACCGCCGGCTCCGGCCGCTCGCCCAGCACCTCGCGCACGTTGTGCGGCGTCACCGCGCGCTCGCCTAACGTTTGCGACGCGATGAGCCGGTTGAGCGCACCCTGCAGCTCGCGCACGTTGCCGAACGGAATGCGCGCCAGCTCGTCCAACACGCCGACCTCGAACTTCGCGCCGCGCTCGTCGCACTTGAGCCGCACGATCGCCGCGCGCGTCTCGTAGTCGGGCGCGCCCACGTCCACGACGAGCCCGCCCGAAAAGCGCGTGATCAACCGCTCGTCGAGATCCGCGATCTCGGACGGCGGACGATCGCTCGTTAGGACGACCTGCCGGCCGCCGCGCTGCAGCCCGTTGAACAGCCGCAGGATTTCCGTCTGCGTCTCGCGCCGACCGGCAAGGAACTGCACGTCGTCCAGCAGCAGCACGTTCACGTTCTGATAGCGCTCGCGGAGCGCGTCCACGGCGCTCGATGCGACGCTCGCGTTGAGCTCGTCCACCAGCTCGTCGACCGTCGAATACGCAACCTTGAGATCGGGCTGGAGCTGGCGGCCCAGATGTCCGATGGCCAATAACAGATGCGTCTTGCCGAGGCCCGAGCTGCTGTAGATGAACAGCGGATTGAACGCCGCGCCGGGCGCCTGCGCGACCGCGCGCGCCGCCGACACGGCGAGCCGATTCGCCGACCCGACGACGTAGTTCTCGAAGCGGTAGCGGGCGTCCAACTCCACGGTCACCGGCTCCCGGCGTGTGCGGTGGACGGCGTGGCCGGACTCCCCGCGGTGCTCAGGCGGCGCAGCACGATCTCGGAGATGCCGCGCAGCGTCTCGAACACGCCCGTGCCGTGCAGTGCGCCGGCGGAGAATGCGGGAACGCCTCGGAAGTTGAGTGCGTCGTCCAACGTCGCCGTGTCGTGAATGAGCTCCGCCGGCAAGTCCTGCTTGTTGTACTGGAGCACGAGCGGCACCGTGCGCACGTCCATCCCGTGCTCGGCGAGATTGGCGTGCAGGTCCTGCATGCTCTCGATGTTCTCCTCGAGCTGGCGCGCCTGGCTGTCGGCCACGAACACGACGCCGTCGGCGCCCTGCAGTACGAGCTTGCGCGTGGACTGGTAGTACACCTGCCCCGGCACCGTGTACAACTGGAAGCGCGTATTGAACCCCGAGATCGAGCCGAGGTCGAGCGGCAGGAAATCGAAGAACAGCGTGCGGTCCGTTTGGGTGGCCAGCGACACCATGGTGCCTTTGCGGTCGTTAGGCACCTGCCCGTAGATGTAGTGCAGGTTGGTCGTCTTGCCGGACCGGCCGGGCCCGTAGTAGACGATCTTGCACGTGATCTCGCGCGTCGCGTAGTTGACGAGAGGCACAGGCGGCTCAGGCTGAGGGACTCGAGGACTTCGCTTGGCCGGGGCCCGGCTGCTGCGCGCGTCCGAAGAGGACGGCCAGACTGCGATTGAGGTCCTGCTCGAAGTTGACGTCGAGTGCCGGCCCCGACTCGACCGGCGGCGGAGCGGCCTGTTCGAGCGCATCGCGAAACTCGCGGAAATACACCTGCACCAGGCCCAGCGAGCTCTCCGCGTCGAATGCGGTGAGCAACACCAGTGCCCCGCGCGCCGTCGGCGCTTCGGCGATGAACACCTGCCGCTCGCGCCCGGCGTGGTACAGCTCGCGGAACGGATGGCCGTCCAATTCGCGGCCCAACGCCCCGGCCGACGCGTGGATGGCCGCGCCTAACGCACAGGCGGCCATCACGTCCACGGCTCGGGTGAACCCGAACTGGCCCAGCACCTGGCCGCTCGGGTGCAGGAGGAGCGCGAACTGCACGCGCGCGTCATCCACGAAGCGCTGGAGCGGCTCCTCCACCCATGCCTCCGCGACGCGCGCTCTCACAACACCTCCAGGGCGCGCAGCATCGCGCTCCGGATGAGTCCGATGTGCGCCTTGGGCTCGGCGAGCGTGGCGAGGACGAGGCCGTCGCGTCCGACCGCGCACACGTGACCATGCTCGGCTTCGAGCTGCAGGAACCCGACGGCCGCCAGTCCCGCGGCGTCGGTGCCTAACCGAGCACGCCGGTAGAGCGACGCCACGAGCGCGCCCGCCACGCCGGCTTCGATCCCGAGCTGGACGTTCGCCTCGACGATGATCCCGTCCGCCTCGCTCACCAGCAGGCAGCCGAGCACGCCGCGCTGCCGTGTCACCGTGGACAGCACGTCGGTGTACGGCGTGCTCACGCGACCTCCTTGAGCCACGACTCGGCGCGCTGGACGCACCGGTCGAGGACCCGCCGCACCAGGCCTAACGGTATCGTGCGCGCGGCGGCGACCAGCGTCAGCGAGTCCTCGAGGACCGGGCCGAGCGCGATCGTGGCGACTTCCGTCTCGTACATCACGGCGCGCCACGCGCCCAATCGGAGGTGCTTCACGGTGCGATCGGCCTCGTCGCGCACCCCGGTGAGCGCGGCGCCGACATCCTGCGCCACGTCCTCGCCGTCCGCGGTCACGTATGCACCGGCCGTCACCAGGCCCTCGCCGTCGAGCAGGAGCGCCGTCTGCGGGCCGTCGCCCAGAATGTCCGCGAACAGACGCCGCGCTTCGTCCTCGACGCGGCGCTCGGCCGCAGCCAGGCGATCACCGTTAGGCGAGGCGCCGTTCGCCGCTCCGGTGCCGTTGGTGTAGCGCAGCAGGCGCCGCACCATGCGCAGCGCCGTGTCTACGGCCGGGTCGCCGTGTTCGGCCGCCAACCCGAGGTGGTGCTCCGCCTCCTCGAGACGGTGCTGCTTGTAGAGCACGTAGCCCAGCCCTTTCCGCGCGCCCACGTGGTCCGGCGCCAGGCGCAGCACCGCTTCCCACTCCACTATTGCCTCGGCCAACTCGCCGCGGTCCACGCGGACGCGCGCCAGCAGATCGTGCGCATCCGCGTTTCCGCTGTGACGCTCCACCCCGCGCGACGAGACGCGCAGCGCCAGGTCGAGCTGCGCGCTGCGCCGCAAGGCTTCGCCTAACTGGAGGAACACCATGCTGGACGGGTCTCGCGCCAGCTCCTCGCTCAGGCGGCGAATGTCGTCAGACATCCATCCGCTCCGCGAGCATGCCCGACACGCGCTGCACCGCCTCGACCGCCTGGCGTACCGCCGCCGCATCCGCGCCATCCGGCGCCAGACGCAGGTAGCGATCCCAACTCGTGAGCGCTTCCTGGTAGTCACCGCGCCACGCGGCGCAGCAGCCTGTCTCGAGGTGGACCGCGGGCTCGAGCGCGTCCGCCTGCAGCACGCGACGCAATTCTTCCTGCGCCTCGTCGTGCCGCGCGGCACGTGTGAGCGCGCGCGCCAGCACGAGCCGCGGCATCGTCGCGCCATCGAGCCCGGCGACCGCCAATCGCGCTTCGGCCACCGCGCGATCGCACTCGTTGGCCCGCAGCGCCTCGCGCGCGCGCTCGAGGTGCGCCTGTGCCTGCGCCGCGGCCGGCGCCGACGAACCATTCGACCCGGTGTCGCGCAGCGCGACCACGCCGGTGGTGACGAGCCCGTACGCGATGCGCGCCACGTCGAAGTCGCTCCGCGCGAGCTCGGCCGCGATCGCGCGGAGGTCGCGCGCGCCGTCGATCTCGGACAGGACCTCCCATTCGTTAGGCAGGAGGTCCAGCTGCGCCGCGTGGTCGTCCGTCACCGCACACAGCGACGGCACGACGCCCAGGTGCGGAATCTTCCCCTCGATGCGCGACCATTCGTCGATGCGCCGCGCGCCTTCCATGAGCAGTGATTCGGTGGAGATGCGGATGGTCGCTTCGGCGGGCACGTTCACGACGTCGCGTTCCTCGAACGAGAAGAAGCCCTCCCGCCACGACATGAGCTCGAACACCACCTCTTCGACCTGGAACCGCACGTGCCGCTCGAGCTCGCGGCGCGTCACCGCGCCCGACTCGACGAGGATCTCGCCCAACCGGCGACCGTCACCCGATTTCGTCTGCGCGTCGCGCGCCCGCGCCAGATCACCCTCGGAGATCTTGCCCGCGCGCAGCAACAACTCGCCTAACGGATGAGGATTGCTGCGGATGACGGCGTAGATTACCGCGCCCCGCTCGAAGTACACCGTGCCCTGGTTGTCGCGCAGCAGCGACGTGACCGTGAGTGTCCCCGTCTTCCGGCTCAGGTCCAGCAGCTGAAACACATCGTGGATGCCCAGCTCGCGGAGCGGCCCCTCGATCGCCATCAGGCCACCTCCTGCCGGCTGCGGAAGATGCGCAGCAAGTCGGCCGCCGTCCGCGCTTCGCGTTGGGCACGCCGTGCGAACGAGCTGTCGGGCGCGACTTCCACCACCTCATTCCAGAGCGCTATCGCTTCGCGATACCGATGCCGGTCGGCGAGAATCACGCCCTGCAACAGGAGCGCGCCGGGATGCTTCGGATCGAAGCGCAGCACACGGTCCACCGCGCGCGCCGCATCGGTGCTGCGATCGAGCTCGAGCAGCGTTTCGGCGAGCGCGAGCAGTGCATCGATGTTGTACGGATCGCGCTGCAGCAGATCGACCAACGGCGTGATCGCGTCTTTCGCCCGACCGAAACGGCGCCGGACATCGGCCAGCGCCAGCGTCGCTTCGACGTACGTCGGCACGGCTTCCAGCGCCGCGAGCAGCTCCACATCCGCGCCCGTCCCGTCGCCGCGTTGGGCGAGCAGCAGCGCGAGGTCGTAGTGCACCACGGCGAAATCCTGATCGAGATCGAGCGCGTTCCGATAGGCGAGGATGGCGCCGTCCACGTCGCCCGCCGACCGCGCGATGTCGCCGATCTGCTTGAGCACGTCCGCGCGCGCCGGCGCGAGACGCTGCGCCTGACGCAGCAGCTCGAGCGCGGCGTCCGACTCGCCGGTTTCCGCGCGAGCACGCGCGACCAGCAAGAGCGACTCCACACCCGACGGATCGGCTGCGAGCAGCCGCTCTGCCACATCGCGCGCTTCGGATGCACGATGCAACATGAGAAGCGCGCGCGTCTCGCCGGCCAGCGCGCGGGGCACCGTACCGTTCACGCTGCGGGCCTGGCGGTAGCGCTCGAGCGCTTCGCCATGAAAGCCTTGCCGCGCGAACAGGTCGCCCAACATCGTGAGTCCCGTCGCCGCGTCGCCGCCGCGGCCTAACGCACGGTTGATCTCCGCCGCCGCCCGATCGAGCATGCCCTTGGCCAGGTACTCCGCACCCATGGCGTACGGATTGTCCAGGGGCACGATGGGCGTCCGCACCGGCGTGTGCTGCTTGAGCTCGGAGAACAGCGTGTCGAGCGACTTGGGATCGAACGAGAACGTCTCCACCGTTCCGTCGGCGCGCTGCGCGCCCTCGAGGTCGGGCGCGATCGAGAGATCGGGATCCTCGTACTCGAGATCGATCGCCAGCTCGAATTTCTGCGCCACGTAGAACGGCTCGAGCTCGAGTCCGCGCTTGGTGGCGCGCAATGCTCCCTCGAAATCGCCGAGGTTCGAGAGCGTGAAACCGAGGTTGTAATGCGCTTCGGCGAATGCGGGGCGCGCCTGGATCGCACGGCCGAACGAATTGCGTGCGTCCTCGAACTTCTTGAGCTCGGCGAGTACGAGGCCGATACCGTTCCACGCCACCGCCTGCTCGGGGAACACGCCTAACACCTGGCGATACGCCTCGAGGCTCAACTGCAGTCGCTTGCCCTTGAACAGGAGCAGCGCCAGGTTGAGCCACGCCTTCACGAACGCGGGGTGCTTCGACAGCGCGGTGCGGAATTCGTCGATCGCGCTCTCCGAATCGCCGCGGTGATAGTGCGCGACGCCGAGATTGTTGTGCGCGATCGCATACGCCGGATCGAGGTCGATAGCGCGCGCATAGCTTGCCGCGGCGTCGGCGAGCTTGCCCGCCTGGTGCAGCGCCACACCGCGCTCGCACCAGAGCTTCGGGCTATCCGCCTGCTCGGCGATGAGCCGGTCGTACAGCTCCGCCGCCGCGCCCGCGTCGCGCTTGAGCAGATGCACTTCGGCCATCGCCTGCAGCACGAGCCGGCGGTCTTCGCCGCGGTCGAGCGCGAGGCGATACTCGCGCAGCGCTTCGGCATAGTACGCTTTCTGGCGGAAGGCCAACCCGAGGTTGTAGTGCGCGAGCTGGTCCTCCTTCGCCACGGCGAGCATCTGCTGCGAGCGGCGTTCCTGTCGTTGCGGGAGCAGCTCCTCGTACTTGGCCGGGTTGTAGCGGTCGATGGACAGGTTCGCCTGCGCGCGCGACAGCGATGGGTTGAGCTGGATCGCGCGTTTGGCAGACGACGCAGCGTCCTCGTGCCGGCCCATGTCGCCTAACACGAAGCCCATGAGGTAGTGGGCGTCCGCGTTGTCCGGGCTCAAAGCGATCGCGCGTGTGAGGGCGGCCAGCGCCTCGTCGTTGAGACCGCGGTTGTAGAGGACCTCGCCCATGTAGAAGTTGCAGAGCGGACTCTCCGGCTCGAGGTCGAGCGCCTTGGCAAACCAGCGCTCCGCCGCCTCGAGGTCGCCGCCCGCCTTCTCGGCCAGGCCTAACTGAACCATCGCCCCGACGTCGCGGCCGTGGTACGACAGCAGCGCCGTGAACTCGGCGACGGCCTCGCGCGAATCGCCTAACGACGCGTAGGCGCGTCCCAGCTCCCAACGCGCATCGCGGTCATCGGGGCGCTGCCGCAGCCGCTCGCGCAGCTCGGTGACGCGCCGGTCGTAGTACCCCGTGTTGAAGTACGCGACCTCGAGATTCCGCTGCGCCACCTGCATCTTGGGATCCAGCTCCAACGCCTTCGTGAACGCCGCCACCGCGTCCTCGTACATCCCCTTGTTGTAATAGAGGACGCCGAGGTTGTTGTGCGCGCCCGCATCCGACGGATCGATCCGCCGCGCATACGACCGCAGAATGTCGCGGTCACGCTGGGATGCGAGCGACACGGGCATGATCACGCCACGCGCACGGCGCGCAGGAGCGTCTGCAGGGACGCCACGTCGGGCAGCAGCAGGAAGAACCCGCGCAGCCGGTCGTTCTGCCCCTGGAAATAGAACTGCGTCTCGATGGCGAACACCATGTCGCGCTCGGCGCCGAACTGCAGGTACGCCGTCGTTAGGACGGCGGCCGACATGTCGACCGCGAGGCTGGGCGGCGAGGGCAACAAGAGCAGCCCCATGAACTCGCTCAGCGCGTTCATGTAGGCGCCGCTGAGAATGTTGCCGGCTTCCTTGATCGCCGACTGTTCCAGCTCGCCGAATTGGCCGTTGGGATCCAGCGGGCGACGCAGCATCAGCTGCGCGAGCTTGATCGCGGTCGGCCGTGGAAACACGAGCAGCGTGCGGCCCGTGAGGTCGCCCATCATGTGCATGAGCACCGCGGCGATCGGCTCCTCGCCATCTTCGATCTGCGACGGCACGTCCTCGAGCGCGGCGATCGTGATCGTCGGAACGGTGATCATGATCGTGCTGCTCGTCATCTGCGACAACGCCGTGGCCGCGTGTCCCGCGCCGATGTTCGCCGTCTCACGCAGCGCGTCGAGCTGTCGCTCCTTCAACTCAAGTAGATCGGCCATGCCTGTCCCCTCAGAGTAGGCTCCCCACATCCACGATCAGCGCCGGCGCACCATCGCCGAGGATCGTCGCTCCACTGAACAACGCCAGACTCTCACGTGTCGGATCGAACTGCTTCACGACGATGTCCTGCTGCCCGGTGAGCTCGTCCACCACCAAGCCCGCGCGCCGCTCGCCCACCTCGAGCACGATGACCTGATGGCGCGCGCCGGCCCCGTTCGCTTCGACGCGCAACAAGTCGCCGAATCGAATGAGCGGCAGCACGTCGTCGCGCAGGAGCATCACCTCGCGCCCCTGTACCCGCCTAACGGAGCGGGCTTCCAGCTCTACCGTCTCGTTCACGTGCGCCAACGGCACCGCGTACACCTCGTCGTGCACGCGCGCCAGGAGTGCGCGCACGATCGCCAGCGTGTGCGGCAGCCGCACGGTGACCGCCGTCCCGCGCCCGGGCACCGAGCGCATCTCCACCGCACCGCCCATCGCCCGCACGCGATTCATCACCACGTCGATGCCTACGCCGCGACCCGAGAGATCGGTCACGCGCTCGGCCGTCGAGAAACCCGGGCGCGCGATGATCCGCATCAGCTCGTCGTCGGACAACGCCGTCTTGTCTTTTTCGACTAACGACAACTCCTTCGCCCGCGCGAGCACCCGCGTGCGATCGATCCCCTTCCCGTCATCCTCGACCCGCACCAGCACCGTGCTCCGTTCGCGCGATACGCTGAGCACAAGCGACCCCGACGCCGGCTTGCCGGCCGCGCGCCGCTGCTCGGGCGTCTCGATACCGTGGTCGACGGCGTTGCGCAGCAGGTGCAGCACCGGGTCGCCGATCTCGTCGAGCATGGAACGATCGAGCTCGATGTCGTTGCCCTCCACGGAGAAGACGATCTGCTTGCCCAAACCGTGCGCCGCATCGCGCACCAGTCGCGGGAAGCGGTCGAACACCTGCCCTACCGGCACCATGCGGCTCAGCATCACCTCGTCCTGCATCTCGCCGATGAGCCGCGCCGCGAGCGTCACGGCCTCGTCGAGCGCCGGATCGCCGTGGCGAGCGGCGAGCACGAGCAGCCGCCCCCGCGCGATCACCAACTCGCCCACCATGTTCATCAGCGCGTCCAAACGCTGCAGGTCGATGCGGACCTGGCGCGTCGGCCGCGCACCCGACCCAGCCTGACCGTCGGCTGCCGACTGCTGCCCCGGTTGTCCGACCGTCTCGACTCCATCCACCTCGACGCGGTCCACGTCGCCAACCGCGAACAGCGCGCGGACGATCTCGTCGCGCGGCGCGGTGCTGTCGAGGTGGATCGAGAAGCCCGCGCCGAACTCCTCGGCCTGGAGCGCTTCGACGGGCGGAATCACCTCCAGCACGGTGCCTAACGACGCGGCGCGCTTCACCAGCAGGAGCGCGCGGGCACCGCGCAGCGCGGTGCCGGAGGCCAGACGGAGGCGCAGCAGCCGGCTGCTTGTCGCGGGCCGTGACGCAGGCACCTGAGCTGCCGCGGGCGCCGGGCTCGCCGCGGCCGAGACGCTCGGCCCATCCTTGGCCCTCGTGGATGGCACCGCCGCACACGTCTTGAGCCGCGCAATCACCTCGAGGATTGCATCCGGCACTGGCGCGTCCGAGCCCACGCCGCTCTGTACCACTGCTTCGATGGCCTGCTCGAGCGAGTCGGCGCCAGAGAACAGGATCTCCATCACGTCCGGCGTGACCGCCATTTCGCCGCGGCGCACGCGATCCAGGACGTTCTCCATCTCGTGCGCCAGGTCGGTCACGGCGCGATAGCCCATCGTCGCGCTCATGCCCTTCACCGTGTGCACCGCGCGGAAAATCGCCCCCACCGGTTCGCTCGCTTGGGGCGAGCTCTCCAGCGCGAGCAGCGCGTGATTCATCGCGGAGAGGTGTTCGCGGCTCTCCGTGAGGAAGAGTTCGGCGTACCGAGAGAGGTCCATGCGGGTAGGCGGCGGAGCGGTGGGGAGGCGCGGGCTGTAAGCGAGCGAGACGGCCCGAGCGGCGCGTGACGGTGACGCCTAACGGACGGCGGGTGCGCGGCTCGCCGTGCAACGCGCGACGGGACGCCCAGCCGGGTCACCGCATCGACCGGCTACCCCAACACGCGCTGCACCGCCTCGAGCACGCGACTCGGCTGGAAGGGCTTCACTACGAAGTCCTTCGCGCCCGCCTGAATCGCCTCGACGACTAGCGCCTGCTGCCCCATCGCGCTGCACATGAGAATGCGCGCGTTGCCGTCGTACTTCGTGATTTCCCGAACCGCGTCGATCCCGCCCATGTCGGGCATGACGATGTCCATCGTCACCAGGTCGGGACGAAGCTGCTTGTACCTCTCGATCGCTTGCACGCCGGTCTCCGCTTCGCCGATGACCTCGAATCCCGACTGCGACAGGATGTCGGAGATCATCGTGCGCATGAAGATCGCGTCGTCGCAGACCAACACGGTGTGACTCAACGTGACATTCCTCCGATCAGGCGAGCACTTGCGCGATGATGTCGTGAATGTCGAGGAGCGCGACCACCTCGCCATCCAGCCGGCCCACGGCGCGCACCGCGCCGCCGGGCACGAGCGCCTCGGCTTCCGTTTCCAACTCCAGCTCCGCCGTGCGGCGGACGTCCAGCACTTCATCCACGGCCACACCCACCAGCTTCGCGCCGTGCTCGATCAATACGATCGATCCAGTTCCCGCGGCCGGTGCATCGCCACGGCCCAACCGCGCCGCCAGATCGATGACCGTCACGATCGTCCCCCGCACGTTCACCAGCCCCGACACGTACGGCCCGGCACCGGGCAGACGGGTCGGCCGGCGCGCCGGGATGATCTCGCGCACCGTGCCTAACTCGACGCCCACCACGCGTCGCGCCACCCGGCACAGCACGACCTGTCCGGTTAGGCGCGCCCCAGCGCGGTCAGGTGTCGAGACGGTAGAAGCCAAAGTCGTCGAGTGGATCCCAGTGAGTCGGCGCTTCCGTCCACCCGGCCGCCGCCGCCATCGCCCGGTTGAGATCCGCCGGGAGCGGTGAGCGCAGCTCTACCGGTGTGCCGGTCACCGGGTGCGGGAAGATCAACCACGCCGCGTGCAGAAACTGTCGTCGCGGTGGAAGCGCCACGAGCCGTCGCGCTCCGCCGCCGCCGTACGTGTCGTCCCCCACCACCGGATGGCCGATCGACGCGAGGTGGACGCGAATCTGGTGCGTGCGACCTGTGTGCAGGTGCGCGCGCAGAAAATCCGCCGCGTCGAACCGGGCAAGCCGCACGAAGTCTGTCCGTGCAGTTCGCCCAGTACTGACGATCGCCATACGCTTTCGGTCTCGCGGGTTACGTGCGATCGGACGGTCGACGGTCACTCGGTCGTGATCGAGATGTCCCCAGGCGAGAACCGCGTATCGGCGGATGATTCTCCGCGCCGAAAGTGCGGCGCCGAGTGTGCGGTGCGCGCGATCGGTCTTGGCGACAAGCAGGAGGCCCGATGTGTCTTTGTCGAGTCGGTGGACCAGTCCTTCGCGTCCTGCACCGCCGCCTTCCGAAAGCGGACCGCCGCGTCCTTTCAGCGCATTGACGAGCGTGCCGCTCCAATGACCGGGCGCTGGATGCACGACCATGCCGGCCGGTTTGTCCACGACCAGTACATCGTCATCCTCAAATACCACATTTAGTTGGATCGCTTCAGATAATACTTCACGTGAGGTCGGAGGAGGGATCTCGACGCCGACGGTTTCGCCGGTTTGCACGCGGTAGCTGGCTTTCTCGCGGCGGCCGTCCACGGTGACGTGACCGTTGGCGATGAGGGTCGCCGCCTGCGTCCGAGAGAGATCCGCGCTGCGGGCGACGAAGAGGTCGAGGCGCGATCCGGATGCCTCGCTATCCTCGACCAGGAAGGATCGAACCGTCGGCCCGGGGGTCACCCCCCGCTCGACACCTTGGGCTCCGGCACTACCTCGCGTACTACTTCAGGGATCATGTCGGGCACCAACTCGGCAACCTGCGAACGCGCCTCGAGGTGCGTTTCGGGCCGATGCTCCTCGCCCCACAGTGCCCAGGCGAGCAAGAACGCACCCGTGCTCACCGCGATGTCGGCCACGTTGAAGGTAGGCCAACGCCAGTCGCGGAAGCCGATGTCCATGAAGTCCACGACGCCAATCGGCGAGCGTACGCGGTCGATGAGATTGCCGATCGCTCCCCCGCACACCAAGCCGAGCGCGATGACGCGCAGGGCGTCGCCCCGACGCGTGCTCCGGTAGAGTCGCCCGAGAATCACCAGCGCGATGACGGTGAGCACGAGGAAGATCTCGCGCGACCACGGACCCAGATTGAGGCCGAACGCCGCGCCCGGGTTGTACACCAGCGTTAGGCGTACCACCTCTCCGAATACGTTCTGCGGCACCCGTTGTCCGGGGAGCAACCGCACCGCCGCGATCTTCGTGATCACGTCGATCGCCACGACTCCGGCGACCAACGACCAGAAGAGCGCGGGCCTAGGCCTGCTGTGGCTGCTGCTTCTTGGCATCTTCCTCTCGCTGCTTGCACGCAAAGCAGAGCCGGGCGTGGGGAAGTGCATCCAGCCGGTCGAAATCGATGTCCTCACCGCAATTGTGGCACTTGCCGAACGTCTCCGGCGACCGGTAGAGCCGGCGCAGCGCTTCGTCGATGTGCCACAGGAACCTGCCCTCCTGGCTCGCGAAGAGGAATGCCTTCTCGCGTTCCATCGCGTCCGTTCCCTGGTCCGCCATGTGGAAGGAGTACGAGCTCAGGTCGCCGTCCGCCGATTGCGGCGTGGCGTTGAACGCCTCGCTGTAGTTGCCGAGTTCCTTGAGCACCCGCTTCCGCTCTTCGAGCAACCGCTTCTCGAAGTGCGCGAGCAACTTCTTTGTCATCGACTTGTTCTTCTTCGAGCTCGCTGAAGACGGCATCGCTAGTGCACTCTCGTCAGGGCAATGCGGACGTCGTCGTCCATCACTTCGACTGTCTGCACCGCGTCAACTGTTGCCGCGACGTCACCCCCGATGATGACCTCGCTCGCGAGCACTTCCCCCGCCACGTAATTCCGGTGCTCCTGGACGGCGTTCTCCACGTCGCCGTTTCCAGTCACCTGCAACCGCACACGGTCGCTCACGACGTACCGCAAGTCCTTTCGCATCCGCTGCACGCGGTTCACCACTTCTCTCGCCAGTCCCTCGCGACGCAACGCCTCGCTCACTGCGGGATCGATCGCCGCGAAGTATCCACCCTCTTCCTGCACGACCAGATCGCCGCTGGCGCGCCGCACGACTTCCAGATCCTCGTGCGCCAATGCATGCGACTCGCCATCTACCGAGATCACCAACGACTCGCCTCGTGAGAATCCCAACAACGCATCGCTGCTCAACGCGGCCACAGCTTTCGCCGCGAGCGGCGTCCGTTTTCCGAATCGCTTGCCGAGTGCGCGAAAGTTCGGTTTCGCTTCGAGACGAACGAGTGCGTCGCCCGTCAACGCGAACTCCACCTGCTTGACATTCAACTCATTTCGCAAGAGCGGAACCAACGCATCCAATACACCAGCCTTGTAATTTGGCACCACACATACGAGCCTGGAAAGCGGCTGTCTGATCTTCACGCCCGCCTCCTCCCGAGCCGCCCTCGCCAGCGTCGCCAGCCGACGGATGTGACCCATCGCCTGCTCGAGCGCGGCGTCGGCTTCGGCCATCGAGCACCCACCAAACGGTGCGAGATGCACCGAGGTTCCACCCGCCGCGCCGTCGTGCCCTGCCGTCAGCTCGCGGTGCATCCAATCGGTCACGAACGGGGCGAATGGAGCCAAGAGCCGGCACGTGACGACCAGTACCTCGTGCAGCGTGGCAAACGCGGCGCGGTTGTCAGGCGAGTCGACGTCGTAGAACCGCGCCCGGTTCACCCGCACGTACCAGTTCGACACGTCGTCGACCACGAAATCCATGATCAGGCGAAGCGCCGGCGTCGCATCGTACCGCCACATGAGCTCGTCCGCTTGGTGGCAGACGGACGCGAGCCGAGAGAGCACCCATCGGTCGACCGGCGGCCGGTCCGCGACGGGCGGGTCGTCGTCGCCCGGTGTCCAGCCGAAGTTCGCGTACTGCGCGAACATGCCGCTGTAGACGTTCTTGAGCGTCAGAAGAAACTTGCCCGCGAGGTCGCGGATGAGGTCTTCGTCGAACCGCCGCGGCAGCCACACCTGGCTCGACGCGACGAGGAAAATGCGCGTGGCGTCCGCGCCGTACTGCGCCATCACCTGCCACGGATCGACCACGTTGCCCTTGCTCTTGGACATCTTGGCGCCCGTTGCGTCCAACACCAGGTCGTTGACCACCACCGCGCGATACGGCGCCGCGAGCCCGCTCGTGCCGCCTTCGCTCACGTTGTTGGGCAGGGCGTCACCCAACCCGGTCGCGATCGCCAGCAGGGAATAGAACCAGCCGCGTGTCTGATCGACGCCCTCGGCGATGAAGTCGGCGGGGTACTGTCGGTCCATCACGTCGCGGTTGGCGAAGGGATAGTGCCACTGCGCGAATGGCATCGATCCCGAGTCGAACCACGTGTCGATCACTTCGGGGACGCGCCGCATGCGCGCCGGCTGCGCGCACTGGTCGCACGCCATCTCGTAGCGGTCGATGAACGGCTTGTGCGGGTCAAAATCGGCCGGGAGCGCGCTGCCTAACCGACGAGCGAGCTCGGCGTACGAGCCGATCACCGTCACGTGCGATGCATCGTGCTCGCACACCCACACCGGGAGCGGCGTGCCCCAGTAGCGGTCGCGGGACAACGCCCAATCGATGTTGTTCTCGAGCCATTCGCCAAAGCGACCCTGACCGATTTCGCTCGGGTGCCAGTCGACGCGTGCGTTGCGGGCGAGCATGGCATCACGGAACGATGTCGTGCGCACGAACCACGACTCGCGGGCGTAGTAAAGGAGCGGCGTGCCGCAACGCCAGCAGTGTGGATACGAGTGCTCGACCGTGCCCGCCTTCCAGAGGATGCCGCGACGGCGTAGCTCCTCGATGATCACGGCATCGGCTTTCTTGACGAACAGACCACCCACGAGCGGCATGTCAGCCGGGAACTCGCCGCGCCCGTTCACCGGCTGGAGGAACGCGAGTCCGTGTCGTTTGCCGGCCGCATAGTCATCGGCGCCGAAGGCCGGCGCCATGTGCACCACGCCGCTCCCGTCTTCGGCCGACACGAAGTCCTCGGCGACGATCACCTCGTGATCGCCCGACGTGTACGCGACCCAGTCGAGCGGCCGCTGGTAGCGCCGGCCGGCCAGCTCGCGTCCCACGACGCGGCGCTCGACGCGCCAGCGATCGGGCCAGTCTTCGCCTAACACAGCGGCGGCACGCGCTTCGGCCAGCATCAGGTTCGACTCGCTGCCGTCGCGCCGCGCGAGCTCGAGGTATACGAGATTGGGATGCACCGCCAGCGCCACGTTGGACACGAGCGTCCACGGCGTGGTGGTCCACACCAGGATTCTCGTCGCGCCCGCTTCCCCCTTCCCTCTTCCCTCATCGTTCAGATCTAACGCGACGTAGACGCTCGGGTCCCGTACGTCTTCGTACCCTTGCGCGACCTCGTGGCTCGAGAGCGCGGTGCCGCAGCGCGGACAATACGGCAGAATCTTGTGTCCGCGATACAAGAAGCCCTTTCCGTGCAAGGTTGCCAGGGCCCACCACACGCTCTCGACGTAGTCATTCGAGTACGTGATGTACGGGTCGCTGTAATCGAGCCAGTAGCCCATGCGCGCGCTGAGCTTCTCCCATTCGCCCTTGTACTTCCACACGCTCTCGCGGCTCAGGCGGTTGAACTTCTCGACGCCCAGCTCCTCGATCTGCTGCTTGCCGCTGATGCCTAACTGTTTCTCGACCTCGATCTCCACCGGCAGGCCGTGCGTGTCCCAGCCCGCTTTGCGCAGCACGTGGTACCCCTTCATGGCGCGGTAGCGGCAGAACAGGTCCTTGATCGTGCGCGAGAACACGTGGTGGATGCCGGGCCGCCCGTTGGCCGTGGGCGGGCCCTCGAAGAACACGAACTCGTCGGCCGTCGCGCGCGCGCGCAGCGTTTCGCCTAACAGATCCTCGGCGGTCCACTGCGCGAGCAGCTGCTGCTCGAGCGTGTCGGCCGGCAGGTCGGGCGGGAGCAGCCGGTACGTCGCGGTCGGCTCGGCAGCGGTCACAGCTGGCCCACCACGTCGCGCACGACGGCCGTTAGGCGCGGCTCCGCCGACCGCGCGACCGCGATGATCTGCTCCACCGTCGCCGGCTCGAGCGCATCAGGCAGACAGCGGTCCGTGATGATCGACAGGCCGAGCACGCGCATGCCGGCGTGCACCGCGACGATCACTTCGGGAACGGTCGACATACCGACCACGTCGGCGCCGATCGCGCGCAGAAAACGGTACTCGGCGGGCGTCTCGAGATTCGGACCGGTGACCGCCACGTACACGCCCTCGCGCAGCGTGATACCGCGCGCCAGCGCCGACTGCCGCGCCAGCGCGCGCAGCCCGCGATCATACGCGCACGACATGTCCGGGAAGCGCGGACCCAGCGCGTCGTCGTTCGGCCCGATGAGCGGATTGTCGCCGAGCAGGTTGATGTGGTCGGCGATGAGCATCAGGTCGCCCGGCTCCCACAACGGATGCATCCCGCCGCAGGCGTTGGACACGACCAGCGTATGCGCGCCTAACTGGCGCATGGCGCGCACCGGGAACGACACCTGCTGCGCCGTGTAGCCCTCGTACAGATGGAAGCGGCCCTGCATCGCCACGGTGGGCCGGCCGGCGAGCGTGCCGCACAGCAGGCGCCCCGCGTGCGACTCGGTGGTCGACATCGGGAAGCCCGGGATCTCTTCGTACGGGATCGCCACCTGCACATCCATTTCGTCCGCCAGGGCGCCGAGTCCGGTGCCCAGGATCAGGGCGACCTCGGGCACGCCATCGAAGCGGTCGCGCACCGCAGCGGCAGCGACGGTCGCCTGCGCGCGCGTGTGCGCGTGTCGAGCGGGGACCTGCGCCGGCGCCAATCGTGGATCGTCGAGACGCACCCCCGTCATTCCTTGACGAGCGACTCGAGCCACGCGGGTGTCTTCACATGCCCCCGCGGGTCAACCGCGTCGGACTCGCCGCTCGCCCGCGACGGCGGTTTGGGGCTCTCGGTCGCGTTCAGTTCCGCCAGATGGCGTTCAACGAGCGCGCGCAACTGCGCGACGTACGTTAGGCGAGCCTTTTCGAGCGATGCGAGGTCGCCTTCCAACCGGCGGATCTCCGCGCGCGCCGCCTCCACGTGGCGCTCGGCTTCGGCGCGCGCTTCACGCAGGATGAGTTGCGCCTCGCGCTCCGCCTGTTCGCGCATCTCCGCACGAAGTTGCTGCGCCGACACGAGCGCGTCGTTGAGCGCCTTGTCGCGTTCGCGAAACGCGCGCAGCTGCTCGTGGAAGCCGCGCGCCTTGGCCTCGAGGTCCTGGTTCAACCGCGTCAGGCGCTCCAACTCGTCGGCCACCTGCGCCCGAAAGTCTTCGACTTTCTTTTCGTCGTACCCGCGAAACGCCTTGGCGCCGAAGTCCCAGCGACGCACGTCGAGCGGTGAGAGATGAAAGGCTTCATCAGTCATTGGTCTCTCGCTCCAAACAGGATGGTGCCGAGCCGCACGATTGTGGCTCCCTCCTCCACGGCCAGCTCGTAGTCGTTGGACATGCCCATCGACAACTCGGTCACGAGCGGACCGCACGCCCGTGCGAGGATCCCGCGCGCTTCGCGCGCCCCGCCGAACACCCGCCGCAGCTCTCCTTCCTGCGCATCGAGCGGCGCCATGGTCATCGCGCCGAGTACCCTCATACCCGTCATGCCGGCGATTCGCTCCGCGACGGTTGGCAGCTCATGCAACGCAAATCCGCCCTTGGTTTCTTCGCCGGACGAGTTCACCTGAATCAGCACGTCCACTGGTGTGCCGCGCGACATACCGTAGTCGTGCACCGCATGCGCCAGGCGCTCGCTGTCGATCGAGTGCACGAGCACGAAGCGCTCCACGACTCCCTTCACCTTGTTGCGTTGGAGATGGCCGATCAGGTGCCATCGCACCGGTACCGACGTCTCGTCCATTTTGTGTAACGCTTCCTGGACGCGATTTTCACCAACGTCGCTCACGCCCGCGTGCCACGCGGCTTCCACGGCATCGACGCCGTGCGTTTTGGTGACCGCCACGATGGTGACGTTCTGCCCATGTCCGCCCCGTGCCACCGCCGCGCCGATCCGATGCCGGACTTCGGACACCCGATCCGCGATGTCCTGAAAGTGCATAAGCTCTGAATTTATCGCTGCTTACGGTGTGATGCAATCGCGCGCCAAGCCCGGCATCGGGTGGAGTTCGCGTTGGGCTATCCGCGTGGCCGATTTCCTCGCTCTGTGGAACGCGGATTGAGATTGAACAGCTCGGCTGCCGCGCGAGACCATCGCGGGCGGGCCGCATCTACGACGTTGGTTCAAAGGATAACAACAAGGATACAAGAGACGGGGTCGGTGCGCATCCGCGCTCAACGACTCACGAACTTAGCTGACTCAAGGCGAAGGCGGGTGCATCTACCACGCGCATGTCATCTACCACGCGCATGTAATCAGACAGGTGCGTGCGTCGTTAGGCACGGATGTGCAGCGACGCCATCTCTGGTATCCTTGTGGTTATCCTTTGAACCAACTTCGTAGATGCTGGCTACTACGCCCTCATCTGCAGCACCGGCTGCTCGGCGGTGGTGCGCAAGGGGCGGCCGGCAATGAGGTCGCGCACCTGGGGCGCGGTGAGGCCGCGCAACAGGCGGCCGTTCTGCGCCACCGAGATCGTAGCGCTCTCCTCCGAGACGACGACGACGAGCGCGTCCGTTTCTTCGCTCAGGCCCAGCGCTGCGCGGTGGCGCGTGCCTAACGTGCGATCGGTCATCTGCGCCTGGGTGAGCGGGAGAATGCACCCGGCGCCGATGATCGTGTCGCCGCGGATGATCACGGCGCCGTCGTGGAGCGGTGAGTACGGGGTGAAAATCGTGGCCAACAGGTCGGCGGACACCTTCGCCTGCATCTCGGTCCCCGAGGCGACGTAGTCGCCTAACGCTATCTCGCGCTCGAGGGCGATGATGCAGCCGATGCTCGACCGGCTCAGTCGCTCCACCGCGTCGGCGATTTCCTCGGCCACCTCGCTCACGTCCATGCGCTTGAAGAAACGCGTCACCCGTGATTGGCCTAACCGCGCCAGCGCGGCGCGGAGCTCGGGCTGGAAGATCACGAGCGCCGCGAACGCGCCGTACGTGAACAGCACGCCCAACAGGTACGTGATCATCGTGAACTTGAAGATCCACGCCAGTGCGTACGTGAGCACCAGCACCACGATGCCGATCAGCATCTGCACTGCGCGCGTCCCGTGGAGCAGCAGCAGCAGCCGGTAGATGCCGTACGCCACCACCCCGATCTCGATGGCGTCGCGCCAACCGAACGAGAGGAATCGAAACTGGTCGAGGATGTTCACGCCCTAGTCTCTGCTCTGCAGAATGCTCCACGCCACATCCAGCGCGCGGCGGGCCGCGCGGACGTCGTGTACCCGAAAGATGCGCGCGCCGAGCGTGAGCGCCATGACATTCGCCGCGATGGTGCCGTCCACACGATCGGCGGGTGTGGTGACGCCGCTCAATTCACCCACCACGCGCTTGCGCGACACGCCAATCGCAACCGGGTACCCTAGTTCCGCGAGCCGGTCCAATGCGCCGATCACCGCCACCGAGTGCTCCGTCCGCTTCGCGAACCCAACGCCAGGATCGAGCGCGAGACGCGTCCGTTCGACGCCCGCACACTCCGCGGCGGTCGCCGCCGACTGCAGCTCGCCGATCACGTCACCCATCACGTCCGCACCGTAGGTCGCGAAGCGGTACGTCCCCATCTCACTCACGCCGCCGCGCGAATGCATGAGGATAACACCGGCGCGCGCCGATGCGCACACTTCGGCCATAGCCGGATCCAATCGGAATGCGGAGACGTCGTTGATGATCTCGACTCCTTCGTCGAGCACCGCGCGCGCAACACCGCTCTTGACGGTGTCCACCGAAAGTGGGACCTGCGGGAGCCGCTCGCGCAACGACCGCACTACGGGCATGACGCGCCGAAGTTCCTCGGCGACATCGACCGTCTTGGCGCCCTGCGGACGAGTAGATTCGCCACCGACGTCGAGCACATCGGCTCCGTCTTCGACGAGCCGAAGCCCCTGCTCCACCGCGAGCTCGGGCGAGAAAAACTTGCCCCCGTCGCTGAAGCTGTCGGGCGTCACGTTGATGATGCCGAGGATGATGGGCCGGTCGAGCGAGAGAAAGCCGCTGCGGATGGCCCAGGAAGACATGAGACCGAGGGAAGCGGCGCCCGGCGGCGCCTGAGGGAAGCGCTTCGCTTGGGGAAACGGCGGCTGCACCGTCTCCCCATGTCTTACGCTGGAGCCGGTTCCGGTCCGCCTAACAACGGCGGCTTCGCCGGTTTCGGCTGCGGTACGGCGACCGGCGTGGCCGGCGCGGGCGGCGGACCCGAGATCTTCCGGGGCGGCAGCTTGTCGCCACGTACGAGAATCTCGATGTCTTCGGCCGTCAGCGTCTCGCGCTCGAGCAGCGCGCCTGCGATCGCGTGCAGCAAGTCCGCGTTGGTTTCCAGTGTCTGCCGCGCGCGGTTGTACGACTCCGTGAGGAGGCGTGCCACCTCGGCATCCACGAGTTGCGCGGTCTTCTCGGAGACTTCGCGCCGGTGCGACAGCTCGCGGCCCAGGAAGACTTCCTGCTCGTTGTCGCCAACCAGCACCGGGCCGATCGCGTCGGACAGGCCCCACTGCGAGACGTAGCGCCGCGCCAGCGACGTGGCTTTCTGGATGTCGTTGGCCGCGCCGGTGGTCACTTTCTCGTAGCCGAAGATCATTTCTTCCGCCACGCGGCCGCCGTACGTCATCACCAGCATTGCTTCCAACTGCTGGCGCGTGACCGAGTAGCGGTCCTCCGTGGGCAGCGTGAACGCGAGGCCTAACGCGCGGCCGCGCGGCACGATCGTCACCTTGTGCAGGGGGTCGCAGCCCGGCGTCTTGATCGCGCACACGGCGTGTCCCGCCTCGTGGTACGCCGTGTTGCGCTTCTCGTCTTCCTTCATCACCATCGACTTGCGTTCGGCGCCTAACATTACTTTGTCCTTCGCCTCTTCCATGTCGGAGAGGAACACGCGCTCGTGATTGCGGCGGGCGGCGAGCAGTGCGGCCTCGTTCACCAGATTGGCGAGGTCGGCGCCGGACATGCCCGGCGTGCCGCGCGCGATCGTGCTCACGTCGAGGTCTTCGGATACGGGCACGCGGCGCAGATGCACGCGCAGAATCTCCTCGCGACCGCGGAGGTCGGGGAGATCCACCACCACCTGCCGGTCGAAACGGCCTGGGCGCAAGAGCGCCGGGTCGAGCACGTCCGGCCGGTTGGTCGCGGCAATGAGAATCACGCCGTCGTTGGACTCGAAGCCATCCATCTCGACGAGCAACTGGTTGAGCGTCTGCTCGCGCTCGTCGTGACCGCCGCCTAACCCAGCACCGCGATGACGTCCAACGGCATCGATCTCATCGATGAAAATGATGCACGGTGCGTGCGCCTTGCCCTGCTCGAACAGATCGCGCACCCGGCTCGCGCCCACGCCCACGAACATCTCGACGAAGTCCGAACCGGACATCGAGAAGAACGGACGACCGGCCTCGCCGGCGACCGCGCGGGCGAGCAGCGTCTTACCCGTCCCCGGCGGTCCCACGAGGAGCACACCCTTGGGCAGGCGTCCGCCCAACCGCGTGAACTTTTGCGGGTCCTTCAGGAACTCGATGATCTCCTGCAGCTCTTCCTTGGCCTCGTCGGCGCCGGCGACATCGCTGAACGTCACCTTGGGCGTGTCCCCGGTGAGCAGCTTGGCCTTGCTCTTCCCGAAGCTGAACGCCTTCGCCCCCCCGGCCTGCATCTGACGGAAGAGGAAAATCCAGATCCCGATGATGAGAATCCACGGCAGGAACGTCATCACGTATCCGCCTAACGACGGCTTGGCGTCCTGCGCGGAGATGACCACGTTCTTCTGGCGGAGCCGCTCGACTTCCTTGGAGTCGTTGGCCACCGGCAGCCGCACCGTGAACTTGCTCACGTCGCGGTTGTTCACGCGGATGCGCGCCTTGAAGTCGCCATCGATGGTCTTCCCGTCCTCGATGGTCACGCGCTGGATGTTCCCATTGTCCAGCTGCTGGCCGTACGTCGTGTAATCGATCTCGGCCGGCGAATCCGCGCCGCTCCCAGACAAACGGAAGAACGCGATCGGAATCAAGATGAGCAGCAACCAGAACGAGAGCGTCTTGGAGATGCGCCCCCAGTTGAGGTCTCGTTTTGGCGGCAGTTTGTCAGGCATTACTGCAAGCTCGCGATATAGGGCAAATGACGAAAATTCTCAGCGTGATCCAGCCCATACCCAACCAGAAATTCGTTTGGCGCGTCGAACCCGACGAGTGCTACCTCATACTGCAGGTGCTCGGCCACGTGCTTGTGGAGTAACGCGCAAATGTCAAGCGAACGCGGCCGTCGCTGCATGAGGAGACCGATGAGCCGGTTCAGCGTCCGCCCCGAGTCGACGATGTCCTCTACTAATAGTATGTGTTTTCCCTCGAGCGTGGTTTCCGGATCATAGACGAGCTTGACATGGCCGCTCGACTCTGTTGCCTCGCCGTAGCTCGCCGCAACCAGGAAATCGACCTGAAGGGGGCGCCGGATCTGCCTCACGAGGTCGCCCAGAAAGATAAAGCTCCCCTTGAGCAGGCCCAACACCAGCAGATCGCCCTCGGGATAGCGAGCCGTCACTTCCTCGCCCAGTTCGCGTACCCGAGCCGCGATGCGCTCGGCATCGAACGCAACGCGCTTCACGGCGCGCCCGTCCAGTCTCGGATCAGGAGTCGTCACGTTCACAGCGATACAGCACCATCGGTCGGCCGGACCGCACGGTGGCCGCCGAACTGCGGCGCACTCCTGGAACCCACTCGATCCGCCCACCCACCAAGACGACCGGCCAAGCGCGACGACGCCCGGCATCTACTCCGGCGTCTCGAAACAGTCCTTTCAATCGACGCTCGTCCGTCGCACCGTAAGGCACCATACGATCGCCGGCTCGCCATTCCCGCACTGTCACGCGCGAGCCCGTCGGAAGCAGCGCAGACCAGAGATTCTCGGGCTGCGCACTCGCCTCCCCCGATACACGACGAAACCGCCCACCGCCAATCGACAGTGTCGCGGTCATCGCGCGCGATCCTTGAATCGCACCACCGTTCGCGCGGCGCACCACCAGAGTTTCACCGAGGCGCACCGCCTCGAATCGACCCGAGAGCTGAATACGCGCTCCGGGTCTACACGTAATACTAAACGCGGCCAAGCGCTCCGTTCCACGGCGGTCGAGCGCGAGCCC
>DATJET010000088.1:0-11893 GCA_035496295.1 Gemmatimonadaceae bacterium
GCACGCCGGTCATGAGCTCGTGCCACACGTCTCCGACCCGGAAGATGACGCCGTCACCGCCGGGGCGCTCCGAGAATCCATATCCGGGAAGACTGGGCGCGATCACATCGAACGCATCGGCCGCATCGCCGCCGTGCGCGGGGGGATCGGTGAGCATCGGGATGATCTTCGCAAACCGGAACACTGAGTCGGGAAAGCCATGCGTTAGGACGATCGGCATGGAGTGATGGCCGCGCCCGCGCTCGTGGATGAAATGGACGCGCGTACCGCCGACAGTCGGCTGCGTGGATCTCGAACGGCTGCGCCTCTTCGACAGCCGTGCTCGCGGTAGGCTGCGTGCTGTCCATGGTCTCCCCTCCGCCCGCGTCCGAAGGGACGAGCGGCAAGTCGCCTGCCAAGTGTTGCGGCGATATTGTTGTTCGTGCCAAGAATCGAGCGAAACCGCATCCACTCGGATTATCGAGCGGCCGTTCGGAAAGCCGAACCGCGCCGCATAGGAGAGCGGACTCAGCGTCATGGCTAACACGCGGGGAAGCCGTCGCGATGCGGACGTCATCGTCATTGGCGCGGGGGCAGCGGGCCTCGCGGCCGCGAACGTGTTGGTCGAGAACGGCCTCGATGTTCTCTTACTCGAAGCGCGCGATCGCACCGGCGGTCGCATTGATACAGCCGCGTCGCCGCAGACGGGCATGCCCATCGAGTTTGGCGCGGAATTCATCCACGGCGTGGCCGCGCCGATCCGCGAGCTCGCCGAGCGATGCGGGTTGCTCACCTACGACGTGTCGGGCCAACGCTTCGAGCACACCAGCCGCCGTCTTCGCGTCGCCCGCGACTACTCCGCGCGGCTCGACCGCGTGATGGGCCGGCTGGATGCGCATCGCTCGCCCGATCGGTCGTTCGCCGAGGCGATGCGCGCGAACCGGGGCTCGCTCAGCGCAGCCGACCGATCGCTCGCGACGCGCTTCGTGGAAGGCTTCGAGGCCGCTGACGCGACGCTGGTGAGCGAGCGGTGGCTCGCACGCGCGGGATGGCCGGGCCGCGACGTCCGCGAGTCGCGGGTCGGGCGCCTGTTGGACGGCTACGTCTCGCTCGTACACGCACTCGCCCGTCCGTTAGGCGCGCGCATCCGCCTCGGCGCCGTCGTCTCGGACGTTCGATGGCGGCCGGGCCACGTCGAGGTCGCGTACCGCCGCGTCCGCGGACGGCGAAGAACGTGCTCGGCGCGCGCCGTCCTCGTTACCGCGCCGTTAGGCGTCATGCAGGCGGCGCCCGACGCGCGCGGCGCGATCCGCTTCGACCCGCCGGCGCCGGCGCTCGCGCGCAGCCTGGCGTTAGGCATCATGGGTCCGGTGCACCGCCTGGTACTCCGGTTCGGCGAGCCGTTCTGGCTCGAGCCCGCCTTCGCGAGACGGTTGGACGCGCCGCCCCTCGAGCGCATGACCTTCCTCCAGTCGCGGCGCCCGCTCGCCTTTAGTGTCTGGTGGACCTCGTATCCCGTGTACGCGCCGATGCTCGTCGCCTGGTGCGGCGGCTCACGCGCCGCGCTCCTCGCGCGGCGCACGGCGCGCGAGCTCGAGCAGCTCGCGATCGAGTCGCTCGCGTCGATGTTCCGCATGAGGCCCGCGCGTCTCGCCACGCGTCTCGTCCGAACGTACCAGCACGACTGGCTCGCCGATCCCTTTTCACGCGGCGCGTATTCGTACGCGCGCGTGGGCGGCGCGCGGTGCTCGGAACGCCTTGCCCAACCGGTTGAGGGTACGATCTGGTACGCGGGCGAAGCCGCGGACACCGTCGCGAGCATGGGCACAGTGCACGGCGCCATTGCCTCGGGCCAGCGTGCGGCGCGCGCGATCGCCGAGCTCATCCAGGCATAGGACGCTCCGTGAGGCGGGCCCAACCATGCACCCAGCGAACGGCGCGGTGAAACGGTATAACTAATCGATATCTCAACGGTCACGCACCATCACATGCACGACGCAAACGGAGGCTTCATGAGCAGGATGCGCACGGTACTGATCGGCGTGGCCCTCACGATGGGGATCGCGACGGGTGCGTTCGCCCAGGGGGGCGGTGCCGGGGGCGGGGGCGGCGGAGGACAGGGACGCGGTGGTAGGATGATGGCGATGCTGATGAATGGCATCACTCTCACCGACTCGGAGAAGACACAGATCCAGGCGATCGAGGACAAGTACGCGCCGCAGATGCAGCAGTTCCGCCAGAAAATGCGCGACGCGAGACAGAATGGGACACCCATGGATTCTGCATCCATGCAAGCGATGCGGGACACGAACAAGAAAGAGCGCGACGAGATTCGCGCCGTCCTCACGCCCGATCAGCAATCCAAGTTCGACGACAACATCAAGTCGATGATGGCGCGTAGACCAAGGGGCCACTAACGCATGGCACGCGGGTTGAAGTCGGACTATTCGACTTCGACGGAGAGCAGAGCAGTGATCACACCACGAATCAAGAATGCGGCTGGCGCCAATCCCGAGGTCTATCGCGGCCTCCTGACGCTCTCGAACGCGGCGGCCAAACTCGGCGTGCCGCGCACCACACTCCTGTTGGTGAGTTTGCGCGCAAGCCAGATCAACGGATGCAGCTTTTGCGTCGACATGCATTGGCGCGAGCTGCGGGACGAAGGCGAGCCGGATGAGAAGATTTTCGCCGTCTCAGCGTGGCGGGAAGCGCCGTACTTCACCGACGCCGAGCGCGCAGCGCTGGCGCTAACCGAAGCAGGCACGCGACTCGCGGATCGCGCCGACGCGGTGTCCGATGAGATCTGGAACGAGGCAGCGCAGTACTACGACGAGAAGGGCCTGACTGCGTTAGTCATTGGGATCGCCGCGATCAATACGTGGAACCGGCTGAACGTCATCACGCACCAGTCGGCGGGTGAAGCGTCGAAGGCTGCGGCGGAGGCATCGGCGAAAGCCGCGCACGCGTTGGCGGCGGCCGGCGCGCACTAGGCCGAACACGAGGGAAGCGCGCGCGAGCGCGCGCTTCCCTCATCCGTTGACTCCGCCCCCGAGCGACGCCATGCTTCCCACCCATGACCGAACTCAAGCGGACACTCGGCCTCCGGGACCTGGTCCTCATCGTCATCGGGACCGTCATCGGATCTGGCATCTTCATCGTACCGGCCACGACGCTGCAACAAGCCGGCGGCAGCGTGAGCATCGCGCTGCTCGTCTGGCTCGTCGCCGGCGTGCTGTCGCTGCTCGGCGCGCTCACCTACGGCGAAATGGGCGCGATGAATCCCGACGCCGGCGGTCTATACGTCTACATCCGCGATGCGTTCGGCGAGTTGTGGGCGTTCCTGTACGGGTGGACCGCGCTCCTCGTCATCGCGAGCGGGTCGTGCGCGACGCTCGCTGTGGCGTTCAGCGCGTATCTCGGCCAGATCGTGCCGCTGTCCCCGCTCGCGGCGAAAGTGATTTCCGTGCTGATGATCGTGACGACGATGGTCATCAACGTGCGCGGCACGCGGCAGAGCGCGGACGTGCAGAACTGGTCCACGGGCCTCAAGGTCACTGCGTTAGTCGTCGTGAGCGTGGTCCTGCTCATCGGTGGGAAGCACGGAGGCGCAGCGGCGGCGACGACCCTGCCGCGGCCCGCGCATCTGTCGTTCTCGACGTTCGCGACCGCGATGATCGGCGTGTTGTGGGCGTACGAGGGATGGCAATACGCGACGTTCGCGGCCGGCGAGACGCGAGACCCGCAGCGCACGTTTCCGCGCGGGATCATCGTCGGCACGGCGTGCCTCATCGCTATCTACATCCTCGCCAACCTCGGCTACATCGCGGCGCTCGGCCCAGTGCGCGCCGCGCAAAGTCAGCGCATCGCGGCCGATGCGGTGGGCGCCTTGCTCGGGCCGATCGCGGGCAAAATCATCGCCGCGATCATCCTCGTTTCGATGTTCAGTGCGGCGAACGGCCTCACGCTCACGGCTCCACGACTCTATTACTCGATGTCTCGCGACGGCGTGTTCTTCCGCAAGCTGGCCGAGGTCCATCCGCGATTCGGCACCCCGGCGTTCGCCGTCGTCGTGTGCTCGCTATGGGCGATGGTCCTTGCCCTCACCGGCACGTTCGAGCAGCTCTTCACGTACGTGGTGTTCGTCGGGTGGATCTTCTACGCGTTAGGCGGCATCGCGATCTTCGTCTATCGGCGGCGGCAGCCTAACGCAGTGCGACCGTTCCGCGTGCCGGGATATCCGATCACGCCGCTGCTCTTCGTCGCCGCGGCGGCTGCCGTGGTCGTGAACACCGTGGTCACGCAGCCCCGTCGCGCGGCCTTGGGTCTGGTCGTGACGGTGATCGGCGCGCCGGTGTTCTTCATGTGGCGAGCCAGGCGCAACCGGTCGACGCGCGGTGCACTGCCCGCCACCGGATACGGCACGCCGGACGGGTCGCGCACGGACTGAAGTTCCGTCACGATCTCAATTGGCTGGGCCAGCACTCGCTGCGGGAGTTGCCTCGATCGCCTCGCCCTTCACCAACGTCCGCTCGAAGAAGTCGCCGGTGGCGGCGAACACGCGAAGCCACGTCCGCCACAGCAGCGAATCGTGCACCTCGTCGGGAAACACGATCACCTCGTGCGGAACGTGATGCGCGCGCAGCAGCGGGACCAGATTGACGGTCTGCGAGAAGGCGACGTTCCGGTCATCATCGGCTTGAATCAGTAGCACGGGCGATGTCCATTTGTCGATCGATGCGACGGGCGACGACTGGTACGCGATCTTCGCTCTCTCGGACGCGTCCGCTGCCGCGCCGCCACCAAAGAATGCCGACCAGTCGTGCACGCCGGCGTAGTCGACGCCCGCTTTGAAGATGTCGGAGTTGCGCGCCAACCCGAGCGCTGTCAAATAGCCGCCATAGGAGCCGCCCCACAAGCCGATCTTCTGCGGATCGACATATGGCAGTGATTGCAGGTACTTCGCGCCCGCCACGATGTCCTGATACTCCGATGCGCCGCGCGGACCGCCCTGCGCTGGTTCGCGAAACGCGCGGCCATACATGATGCTGAGCCGGTAGTTCACCGACAGCACCACGAACCCGCGGCTCGCGAGATATTCGTTGGCGGCGTACATGTAGTTGTACGCGTCCATCGGATGGAAGCCGAGCATCATCTGCCGCGGTGGTCCGCCGTGCATGAAGACCAACGCCGGACGGTGTTGCGGGCGCCCGCGCGGAACGAACAACTGGCCGTGAATTTCGAGGCCATCGGGGCTCTTGAAAACAACCTGCTGCGGCGTGACGAACTGGGCCGAGGGATAATCCGCCGGCATCGCGCTGGCCGCGATCGGTTCGCGTCCCCGGGCAGTTAGGCGGTAAGGCATGGCCGGAGATGTCCCCGTTGCGCCGAGGCACACCACGGCGCTGCCGTCACCGGTTGCCACCGGCGTCCATTCGATGGACTCGCCGTGTGTGAGTGCAACCGGGCCCGGGTGGTCGACATTCACGCGCCAGATGTGGCGACGATCGATGTCGTTTTCGTTCGACGCGTAGAGCAGTGATCTTCCGTCGGCCGTGAGCGCCACGCCGCCCTGGAAGGAAAATTGTCCGGGCGTGAGCAACGTCGGCGCGCCTCCGGCAGCCGCGATCGAATACAGATGCACCCATCCATCTTGCTGCGACGCGAACACGACGCGGTCGCCGGCGGCGAATCGGAATGCATCGCCTTCCCATTCATCGCCGGGGAATGATCCGTTCGCGTCGGCCGTGCTTTCCCAGATCTGCCTCGTCGTTCCGCTGGAGGCATCCCAGATCCGGATCGTCCACGGCTCGAGGCGGCCGGAAAAGAATCCGCCCGCGCCGCCAGTTAGGCGAATGAATGCCAGCTTCGAGCCATCGGGTGACCAGCGCGGCAGCATGTCGCGAAAGACGCTCGGATCGACGTACTGTATCGTTGGGCTTCCGAGGCGGTAGAGACCGATCAGGGAATGCGTGCCGCGGTCGCTCACAAACGCGATGGACTTGCCGTCGGGCGACCATTGCGGCTGCGCATTGTCACCGCGGATGTAGGCGAGCGGTCGAGCCGGTTCGGCGCCCGAGATTGGGGCCATCCAGAGGGTGTGCCGTCCGCTCCAGACGGCGTATTGTCCGTCCGGCGAAATCTGGATGTCTTCGCAGCCCTCGAAGCCGCAATTCATCGTGCCCAGCAGACGCGGCTCGCCGCTCGACACGTCGGCCGCCCAGACCTGCTGCTCGGGCTGGTGGACGTTGCTGGTCGGATCGGCCACTTCGCCCTTTCCGTTGGTCTCGCTGCCCCGCGCGTAGACGACCGTGCTTCCGTTAGGCGTGAGCTTGAGGCTCGCGATCGGCATGCCGTCATCGCCGCTGTAGTGCGTCACCTGCCGCCCGGCGAAGGCCGGGCCGTCGGCCACCCACACGTTGCGCGATCCGCGCGAATTGAACACCCACGCGACCCGGTTGCCCCGCGCGGCGGCCGTTAGGCCGTACGGATAGGGGTAGCCGAGCGCCTGCTCGAGCGTGAAGCCGCGGGCTTGCCCCGCCAGTGCCTGCGGCAGGAGCGTGAGCAGTATCGCCGCAGCGCACGCTGTCGCGCGCCGGGCTCCCGCCAACGTTCTGGTGTGCGTCATGGATCCGTCTTCCCTTGCCGGTGGAAACGAGGATAACAACAGGGACGGGAAAGATTGCCTCGTCATGAGGGACTGTCTGTCCGGTTGCCTAACGCCTTGGGGCTGGCCTCTACGCTCATGGGGCAACGGACACGACCGGACACTCCGGACACGACCGGACCATTTGGCTGCGGCGTGTAGTCCCATCTCTACTGATCTGGCCAGAATGCCGGTCCTGTTGTAAACAAAAAGACGAGGCATGGACCACGTGCGATGAGATTACCTTCCAGCAGTTCTGATCCGGTCGTGTCCGGAGTGTCCGGTCGTGTTCCGTTTCCACACGAGCGTAGATGCCGGCACTCATAGGTATTCACCGATTGAATCCGCCATATCAACCAACAGAAAACGAAAGCGCGATCGCGCCTCAGCCGAAGCGCCAGCCGAGCAGGTTCCAGTTCGCGAAGAAGAGTGAAACCGCCACAGCGGCGAGCACGAACGTCGTGAACCGCACGCGCTGCCAGAAGCGCCAGTGGGGCCGCGACCACACGGGCACGGCGGCCACGACGAGCGCGATCGTCAACACCACGAACACGATCGGCATCACGAGCGCGAGCTTGAGCGACGTCGGAATCGCTCCGCCCAACTCCGACATGTTGACGACGACCACGACACCGATCGCGATGAGCGTCAGGAAGTACCAGATCGCCGTGGCGAGCGAAAGGCGGATGATCCGCTTCTCCTCGGGCGGCATCGGCTTGATCTGCTTGCGCCGATAGAACAGCGTCGTGAGCGCGGCCAGGAAGATCAGCGTCGAGATGCCTAACAGGAAGTGCCAGAGGCCCGGCGAGTCGTGGAAGGGCACGCGCTCGGTGCCCATGAAGGGAAGGGCATCCACGGACATGCGCGTCACCGTACCCGACGAATCCTGAGTGAATCCGATCGTGTAGCCGCCGCCGATCTGCCCGAACAGTCCATCGCCGATCGGCGCGAACTGCGCCGGATGCTCGCCTAACCCAGTGACGATCAGGCGCCGGTCTTTCGGAAGGACGGAGACCTCGATGGATGGGCCGGCGGCCAGGAGCGCTTTGTCGATCTTGGTCGAGCTGTGGCGGGCGAAGCGATAGGTGCCGGTGTACTTGGCCGCCATGCTCGCGAACGAGTCCGGCGGCGTGTACGCGGCGACTTCCGGAGCCGGGAAGTACCGATTGAAGAACGACTCGAGCACGCCTTCGCGCACCGGTTCGGCGCCCGTTCCGACGTACGACATGAAGATGCCGACCTGCGCGGTCGGAACGATGAACATCGCCGTGTGAAAGTATTGCGTGTCGCCTTCGTGGCCGATCACGCGCACGCCACCCATCCGTTGTTCGTAGAATCCGAGCGCCATGGCGGGCAGGCGCGGATCGTTCGCGAAGGTGCGGGAGTGCATCCGCTCCGCGGTCGCCGAGTCGAGGATGCGACTGTTGCCGTACCGGCCATCCTGCAGGTGCGCGATCATGAAGTGTGTCATGTCGAGCGCCGAGACCGACACGGAGCCCGCGGGCCTGAATCCGCCGACAAACTCGAATGGCTTGGGCTCGTACACACCGTTGTCGTACACGTACCCGGTCACGCCGTCCGGCTTGAGGTTCGCGGGCAGCGGCTCCTGGAACGTCGCATGGTGCATGTCGAGCGGCTCGAAGATGTTGCGCTGGATGTAATCGTTGAACGGCACGCCGCTGACGTTCTGCACAATGAGCCCCGCGAGTGCCGCTCCATAGTTGGAGTAGGAGGACAGCACGCCGGGCGGTCGTACGCGTGCCGGCATGTGCTCCTTGAGTGTTTCGTCGATCGACTTGACGCTGGCCGAGTCGTTACTGATGAGGTAGCCTAACGCGCCGTCCTCGAAGCCGGGCGAGTGCGTCATCAGGTCGCGCAGCGTGACCGGTTTCTTGAACGTCGCGGGAATCTTGAAGTCCGTCAGGTACGTGTTGACGTCGGCATCGAGATCGAGCTTGCCCTGCTGTACGAGCTGCATGACCGCGGTCCACGTGAACAGCTTGGACGTCGACCCGATGCGGAAGAGGCTCGTTGCCGGATCGACCGGCGTGCGCTTCTGCACGTCGGCATATCCGTAACCGTGCGCGTAGAGCACACGCCCGTTCTTGATCACGGTGACGACCGCGCTCGGGACGTGGAGCTCATCAATGAATTGTTGGAAGGCGCCATCGAGAAAGGCGCCGAGTGCCACGGTGTCGTCGAGCGACGGGTGCGGCGCGCGAGCGGAGTCGGCCGCGGACGATGGCACGCGCTCGGGGAGCGTCTCTCGTTGCGCGCGCGCCGGTATGGCGGTGGTTAGGCAGGCGACGGCGAGGAGCGCGAGGGGGCGCGCACGGACTCCGCGGTTGGCGGGCATGGGCGAGGATCTCCGACGAGGGGAGGGTTGCGGTCGAACTGGTATACAGTACCGGTATACCGCGCGTCCGCAAGACGGCCGCGCCGCGCGCCGCGCGGCAGACGTCAGGCGGGACGGCGCCGGCGCGTTCCGCGGGTGCGAAGGGTTGGCTCGGAGCCCTCGCGCGGCCCTACCCAACTGCCGCGCTCACCGTGCTGCCAGATGATGTGGGCGAGCCTGTTGGCGGCGTTCGCCCAGTTGGTCTCCGCGGCCGTCTGCGCCGCATCGGCGTCGCCGCGCGCGATGGCGCTCGCAATCTCCTCGTGTTCCTTGATCGACGTCGGAAGCTCGTCGAGGAGCACGCTCGCGTAGAGTCGCGCGTAGCGCTCGCACTGCGGCTTGATGGCGCGGTGGAGTGTGAGCAGTCGTGGTCCGACGACCGAGTCCACGAAGGACTGGTGGAAGCGGAGATCGAGGTCGAAAAAGCGGGCGGCCGTGCCGCGCGCGCGATGTTGCTTGGCGAGCTCGCCATTCAGCTCACGCATTCGCGCGGCAACCTCCATACGGCGCGCCGGCGGAAACTCGGCGGCGATGCGCGCGGCGAGCCCCTCGAGATGCCCAACGATCCGGAACAGTTCCTGGCCGTCATCCATGGTGAGCGGCGCGACGATGAGCCGGCGTTCGCCGGCGCCGCCCGCGGAGCTCACGAATCCTTCCTGCTCGAGGCGGTGCAAGGCACTGCGCACCGGTGTGCGGCTCAGGCCGAGTCGCTCGGCGATGACGCGTTCGGAGATGCGGGCACCGGGTGGGAGCTGTCCCCACACGATGACGCGACGGAGATCGAGGTACGCGCGCGAGACGTGGTCGGAGGGTTGATCGACGTGGTCGGCGGCGTGGTGCCGGCGCGCCGGGGTCTTGGGACGGGGAGGGGACGCGATGCGCGGCACGGTGATCAAGCATATTCGCCGTGAGTGGCCGGCGCAAGCAAACGTGGGGTGACGAGCAAGCGGGCTCGGCGGACCGATTCGGTCCACCATTGTGGTATTCCGAATTGCACTCTATGTTGGCGCGCGTCTGCGGAGTCGGGCCACACGGCCACCCACGAACAGGAGCCCGGTATGGGATACGTCTTCCGTCAGCAGCATCCCCGAAGAGTGCGACTCGCCCTCTGCGCGGCACTCGGCATCGCGCTGGTCCTTCCAACGCCGATCGCCCACGCAGCGACCGTGCACCATCGCGCACCGGGCATCGATCTCGGCGGCCGCGTGGCCGTCACGATCGTCGGCCGCGTCGTCGACTCGACGTCGAACGCGCCCGTCGTCGGCGTCTCCGTGCAGGTGGAGGGCACGCAACTCGGTGCCGTCACCGACGACGCCGGCCAGTATCGCATCGCCGGCGTCGCGCAAGGCCAGCAGACGCTCGTGGCGCGCCGAGTCGGCTATGCGCCCCGACGCCACACCGTTACGGTGGGGACCGATGGCGAGCTCACCGTGAATTTCGCGTTGACCCCGGCGGCGACGTCGCTGGACAAGGTCATCGTCACCGGTACCGCCGGCGGCCAACAGCAGCGCGAGATCGGCACCGCCGTGGGCAATGTGGACGCGCCCGAGGTGCTCGCCAAATCGCAGGCGCCCGACATGGGCTCGCTGCTCAACTCGCGTGTTGCCGGCGTGAGCATCGTGCCCAGCACCGGCCGGTTAGGCGCGGGCCCGACCATCGAGATCCGCGGCGTGTCGAGTCTGAGCCTCGACAACGCGCCGCTCATCTACATCGACGGCGTCCGCGTCAGCAATCGCACCGGCGGCGGGCCGACCACGTTCGGCAACGGCGGCTTCGGATCGCAAAACGCCGGCGTCGTTGGGCGACTGAACGACATCAATCCCGACGAGATCGAGAGCATCCAGATCATCAAGGGACCCGCGGCGGCGACGATCTACGGCACCGAGGCGGCGAACGGCGTGATCCAGATCATCACCAAGAAGGGCGCCAGTGGAAAGCCGGTCTTCAATTTTCAGATTCAGCAGGGCGGCGTCTACTTCCGCAATCCCGAGGGCCGCATTCCGACCAACTTTGCGCCGGACAGCACGGGCGCCATCACCTCGTTCAACGCCATCAAGGCGCAAGAGGCGGCGGGACGGCCGGTCTTCACCACCGGAAAGACGTACGACTACAACGCGTCCGTGGGAGGCGGGTTTTCGATCGGCAACTATTTCGTCTCGTCCAACTATCAGGACGAGCACGGGGTCGAGCCGAACAACTTCCTCACCCAATATTCCGCGCACGCGAACCTGAATCTGACACCGGATCCAAAGTATTCGATCGGCACGAGCCTCAACTACGTGCAAGGCAACTACCACACCGGCGCCGACGTGGGTCTCTCGGCCATGCTCGGTGCGGAATTAGGCCAGCCTCAGCTGTTCCCGGTTCCTGGAGCCGATGGATTCTACCCGAACGTGCCGCCTAACGTCCCGCAGGCCTTGTTCGACAACAGCGACGACATTCATCGGTTCACGGGCAGCGTGACCTTCAATCACAATCCCATCAGCTGGTTCACGCAGCGGTTGATCGTCGGTCTGGACTACACCAACGAGGATGGCAGAGGACTCGAGCTGTTTGCTCCGCCGGCGCTCGCGCCGTTCACCCTCGGCAACGCCGCGGGCCGCATCGGCCAGACGTTGACGTCGACGTCGCTCACGACGGCCGACTACAACGGCACGGCGAAGTTCAATCTCACATCGTCCATTACCTCGGCCACCTCGTTAGGCGGTCAGTGGTATCGCACGGCGCTGCACGAGAGCTTCCTGGGCGGCATCGGGTTCCCCGGTCCCGGCATCACGACGGTCTCGGGCACGGCGATCGCGCTGCCGTCGACGCAGGGCGACACCGTCAACACCACGATCGGTGGCTACGGGCAGGAGGAGATCGGCCTCAACGAT
>DATJET010000089.1:0-14561 GCA_035496295.1 Gemmatimonadaceae bacterium
TCGGTGTCGGTGACCAAGGATGTCATCAACTCCGTGCGCATGGGGAAGAGCCCGAACATCAAGAAGATCAAGCGCGTGGTGCAGGGCATCGTCGACCAGATCCTGAACGAGGAGACGTCGCTCATCGGCCTCACGACGCTCCGGGACTACGATGAGTACACGTTCACGCACAGCGTCAACGTGTGCATTTTCTCGGTGGCGTTAGGCAGGAAGCTGGGCCTCACCAGGCTCCAGCTGTACGACCTGGGGGTGGGCGCGCTGATGCACGACGTGGGCAAGGCACGGGTGCCGCTCGAGATCCTCAACAAACCCGGCTCGCTCACCGAGGACGAGTGGCGGACGGTGTGCCACCATCCCTGGATGGGCGTGCTGCAGCTGTTCCAGATGCGCGGCCAGAACGACATCCCCTACCGCGCCATGGTCGTCGCCTTCGAGCACCACAAGAAGACGGACCTGAGCGGCTACCCGCGCCACGTTAGGCCACGCGAGCTGAGCATCTACAGCAAAGTCGTCGCGGTGTCCGACTCGTTCGACGCGGCCACGTCGCGCCGCGCCTACCAGACCATTCCGCTGACGCCCGCCGACGTGCTCCAGGAAATGCGCGTGAACCCGCGCCGCGGCATGGACCAGGTGCTGGTGAAAGCGTTCATGAGCCTCGTCGGCCACTATCCAGTCGGCACCCTGGTGGTGCTCGATACGTTCGAGCTCGCGCTGGTACACGGCGCCAACCCCTCCCCCGACGCCATCTCGCGGCCTATCGTAAAGATCGTCAGCGACGAGCGCGGCAACGTGCTCTTCCCGGGCACGCTCGTGGATCTCACCGAACGGGATGCAAGCGGCGTGTTCAAGCGCACGATCATCAAGGTGGGAGATCCCGACCGTTATGGTATCCGCGTCAGCGACTACTACATCTGACCCGATCGCCCACACATTCGCCGCGCTGGCCGAGCAGCGGCGCAAAGCTCTCGTCGCCTACATCACCGCTGGACACCCCGACCGCGCACGCTCGCTCGCGGTCCTGCGCGCGATTGCGCGCGCCGGCGCCGACATCATCGAAGTCGGCGTGCCGTTTTCGGATCCGTTGGCGGACGGTCCGACGATTCAGGCGAGCTCGCAAGCGGCGCTGGCCAACGGCATGACGTTCGACGGCGCGCTCGACCTCATCGCCGAAGCGGCGGTGGGCGTGCCGACCGTCGTGTTCACGTACCTCAACCCGCTGCTCGCGGCCGGCGACGACGCACTGGATCGCGCGGCGCGCGCGGGTGCGAGTGGTCTCCTGCTCACCGATCTTCCCGTGGGTGCCGATCCAGCGCTCGAGGCGCGCATCGCGTCCGGGCCGCTCGCGTTCGTGCGACTCGTGGCCCCGACGACGCCGGCGGCACGCATGGCGGAGATTGCCCGTCACGGCAGCGGCTTCGTGTACCTCATCAGCCGGTTAGGCGTGACCGGTGCGCGCGACGACATTCCCGCCGATCTTCCGGCCACGGTGGCGCGGCTGCGCTCGGCGGCATCCCTCCCGATCTGCGTGGGATTCGGCATTGCGCGACCCGAGCAGGCCGTCGCCGTTGGGCGGCTGGCGGATGGCGTCGTGGTGGGCAGCGCGCTGGTTCGTCACGCGGGTGAAAGCGCGGCTGCCGCCGCCGACTTCATCGCGTCGCTGCGCGCGGCGCTCGACGCGCACGCACACGGCTGAGCATCTTCTTGGATTCCGGTCGTCCCTCCATCCACATCCCGACATGACACCTCGTACCTGGTTCGCGTTCGCGTTCGCCGCGTCGACATCGCTCCTCGCCGCGCCAGTTTCCGCACAGTACGCGCACCCGCGCGGCCAGGCGATCGCCGGCATCTCGTGCGACGAGCTGGAAGGGCAGCGCATCCACATCCATCAGCATCTGGCGATCTACGATCACGGCAGAGCCGTGGACGTGCCGTACAACGTGGGGCGGCCTCACGACGCGCCGTGTCTGTATTGGCTGCACACGCACACGCCGGACGGGATCATCCACATCGAGGCGCCGGTGAACCGCTCGTTCACGTTAGGCGATTTCTTCGACGTGTGGGTGCAGCCGTTGAGCCGCAGCGAGGCGGCGGGCGCGCAGCTCAAGACGGGCGAGGCGATGCGCGTCTGGGTGGACGGCAGGGTGTACGCGGGCGACCCGCGCGCGATCAAGTTGGGCGACCACACCGACATCGTGATCGAGGTGGGCGCGCCGTTCATCACGCCCAAGCCGTTCACGGCCTGGAACGGCGCGCAGTGACGCGCCGCGCCTAACGCGGATCCCGCAGGCGCCGCTCGAGGACGGCATCGGGCCGCGCCATGATCGTGCGCTCCTCGCGCAGGATCACGGTGCCGGGCTTCGCACCGCGCGGCTTGCGCACGTGCTTGCGGCGGGTCCAGTCGACCGGCACGACGGCGGCGCCGCGCGCCTTGCTGTGCCAGGCGGCGAGCGAGGCGGCTTCGCGGAGGTCGCGGGCGGCCGGCGCATCGGCGTTCGGCCACCGGAGCACGACGTGCGCGCCGGCGGCGTCGCGCGCATGAAGCCACACGTCGTTGGGCGCCGCCGCGCCGAAGGTGAGCGCGTCGTTGGACGCCGCGCCGCGGCCCACCCAGATGGCGATCCCGCCCGACGACCGGTACGTGCGGTAGGGCAGGCGGGGCGCCGCCGGCCGCCGCGCGCCGGTGCCTAACGGAGTTGGGCGAGGTGCCGGCGGCGCGGCCGCCGCGGCCGCCAGCCGGGCCGGGAGCGACGCCAGCGCCCGCTCCTTGGACCGTGCGTCCGCGTACAGCCGCTGCGCCGCGTCCGGCGCGCGCTCGCCCGGCCGCGCGCCCACCGGCCACTCCACGCCGCTCGCCAACCGCACCGTCGCCGGCGCGGCCACGTCGCCCATCGCCACGATGGCGTCGGCGGCCGCGCGGACCTCGGGCGCGTCGCGCGCACGCTCGAGCTCCACGCGCATCCGCTCGATCGCGCGCCGCTGCCGCGCATCGTGCACGGTGTCGTCGGCGATCTCCACGTGAGCCATGCTCCCCGCGTCGATCAGCGAGTCCACGAGCTCGGCGTTCGCGCAGAACGGAAACGGCAAGAGCTGCGCGCCGCACCTCGCCGGACGCGCGGGCGCATCGGAGCACATCAGATGGTAGCGGTCCACCGCATCGGCCGGATTGGCGATCATCCACGACGCGATGATCGGACTCATCCAGCGGCCGCCGAGCAGCCCGGGTGCGTCGCCGCTGCGAGCGGCGGCGGCTATGACGTCATCGGTCAACACGGGACGCGCTTCCACCGATGCGGGGAGATCGGCACCAACGGCCGCGAGCTTGGCGCCGCCGGCGTCTCGCAACAGCGCTCCGCGCGCACGGGGCAGCGCGCTCACCACGAGATCGGCCCGGCGCTCGACCGATCCCTTGAACCGTCCCGGACGCACGAGCTCGATGATGATTCGGCGGTCGTCGATCGGGGTGCGCACGGCGCGAACGGTCCATCCGCGCAAGACACCGGTCGCACGCTCCGCAGATGCGGCTTCGGCCACGCGCACGTCCTCACGGCCAAGCTCGAAGCGCACCGTGTGACCATCGACGGTGAGCGACACGGCGCGCGCGTCGCGATCGAATCCGCACCCGTCCAGGCGCTTCCCGCGCCATCGCTCGTCCAGCTCGCGCGCGAGATGCCGAGCGGTCAGGCTGTCCACGACGCGATGTTTGACACGCGCGGACGATGCCCGTACGTTCCGGCGCTGTCAACAGATGCGTGACATCGCTTACATCGCGCTCGGATCCAACCTGGGCGACCGGGCCAGCTACTTGGCTCTCGCCCGCGCGCGGCTTGCAGCGCTTCCGGGAAGCCGCCTCCTCGACGCATCTTCCGTAGAAGAAACCGCCCCGTTGGGAAACATCCCGAACGGCGGTGGACCGTACCTCAACCAAATGGTCGCGCTCGAAACGACGCTTGCGCCGCACGCGCTGCTCGACGCTCTGCACGCGATCGAGCACGAAGCAAAGCGCGAGCGTACGATCCGGTGGGGGCCGCGGACACTGGACTTGGATATCGTCATGTTCGACGCGCAGACCGTTTCCGATCCGGACCTCACCGTCCCACACCCGGGACTCGGCCACCGCGATTTCTGGGACCGGGAGCTCGCCGAGCTCAAAGCGAAGGCTGGCAAGTGATGAGCAGCGAGGGCGGAGCAGGAATATCCCAGTCGAGCGTCAAGCGCGTCGGCATTCGCGACGTGCGTGCACGGAAGGGTCGTCCCGAAAAATTGATCATGCTCACTGCGTACGACGCGTTGTTCGCGCGCCTCGTCGACGAGAGCGGCGTCGACATCGTGCTCGTGGGCGACTCGGCCGGAACCGTGCTGTTGGGCTACGACACGACGATACCGGTGACACTCGACCAGATGATCCACCACGCGGCTGCGGCGCGGCGCGGGGTGAAGCGCGCGCTCCTGACGGTGGACATGCCGTTCCTCACCTATCAGGTGAGCGCGGAGCAGGCCGTGACCAACTGTGGGCGCGTGATGCAGGAGTCCGGCGCCGACAGCGTGAAGCTCGAGGGCGGCGGCGCCGACGTGCTGCGCGCGGTGCAAGCCGTGACCGCTGTGGGCATTCCGGTGATGGGCCACCTGGGCTACACGCCCCAATCCGAGCACTCGTTAGGCAGGAGCCGCGTGCAGGGACGCGACGAGCGCGACGCCGCGGCGCTGATCGAGCAGGCCAAGCGTCTCGAGGACGCTGGCGTGTTCTCGATCGTGCTCGAGCTCATTCCCGCCTCGCTGGCGTGCGCGGTAACCGATGCGGTCTCGGTGCCGACGATCGGCATCGGAGCCGGCCCTGGATGTGATGGACAGGTGCTTGTGCTGCACGACATGTTGGGACTCAACGATCGCTTCGCACCCAAATTCCTCAAGCGCTACGCGACGCTTGCCGACGACGTGCGGTCCGCCGTGCGTCATTTCGGCGAGGACGTGCGCGCCGGCCGCTATCCCGATGACGACCATAGCTTCTAGCATGCGGATCATAGATCGGAGCGCTGCACTGCGCAGCGCACTCGCCGAGCCACGGCGACGCGGGCAAGGCGTGGCACTCGTGCCCACGATGGGCTATCTGCACGAAGGCCATCTGCACCTCGCGGAGGAGGCTCGGCGTCACGCCGCAGTCGTGGTGATGAGCGTGTTCGTGAATCCCATGCAGTTCGGACCACACGAGGATTACACGCGCTATCCCCGCGATCTCGAGGGCGACGCGATGAAGGCCGAGCGCCGCGGCGTGGACTTGTTGTTCGCGCCGCCGGTGGAGGAGATGTACGCGGGCGACCGGACGGTGGTGGTGACGCCGCTCAGTCTCGCCGACCGGTGGGAAGGCGCGGCGCGTCCGGGACACTTCACCGGTGTGCTCACGATCGTGACGAAATTGTTCAACATCGTGCAGCCAACGGTGGCGGTGTTTGGACAGAAAGACATTCAGCAGGCAACGCTCATCCGCGCATTGACGCGCGAGCTCGACTTCGCGGTGCGGATCATCGTGGCGCCGACGGTGCGCGAGCCGGACGGGCTGGCGATGTCGAGCCGGAACGCGTATCTGTCGCCGGAGGAACGGAAGCGGGCCTTGGTGTTATCGCGCACGCTGCGCGGCATCGCCGATGCATTCGACGGCGGCCAGTACGATGCCGTCGAGCTGGAGCAGTTAGGCTGGGAGGTTCTGGCGACCGAGCCGGAGGCACAAGTGGACTACCTGGCGATCGTGGATCCGACGCGGCTGGAGCCCGTCGCGGTCGCGGAGCAGGGCACGATCGTCGCGATCGCGGCGCGCGTGGGTGCGACACGACTCATCGACAACGTCATCCTCGGGGGCTCGTGACGTGGAGTGCCGTCGTCGCAGCGCTTGATGACGGCGACACGTTCCGGTCGCGCGTCAGCGTCTACCTACATCCGTTAGCCGGCCGGCCGATCGTCTGGCACGTGGTGCGCGCGTTGGAGACGGTGTCGCCCGCGCCGGGCCTGGTGCGCGTGCTCCACCGGGCGAACACGATGCTGGCCATGCCGGAGACGTCGGTCCCGGTAATGGTCGATGCAATTCCGGACGGGCAGGAGCTGGTGGCGCTGCGCGCGGCCGTCACCGCGCCCGGCGTGTGCGTGCTCGTCGATGGAGCGTCTCCGTTAGTCGCTGCGCCCACCATCGCGCGGCTGCTGCGCGCGGGCGAGGGTGGGATCGCGGGGCTTCCGGACGCGCAGGCCGAGGGGCGGTACATCGCGGTCGGCGGCGAGGGGCCCGCGCTGGCGTCGGCGGAGGATCCGCGACAGCCGGCGGGCGCGGTACGCATCGCGGCGACGTCGCCCGACGAGTTGATCCGCGTGCTCGATCGCCACACGCTGGCCGATGCATCGGTTGCCTTACGGAACCGGCTCGTGCGCAAGCACGAAGCGGCCGGCGTGAGCTTCGTGCTGCCCGAGACGACGTGGATCGACGCCGACGTGCGCATCGGCGCCGACACCGTGATCTATCCCGGGGCGGTGCTGGAAGGCCAAACCGAGATCGGGAGCGAGTGCGTGATCGGTCCGTACACTCGCATCGTGGACGCGTCGATCGGTCGAGGCGCGGAGCTCAAGGGGTGGAACTACGTCGCGCGCACCAGCATCCGGAACCACGCAGTGCTCGAGCCTTATGTTCGACGCGGCTTCGATTGAGCTGCCCGCGTGGGCGCAGGTGTCGCCGGCGCGCCGCGAGCACATCGCGCGCGTGACGTCGCTGCTCGTGCAGTGGGCGCACGCGTTAGGCCTGTCGCGCGAGGCGTGCACCGCGTGGCGCGACGCGGGACTCTGGCACGACGCGCTGCGCGACGCGACCGAGGCCGAGCTGCGCGTGTGGGCCGCCGACGGGACGCTTCCAGTCGGGCTGTTGCACGGACCCGCGTCCGCCAACCGGCTGGCGAAGGGCGGCGAATCACGCCGGGACCTGCTCGAAGCGATTCGCTGGCACACGATCGGCTCCGACGCGTGGGACCAGACGGGCCGAGCTCTCTACATGGCCGACTATCTGGAGCCAGGACGCAAATTCGCGCGCGCCGATCGCGCCTACCTCGCGGCGCAGGTTCCGCTCGACTTCGATGGGACGTTTCGCCAGGTCGTTCGGCACCGGCTCGAGTGGTCGTTGCGCGAGGGACACGAGCTCTATCCGACCGCGGTGGCGCTATGGAATTCGGTGCGCTGATCGAGCGCTGGGGAATCCGCATCCTGGTCGCGCTCGTGTTGTTGGGCGCGATCATCGGCGGTGCCGTGGTGGCGACGCGCAAGGCGGCGCCGCCGCGGCCCGGCGGTGTGGTCGTTGCGTTAGGCAAGGGCGACGCGCGGGCGCCGGCCGGCGCCCGCGTGCGGGTGGAGGTGCTCAACGCGTCGCGCGTGATCGGGCTCGCCCGCCGCGCGACACTCTATTTGCGCGACCGGGGGTTCGATGTCGTGGAATCGGGCAACGCCGCCGGCGCGCGGCGCGACACCACGCTGGTGCTCGACCGGTCGGGACACGACGCCTGGGCGGCATCGGTGGCGCAGGCGATGGGCGGGGCGCCGATCGTCACCCGTCCCGACACGTCACACGACGTCGACGTGACCGTGCTGGTCGGCGCCGCGTGGCGTCCGCCGGCCCAACCGTTCTACCCGTAGCTGTCCGCACGCGGCCGCGATGTCGGTGCCGCGGCTCTTGCGAATCGCTACCTCGACGCCCGCGCCGCGCACGGCACGCGCGAATCGCGCAATGTCGCGCGGCGACGTCGCGCGAAATTCCGTGGCGCCTCCCACGTGCAGCGGAATGAGGTTCACGAAGGCGCGGCAGTTCTTGGCGAGCCGGGCGAGCTCGAGCGCGTGCGCGCCCGTATCGTTGACGCCGCCGAGCATCACGTACTCGAACGTGACGCGACGGTCGAACGCGCGCGCGGCGGCGATGACATCCGCCAGCGGATACTTGGTGTCGATCGGCATGAGCTCGCGACGGAGCACGTCCGACGGCGCGTGGATCGAGAGCGCGAGGCGGAACTGCTCCGGGCGCTTGGCGAGCGCGACGATGCCCGGCAGCACGCCCACGGTCGATACTGTGATGTGCCGAGCGCCGATGCCTAACGCATCGGGCGCGTTGAGGATCGTGAGCGCGCGGTCCACGGCGCGCCAGTTCATGAGCGGCTCGCCCATGCCCATGAACACGACGTTGGTCACGCGTACGGGATCGTCGACGAGGCGCATCTCGCGCACCTGCGCGGCGATCTCCCATGTCGCGAGATTGCGCTGAAAGCCCATGCGCCCGGTGGCGCAGAACGCGCACTGGAGCGCGCACCCGGCCTGCGAGGAAATGCACAGCGTCACGCGATCGTCGTCCGGGATGGCGACGGTTTCGATGGCCTGTCCATCCGGCATGCCGAAGAGAAACTTCTGCGTGCCATCGCTCGACCGCTGGCGCGCCACGAGCGTGAGGCGGGGCACGGCGAAGCGTTCGCCTAACGCTTCTCGCAGCGCCGCCGGCAGCTCGGTGATGTCGGCGACCGACGCCGCGGGTGTCTGCCAGAGCCGACGGAGCACCTGACGAGCCCGGTAGGGCGGCTCGCCGCGCTCGGCGAAGAAGGTGCTGAGGGCCTCGAGGGCGTCGGCGGGGGACCGGTCGAGGAGATTGAGGGTTTCGGGCACGGGGAAAATCTATCCGCTGGGGACGCGCGCGGTTGCGCGCGCTTGCCGGTGTCAAGATAGCCGCAATCTAAAACGGGCGTTAAATTCAACAGGCCCAAACAGATGACCTAACTGTACCAGGCGCTTCCGTGAGGTACACGGCGTGGTTAGTCTTTCAGATTCACCCCCAAGTGACGGAGCACTGGTGTTGCTTTCCGAGCTGCTGTCGGCGGAACGGGTCAAAGTGCCGCTGGCGAGTCGCACGAAAAGCGACGTGCTGCGCGAGCTCGTCGAGCTCGTAGCACCGTCCGCTGGGCGCCGTGGTGAACGAGTGGATCCGGAGTCCATCCTCGAGTCCGTGCGCGAGCGCGAAGCGGTGCTCTCCACCGGTATCGGCGACGGCGTCGCCATTCCGCACGGGAAGACGCCGCACGTCGACCAACTGGTGCTCGCCGCGGGCGTGGCGCACGACCCGGTCGACTTCGACGCGCTCGACGGCAAGCCGGTGCACCTGTTCTTCTTGCTCGTGGGTCCCGAGAGCGCGGCGGGCGCGCACGTGAAAGCGCTGAGTCGCATCTCGCGACTTCTGCGCCGCGAGTCGTTGCGCGCGAGCCTGGTGGCCGCCCAGTCGGCACCCGATTTCCTCCGCCTGATTCGAGATTTGGAGGTGGCGTGAGCGCGCCGCGTCGAATGCCGCCCGCCGTGCGGGCGGCGCGGCGCGGCGTGGGCCCTGTCACGTCCACGCATTGTCGAACCGTATCAACCGAATGACCACGACCAATACCAACGAGGCGACCACACTCCGAAGCCGCCGCTGCGGCTCACTCCGCGCCGCCGACGCCGGCACCACCGTCCGGTTAGGCGGCTGGGTCCACGGCAAACGCAATCTGGGCGGGCTCGTGTTTCTCGACGTGCGCGACCGCGATGGGATCGTCCAGGTGTCGGTGGACCCGGCGCTCGTGGGCGACGCCATGCGCGACACGGCGGCGGCGGTGGGGAAGGAGAGCGTCGTGCTGGTCGAGGGCGACGTGGTACGCCGCCCGCCCGAGGGGGAGAATCGCGAGCTGGCGACTGGTGCGATCGAGGTGAAGGCACGGTCGGTCCGCGTCGTTGGGCCGGCGGTGACGCCGGCGATTCCGGTAGCGCGCGCCAAGGGCGAGGCGCTGCCGTCGGAAGAACAGCGGCTGCGTTATCGCTACCTCGACCTGCGCCGGCCGGAGCTGCAGCACAACCTGATTCTCCGCCATCGGCTCATGCAGGCGGCGCGGCGATTCCTCGCGAGCGAAGGCTATCTGGAGATCGAGACGCCGATCCTCACCAAGCCGACGCCCGAAGGCGCGCGCGACTACATCGTGCCGAGTCGATTGCACAGGGGCGAGTTCTACGCGCTCCCGCAGTCGCCGCAGCTCTACAAGCAGCTGCTGATGGTGTCGGGGTTCGACCGATACTTTCAGATCGCGCGCTGCTTTCGCGACGAGGACCTGCGCGCCGAGCGGCAGCCGGAATTCACCCAGATCGACATCGAGGCGTCGTTCGTGCAGGCGCCCGACATCATCCGCCTAACGGAAGCGCTGTTCGTCGAGTTGTGGCGCGAGGGCGGCCACGAGATCGCGACGCCCTTCGAGCGCCTGAAATACGCCGACGCCATGGAGCGTTACGGCAGCGACCGCCCGGACCTGCGCTACGCGCTCGAGCTGTTCGACGCCACGGGCATCTTCGCGGCCACCGAGCTCGGCATCGCGCGCTCGGCGATCGCGGCCGGGGGACGCGTGCGCGGCATGCGCGTGCCTAACGGTGCGTCGTTGTCGCGCAAGCAGGTGGATGCGCTGGAAGCGCTGGCCAAGGGCGCCGGCGCGGGCGGACTGCTCCGCCTCAAGCGCGAGGGCAGCGAGCTCGGGGGGCCGCCGGCCAAGTTCCTCGACGCCGGCGCGCGCGATCGATTGGCGCTCGCCGACGGCGACCTGGTGCTGTTCGCCGCGGGGCCCGACCGCGTCACCAACCCGGCGCTGGACCGCGTGCGCCAGGAGGTCGCGCGCCTGATGGGACTCATCCCCGACGGCGCGCTGCGCTTCCTGTGGGTGACCGACTTTCCGATGTTCGAGTGCGACCACGCGACCGGTGCGTTAGGCCCGACGCACCACCCGTTCACGGCGCCGCACCCCGACGACGCCGCGCTGCTCGACAGGGAGCCGCTCCGCGCGCGCGCGCAGGCATACGACGTCGTGCTCAACGGCATGGAGTTGGGCGGCGGCAGCATCCGCATCCACGATCCAGAGATGCAACGCCGCGTGTTCTCGCTCATCGGGATCGACGACGAGACGGCGCAGCGCCGGTTCGGCTTCCTACTCGAGGGCCTGCGCTCCGGCGCGCCGCCGCACGGCGGCATCGCCATGGGCGTCGACCGCATCGCCATGCTGCTGGCCGGGGCGGGCTCGCTGCGCGACGTGATCGCGTTTCCCAAGACGACGACGGCCAGCGCGCTCTTCGAGGGCGCGCCGAGTCCGGTGCCGGACGCCGATTTGCGCGCGCTGCACGTGCGTATCGATGGCGCGGACGAGGTGATGGCGTGAGCGACGAAACCGTCACCCACCGCTTGAGCACCGAGGGCGCGGACCTGCTGACGCTCGCGGGCGTCAACGATGCGAACCTCATCCAGTTGTCGCGCATGACGGGGGCGAAGGTCTCGCTGCGCGGCGACGCGCTCACGTTGAGCGGAACGCCCGCGACAGTGGAACGCGCAACGCCGATTGCCCAACGCATGCTCGACGCCGCGCGCCAGCTCGTGCCGCTCGGTCCCGACGACGTGCAACGGTTAGGCGAAGACGGCGCCATCGACGGCAACGGCAACGGCACGGGCACCGCCGACGAGACGCGCATCGTCCTGCCTGGCGTGCGTCGCATCATCCAGCCCAAGACACCGGGCCAGGCGGCGTACCTCAATCTCATCGCCGAGAACGACATCGTCGTCGGTATCGGTCCCGCAGGCACGGGCAAGACGTACCTCGCGGTGGCCATGGCCGTGGAGGCGCTGGCGCGGAAGCGCGTGCGGCGCATCGTGCTCGCGCGGCCGGCCGTGGAAGCCGGCGAAAGCCTTGGCTTCCTGCCGGGTGACTTGCAGGCCAAAGTGGATCCGTACCTTCGGCCGCTCTACGATGCGCTCGATGACATGATGCCGCCGGAGCGCATCATGAAGGCGCTCGAGACGCGCGTGATCGAGATCGCCCCGCTCGCGTACATGCGCGGGCGAACGCTCGCCGACGCGTTCGTGATCCTGGACGAATCGCAGAACGCCACGAGCGCGCAGATGAAGATGTTCCTCACACGGTTAGGCGTGAACTCGAAGGCCGTGATCACCGGCGACAAGACCCAGATCGACTTGCCGGCGCGCGAGCAGTCGGGCCTCATCGAGATCGAGCGCATTCTCAAAGGCATCGATGGCATTGGATTCCACTATCTCACCGACGCGGACGTGATCCGGCACCGGTTGGTGCGCGACATCATCCGGGCGTACGCACGCGACGCAGGAACCGACTAACGGATGGCGATCCGGCTGCCGATCGAGCGCAACGACGCCGGGGCGGGCGGCCCGCCGTTCATCACGGGGGCCCGTGTTGGATACCACGGTCTGCGCATCGCATTGTTGGTCTTGCTCGCCGTCGTCACGTATCTGCTGTTCCCGAACGCGCCGGCGGTGGACTCGCCGATCTTCGAGGTTGGCTCGGTGGCCACGGAGAACGTGATCGCACCGTTCGCGTTCGTCGTGCCCAAATCGCCGGCGGCCCTCCAGCAGGAACGAGATCAACTCGCGCAGTCGGTGAAGCCGATTCTCGAGTACCGTCCGGCCGCACTCGACTCGGCGCAGAATCAGCTGCGCGCGTTCATCGATTCATTGTCGGTGACCGTCCAGCGCGGCACGGACGCGCATGCAACGGCCGCCGCCCAACGGACGTCGGCGATTGCAGCGGCCGGGTTGCAGGGCGTCACGCTCACGCCTGCGGAAGGGGACTATCTGGTCTCCGGCGCACGACGCCGCGCGATGCTCGATGCCGTACGCCGCGCGTACGCGCGTTGGCTGTCGGCCGGCATCGCCGCCGGCGCGACCGTGGACAACCTGCGCGGCGACGTGATCGTGCGGCGCGAAGGTCAGGAGCGCAGCGTGATGGTGGACAGCCTGCTCTCGTTCGCCTCGCTTCTATCGCGGTCGCGCGCGTTCGAACCCGATCCGAACTCGTCGGTGGCGAGTGCGCTCTACCTCAAGTTGCTGAGCGCGTTCTTCCGCCCAACGGTGACGCTCGACCAGTTCGCGACCGAGCAGCGGCGGCAGGAACTGCGCAATTCGGTGAACGTGAACGAGTACATGGTGCGCGCCGGTGAGAAGGTGGTGGGCGCACACGAAGTGGTCGGTCAAGCCGAGTTCGAGAAGATGCGCGCGCTGCACGACGCCATGCAGGCGCGCACGCGCGGGCAGCGCGCGTTGGGCCGCATTGCGGGGAGCATCGCGTACAATGCGCTCGTGCTTGCGATCTTCGGCATCGCCATCGTGCTGTTCCGCCCGCAGCTCTACAGCGCCTTTCGCTCGCTCGCGCTGTTCGCGGCGGTATTCCTGCTCGTGCTCGTCGTGGCGGCGGTGGCAGCCAAGTGGCAGCCGGTTCATCCGGAGCTGGTGCCGGTGGCGTTGGCGGCGATCATCCTGAGCGTCCTGTTCGATTCGCGCATCAGCATGATCGCCGCGATGCTTCTCGCCGTGCTCGTGGGCGGACAGAGCGTGTACCGGGGAACGAACGCACTGTTCATCAATCTCGTGGGCGGCGCCGCGGCGGCGCTCAGCGTGCGCGTGATTCTCAGGCGCGAGCAGTCGTACCAGTACGTGATCACCATCGGGATCGCGTATCTGTTCGCGGCGCTGGCCATCGGTCTCACCCTGGGCTGGAACTCGAATCAGATCATCGCGAGCGCCGGGTTAGGCGTGGGCAACGCCATCGTGTCGGTGGTGTTCGCGATGTTCCTCGTGCCGTTGACGGAGCGTTTCACCGGCATCACGACGTATCTCACGCTCATCGAGTACTCGGATCTCAACCGTCCGCTGCTGCGACGATTGAGCCTCGAGGCGCCCGGCACGTACGCGCACACGATCGCCATGGCGAATCTCGTCGAGGCCGCGGCCACGGCCATCGGCGCCAACGGACTGCTCGCACGCGTCGGCACCTACTATCACGACATCGGCAAGCTCACCAAGCCGCAGTATTTCGTCGAGAACCAGGCCGGCGGACGCAACCCGCACGACAAGCTCAAACCGGGCACGAGCGCCGCGATCATCCGTAATCACGTTCGCGAGGGCGTGGACCTCGCCGCCGAGTACCACGTTCCCTCGACGATCGCGGCATTCATTCCCGAGCACCACGGCACGGCGCCCATCGCGTACTTCCTGGAGAAGGCACGCGAGTACGACACCGGCTCGTTGCCTAACGCGGCCGACTTCGCCTACCCGGGCCCGATCCCGCAATCGGCCGAGACCGCGGTCTGCATGTTGGCCGACGGCATCGAGGCGGCGGTCCGTGTGCTGGCCGAGCCGACGCCGCCGCGCATCCGTGACGTGATCGACCACATGGTGCGGCAGCGCATGGATCAGGGCCAGCTGCGCGACGCACCGCTCACGCTCCGCCAGATCGAGATCATCAAGGAGCAGTTCGCGCGCGTGTTGAGCGGGATGTACCACAGCCGCATCGACTACCCGGCGTCCAGCGGCGGCATCTCGTCGGAGTTCGCGTCCGCATGACGCGCGTCGTGCACGTGACGTCGCAGGCCGGGCGTCTTCCGCTCTCGCGCCGCCGCATCGCCGGCCTGGCCGATCGTGTGCTGCACGCGGAAGGCGTGCGCTCGGCCGAGTTGTCGATCGCGTTCGTGACAGGGCCGGC
>DATJET010000090.1:0-28754 GCA_035496295.1 Gemmatimonadaceae bacterium
GGCGGACTCTTCTCGCGCCTGCTGATCAGTGTGTTCCTCATGCCTGCGCTGTATGCACTCGTCGCGCGGCAGGGAGATCGCCTGCAAGTGTAACGTCGCGCGATTGACGCCTCGCGCACTCCCGCATATGCTGAGTGAGCACCGGTCCCAGCCGGTGCACCTTCGGATGTGCACCCAGCGGCGCTCCGGCCCGGTCCGTGCAGGACATGGGTCGGCGTCCGATATTCCTTTTGCACCAGAGACGACACGACATGGCAACGCAGACGACGCCCCGCGCTGAAACGCGTGAGCGCAAGGGCAATACCGGCCTCGAGGCGCTCGGACTCGCGCCCAAAGGGACCATTCATTGGAATCTCGTCGCACCCGAGCTCGTCCAGGCCGCAGTGCGTCGCGATGAAGGCCAGCTCGCCGACAAAGGACCGTTCGTCGGCATCACTACGCCCCACACCGGCCGCTCGCCCAAGGACAAATTCCTCGTCAAGGAGCCGGGCACCGAGCACGACGTGTGGTGGGGCGACGTGAATCGCCCCTTTGCGCCCGAGAACTACCAGAAGCTCCTCGCCGACGCCCGCGCCTACCTCGCTGCCCAACCGGAGCTGTTCGTCCAGGATCTGTGGACCGGCGCCGACCCGCGCCACCGGCTCAGCGTCCGCTACGTCTCGCCTAACGCATGGCAGATGCTGTTCGTGCGGAACATGTTCATCCGCCCCGAGCTCAGCGACCTGCCCACCTTCGTGCCTAACTTCAGCGTGTTGCACGCGCCGGAGATGCAGGCCGACCCGGCCAAGCACGGTACCCGCAGCGGCACGTTCATCGTCCTCGACTTCGCGTCGCGCCAGATCCTCATCGGCGGCACGCGCTACGCGGGCGAGCTCAAGAAAGCGATGTTCACGGTGATGAACTACCTCATGCCCAAGTCCAACGTGCTGTCCATGCACTGCTCCGCCAACATCGGCGAGCGGGGCGATTGCGCGTTGTTCTTCGGCCTCTCGGGCACCGGCAAGACCACGCTCTCCGCCGACCCCGAACGCCAGCTCATCGGCGACGACGAACACGGCTGGAGCGACGAAGGCGTCTTCAACTTCGAGGGCGGCTGCTACGCCAAGGCGATCAACCTGTCCGAGGACAGTGAACCCGACATCTACCGCACCACGCAAATGTTCGGCACCGTCCTCGAGAACGTCGTGCTCGATCCCAACTCGCGCCGCCCCGATTTCAGCGACTCGTCGCTCACCGAAAACACGCGCGTGTCGTACCCGCTGCCGTACATCCGGAATCACGTGCCCGGCGGCCGCGGCGGACATCCCAGGAACGTCGTCCTCCTCACCGCCGACGCGTTCGGCGTGCTGCCGCCCATTGCGCGCCTAACGAGAGACCAGGCGCTTTACTTTTTCCTGTCCGGCTACACCGCCAAGGTCGCCGGCACCGAGCGCGGTGTCACCGAGCCGCAGGCGACGTTCAGCGCCTGCTTCGGCGCCGTCTTCCTCGTGTGGCCGCCCACCAAGTACGCCGAGATGCTTGGCGCGCGGCTCGACCAACACAAGTCGAGGGTGTGGCTCGTCAACACGGGATGGACGGGCGGTCCGTTCGGCGTCGGCTCGCGTATGAAACTCGGCTACACGCGCGCCATGGTGCGCGCGGCACTCGCGGGCGAGCTCGATGCGGTGCCCACGGTCACCGACCAGATCTTCGGACTCGCGGTGCCGCAATCGGTTCGCGGTGTCCCTGTCGAGGTCATGAATCCGCGCGGCACGTGGTCGGATCCCGCCGCCTATGATGCGCAGGCCAGGAAGCTCGCCAGTATGTTCGCCAAGAACTTCGAGCAATTCGCGAGCGCGGTGTCCGACGGCGTCAAACACGCAGGCCCCAAAGGCACCTGATCGACGCGTGACGTCGATCCGCGATCCGCTCTGGAACACCATCGTTCTCGATGACGTCGCCCGCCGGCTCATCGACACACCGGTGTTCCAGCGCCTGCGCTACGTCCGTCAGTTAGGCCTGGCGCACCTCGTCTACCCCGGTGCCACCCACACCCGCTTCGAGCACGCGTTAGGCGCGTACCACCTCGCGCGCCGCACGATCGCCGTCCTCGACCAGCGCCGCGAGCTCGAGGGCGCCATCCCGCCCGACGAGCGCGGGGTCGTCACTGCCGCGGCGCTGCTCCACGACGTCGGCCACCACCCATTCTCGCACGCGCTCGAGGAGATCGGCGCCCAACACCACGAGGTGGCCGCGCGTCCGCTCATCACGCAGGGCCCGATCGCCGACGAACTCCGCGCCTCGATCGCGCCCGATGCCCCCGAACGCGTCTACGCGCTCATCCGCGGCCAGAGCCCCAGCCCGCTGCAGGGCCTCATCTCCGGTTCGCTCGATCTCGACAAGATCGAGTACCTCAAGCGCGATGCGTTCATGTGCGGCGTGCCGTACGGCGAGATCGACGTCGACCGGCTCGTCAACGCGCTCACGGTGATCCGCGATTCTCCCGGCGCGACATCCGGCCGCACGACCATCGGCGTCCTCGACAAGGGACTCTCCGCGCTCGAGTCCCTGCTCTTCGCCAAGTACCAGATGTACCGGAACGTGTACTGGCACCACGCCGTGCGCAGCGCCACCGCGATGTACAAGCGCCTCGTGGATGACGCGATTCGCGATGGCGCCCTCGACGAGCGTGCGCTGTCGTCGCTCACGGACGAAGGTCTGCTGCACGTGCTCGAGCAGACGCGCAACGCGCCGCTCCTCGACGCCCTCCGCAACCGGCGCCTCTACAAGCGCGCATTCGAGTGTGCCGCGGGCGACCTGCGGGACGGCGTCGGCGACTGGATCGCCGTCGAGCTCGATCGCGTCCGCGACACGGAAGACGCGCTCGCCCGCCAGTTAGGCCTCGCATCGGGCGAGCTGCTCCTCGACTTCCCCGAAAAGCCGCAAATGCTGGGACTGGATCTGCCCGTGCGTCTCCGCGGCGGACAGGTGCACCGCCTCACGCGCGAGGGCCTTCCGGGTTCCATCAACCTGCCGGTGCTCTCCGACGAGCTCTATCGCTCGGCGCGCGTGCTGCGGGTGTTCGTGGCCCGACCGGTTCAGTTAGGCGAAGAGGCGCTGCGCGCCGTGCTCGCCTGACTCAGCCGCCGCGCGCCCGCTCCGCGCCGCGTGCTTCGGCCAGGCGGCGCGCAATCCCGCGATAGAAGGCGGCGTCCTCGCTGCGCCGCTGTTCTTCCAACGACAGCGCCGCCAGCTCCAACGCGTAGAGAATGTTGCCGAGGTAGAGCGCCGCGATCGCGCCGACTGTATCGTCGGGCATCTCAGGCGCCGGTCTTACCGTCCGTGGCGGCCGCGCCGGCGTTGCCGGATGGCTCGTCCAACGCAAGCACGCGCACGACGATCGCCGTGATGTTGTCCAGCCCGCCGCGCCCATTGGCCTCCGCGATCAGCGCGTCCACCACCCGCTGCGCCGTCGCCCGCGATTGGAGCAGTTGCGCGAGGCGCCGGTCGTCCACCATTCCCGTTAGGCCGTCGCTCGCGACGAGGAACGTGTCGCCTCGCCGAACCTCACCGGCGTACAGGTCGGGCTGTACATCGGTGTTCGCACCGACACACCTCGTGATCACGTTGCTATAGGGATGGTACCGCGCCTGTTCAGGCGTCAGCACACCCGCGTCCACCTGCTCCTGCACGTAGGAGTGATCCTTGGTGAGCTGCCGTAAGGCACCGTCGCGAAGCATGTACACGCGCGAATCGCCCACGTGCCCGATGAGATAGTGCGCGTCGTGCAGCAGCAGCACGCACACCGTCGTTCCCATCCCCTGCTTGTCGACTTCGGTCAGCGTCCGCTGATAGATGGCCTGGTTCGCCCGCTGCAGCGACTGCTGCACGCGCTCGCGCGCCACCTCGTCCGCCATCGCGCTCGCATCGCGCAGCTCGTCGGAGAGGATGCGCACAGCCATGTCACTCGCGACTTCCCCCGCCGCGTGCCCGCCCATCCCGTCGGCGACCACGAACAGTCCCCGCGGGAGGTCCGAGAAGAAACTGTCCTCGTTCCCCGTGCGGATCATTCCGGTGTGAGTCCCCTGACCTACCTCGAGCTGCACGCGTGCCCCATCAGAAAAAGAGGAGAAATACGGCAATCGCCACCGCCGCGGCTACCACCACCCATAACAGCAGTGACGGCCGCCGACGCCGGTCACGCGATCCGCGCTCACCGACGACGCCGGCCTCCCTCTCCTGCGCCTTCCCGGACTCGCTCCCCACCGAGCCTGCACCCCCCGCCTCACCTGTCGCCCCCGAACGAGCCGACGACATCAGCCGAGCCCGCTGCTCAGGTGTCAATGCCGCAATCGCACGCGTCTGCCCGGCGCCGGCGGCTGCTTCCGCATCCATCATGTCAACGCCGCCCCGCGTGCCCGACCCGGGACTGGGCGACTCGCCCGATCCCGCTGCCAAACCCGCACCCGACTCCGTTGGCCGAAAGATGAACTTGATTCCGCCAACGCGAAGGTCTGGCGCGCCCTGCAGCAACGCCTCCCCGAGAATCCGCCGGCCGCCCACGTACGTCCCGTTGGTCGACCCCATGTCCACCACGTACCAGCCATCATCTCGCAGCTGCAGTTTCGCGTGCGAATCCGAAACGCTGTCATCCGCGAGAACGATCTCGTTGTGCGCGCCTCGACCAATGTGCGTGAGGTGCGAACGAATCTCGAACGTCGTTCCATTCAACAGTCCGCTGCTCTTCACCTCCAAGGACCCGAGCACTGGTCGTGCCGGTGCGACATCGGCGTGAAAGCGGAATTCCTCTGGCCCAATCTTGAGCACGTCGCCGCGCGCGAGCCGGCATGATGATGCTACACGCTGCCCATTCACCGACAGTCCATTCGCGCTCATGTCGGTGACCACGTAGCCGTCCGGTCCGACTGTGACCACTGCGTGCTTGCGCGACACCTCACCGGTCGGCACCACAACGTCGCAAGTCGGATCGCGACCCACCACGAGCCCGCCTTCCGGTACCGCGTACTCTCGCCCGTCAACCAGTGACACCAGCCGACCACCCGTTGCCCCAGGACCCACAGTGCCAATCCGCTTTGCCGCTGGCGCCGAAGCGGGCTCAGGCCTCTTTACGGCCGTCACAAAGCTCGTGTTTCCGCCCTTCCGATCGTCGCCGAAGAACAGTTCGGCGGGTCCAACGTCGATCTTATCACCGTGAATCAGCGGCGTCGGCTCCGCGCCCAGTTGCACACCGTTCACGACGACATCCACGCTTCCAATCCGCCTGATTACGCAGCTGCCATCCGCCTCTGCCGCAATCACCGCGGACAGTTCTGTGACGCCGCTCGGCCCAGCCGGTACCGGTATCTGCGCCCCTTCAACGCTCCCGAGCCCATTCTCACCCGACACGAGCCGATACTGGCGATCACCGATTTGGACGTAGACCATTCAGTAGCTGGAGAGAAATCACGGGAGGGAACATCGCTCACCGAGCAGCTCTATCCGACGATTCGTATCTTGGGCCCAACTCGGCAGATCGAAACTATTTGGGGCCAACCACGCAAGCAAGCCGCTGGGACTGATAGATTACCGAGAGCATATGCGTGCGCAGATCACCGAACGCAACGATCAGAATCGCGTAACCGGCGCATTGCCGATGGAGCCCACGTGGGCGTTCTGATTTGGCTCCTGATCGGCATTGGTTCGGGCGCCATCGCCATCTCGCTCGTCCCAGGCGAGGACCGCGGCCGCGCGTTCTTCACGATGTCTGCGAGCGCAGCCGGCGCACTCCTCGGCGGCTGGATCGGCAACCTGCTGGCCGGCCGCGTCGATGCGGGTCTCTCGCTCTGGAGTCTCATCCTCGCCATTGTCGGCGCTATTTCACTCCTCAGCGCCTACCGTTCGTTCGCCCGACGCGCGCGATGATTTCGTCGGCCCGCCGGTCGCGCAGATGAAGTCGCATATCACGGTTCGCGGCGCGCGCCAACACAATCTCAAGGGATTCGACCTCGAGATCCCGCGTCGCGCCATCACGGTCGTCACCGGTCCGTCCGGGTCCGGCAAATCCTCGCTCGCCTTCGACACCATTTATGCCGAGGGACAGCGCCGCTACGTGGAATCGTTGTCGGCCTATGCGCGCCAGTTCCTCGAGCGCATGGAGAAGCCTAACGTCGATTTCATCGACGGCCTCTCGCCGGCCGTCGCCATCGAGCAGAAAAATCCGACCAAGACCTCCCGCTCCACCGTCGGCACCGCGACCGAGATCTACGACTATCTGCGCCTCCTCTGGGCTCGCGTGGGCCGCACGTTCTGTCCCGTCTGCGGACGCGAAATCCGTCCATCGTCGGTCCAGTCCGTCACCGACGCCGTGCTCGCGCTGCCAGCCGGTTCGCGCTTCTCGGTCGCGTTTCCGCTCGTCGTGAGCGAGCACGTCACGAACGACATGATCGTCGCCGGTCTGCGCGAGCAGGGTTTCCTCCGCGTGGTGGCCGATGGCGTGGCCGCGCATCTCGATGAGCTCGCACCGCAGGGACCAACGGCCGTCGATCTTGCGACCGCGCGTATGCTGCTCGTCGTCGTCGATCGCCTCGTGGCCGACCCGGCTGCGGCGCGTCGCGTGGCCGACGCGGTCGGCACGGCGTTCACGGAAGGCGACGGCGATTGCTTCATCCTGCTCGCGTCGGGAGATGAATCAACAGCCGGGTCGGTGCTCAAGTTCACCACGCGCGTCGAGTGTCCGTACGACGGCACGCGTGCACCCGCGCCCACACCGCAGCTCTTCTCGTTCAACAGTCCGCGCGGCGCGTGCCCAACGTGCAACGGATTCGGCGCGACGCTCGAGTACGACCTCGAGCTGATTGTGCCGCACCCGGAGCGTTCGCTGCGCGAGGGCGCGATCGATCCGTGGACCAAACCGCGCTACGACGGCCGCCGCCGTGCGTTAGTCGAGTTCGCCAAGCGCCACGGCATCGACGCCGATGCGCCGTGGTCGAGTCTCTCGCCCGAGCAGCATCGCCTGTTGCTCGAGGCACGCGAGCGCGGCTACAAGGGCATCTTCCCGTTCCTGCGCGATCTCGAGGACAAGCGCTACAAGCAGTACATCCGCGTCTTCCTCAGGCAGTATCAGACCGCGCGTGAATGTCCAACGTGTCACGGCACGCGCCTCCAGCCCGACGCGCTCAACGTTCGCATAGCCGGCCAAACCATCGCGCAGGTGAGCGCGCTGCCCGTCGATCAACTTCGTTCGTGGCTCGATGGCTTGTCGCTGTCCGAGTTCGAACAGCAAGTCGCTGACAACGTGCTCGCCGAAGCGAGCTCGCGTACGCGCTTCCTCGTCGACGTCGGACTCGGCTATCTGTCGCTCGACCGCGCCGCGCGCACGTTGTCCGGCGGCGAGGCCCAACGCATCGCGCTCGCCAATTCGCTCGGCTCGCACCTCGTCGATGCGCTCTACGTCCTCGACGAACCATCCATCGGTCTGCATCCGCGCGACGTCGGCCGGCTGCTCGCGTTGCTCGCACGCTTGCGCGACGCCGGCAACACGGTGCTCGTGGTGGAGCACGACCTCGAGGCGATCCGCGCCGCGGACTTCATGGTCGAGCTGGGTCCGGCGAGCGGCGAGCGCGGCGGCCAGGTCGTGTTCGCCGGTCCCGTCTCGCGCGCGGCCGCGAGCCCGCTCACTGGCGGCTACCTGACCGGCGCCCGCGCCATTCCCGTGCCCGCCGAGCGTCGTCCGTTAGGCCCGCGGTGGATCGGCGTGACGGGCGCGCGCGAGCACAACCTGCGCGGCGTGTCCTGCCGCTTTCCGTTAGGCGCGCTCACGGTGGTCACCGGCGTGTCGGGCAGCGGCAAGAGCACGCTGGTCCACGACATCCTCTACCGCGCGCTCGAGGCCCGCCTCCACGGCGAAGACAGCGCCAAGCGCCACCTCGGTGAACGTGCCGGCGAGCTCGATGCCCTCACCGGCTGGGACGCGCTCACCGACGTCGTCCTCGTCGACCAGAGTCCCATCGGCAAGACGCCGCGCTCGAATCCCGTCACCTACGTCAAAGCGTTCGACGAGATCCGCCGCATCTTCGCCGACCAGCCGCTCGCGCGGAAACGCCGCTACACACCCGGCACGTTCAGCTTCAACGTGCGCGGCGGCCGCTGCGAAACCTGCGAGGGCGCAGGCCATCTGCAGGTAGAAATGTTGTTCATGGCCGACGTCTACGTCCCGTGCGACGACTGCGGCGGCCGCCGCTTCAAGCCCGAGGTGCTCGAGGTCCGCCTGAACGGCAAGAACATCCACGATGTGTTGGAGCTCACCGTCGACGAAGCGATTCGATTCTTCCCACGCGAGGAAAAGCTCGGTCAGGCCCTCTGGCAGCTCCAACAGGTTGGCCTCGGCTACCTTCGGCTCGGCCAACCCGCACCGACGCTGTCGGGCGGCGAAGCCCAACGCATCAAGATCGCGCGCGAGTTGACTAACGCAGGCCGTACCGCCGGACGTAAACTGTACATCATGGACGAGCCCACCACGGGCCTCCACCTCGAGGACATCCGGAAACTGCAGCGCGTCTTTGAACGGCTCCTCGACAACGGACACACACTTCTCGTCATCGAGCACAACCTCGACGTCATCAAGCTCGCCGATTGGATCATCGACCTCGGTCCCGAAGCCGGCGACCGCGGTGGTCGCCTCGTCGCAATGGGACGCCCCGAAGAGGTTGCCGCCGTCGATGCATCGCACACCGGCCGATGGCTGCGCACCGTGCTCCCCGTTCGCGCGCGCGCCGCGCCGCCTGCTCATGAGGACGACGCGCTCGCGCACCATGCCGCGTCGTAAGTCCTCGTTGCCGTTGACTTCGCCCTCCATCGACGCGAAATTTTCCGTCTCGCACACGCATGCGTGCGATTCATGATCCCGAGTAGCTCAGGGGTAGAGCAGCCGGCTGTTAACCGGCGGGTCGGGGGTTCAAATCCCTCCTCGGGAGCTCCGCTGGCAATGCGCGACGCCCGGCGTCGCGCACCGTGTATACGCGACAAAGGCCGCCCTGCGAGGCGGCCTTTGTCATTGCGTCCCGTGCGCCGGAGCGCTGGAGCGAGAAGGACGCGACCTCAGCGCACGGATCGACCGCCGGATACGTTCGTGTGTGCAGTCGACGTGGCTGCGGAACCGCTCGACGGCGCGCCGTTCGACATCACCAGATCGGCGTGCGTCGCTCCCGGAGTGGGAGGAATCTCGGTGGGGAACACCCCCATGCACGCGGCCGCGAACAGAGGGAGCACGACGAACATCGCCGTGCGAATGGTGCGGGGGACGCGCATGTCGACGCTCCTTGGCTGGAGTTGGTCGGCGGCCCGACTGGCATGGCGCATTGCGCGCCGTAGCCTCGTAGCTTTGCGTCGCCGGCTTTCACCGGGTTTGCCCTTGTCGCGACGGCCGTCGAGCCGCGCGATCATGCCGTGTGGCACCACACCTGGGTGCTGCATTCGGGGGACGAGCAGACGCGTCGTCGCGTTTCGTGTTTCGGTGCACGTCACATCTCGACGCCACTCGCTGCCGAAAATATGTTTACGGTCCTTTTTACCGGAGCGTCGTTCGCTCCTCGGTCGGCCGATGTCGACATCGCGCGCGAGAGCGCGGGGATATTCTGGACATGCCATCCAAGCGTGATGCCGCCCGCGCCGCGCAGGCGCCGTGGGTCGGTGTGATCATGGGGAGCAAGAGCGATCTCGAGCACCTGCAGCCCGCCGTCGACGTCCTAACGGAGCTGCAGATTCCCCATGAGGTGCGCATCGTCTCCGCGCACCGCACGCCGAAGTGGATGGCCGAATACGCCACCACCGCCGAGTCACGCGGGCTCGAGGTGATCATCGCCGGTGCCGGCGGCGCCGCGCACCTCCCGGGCATGGTGTCCGCGCACACCATCCTGCCTGTGTTAGGCGTACCGGTGCCGGCCACCACGCTCAACGGTCTCGACGCCCTGCTCTCGATCGTGCAGATGCCAAAGGGCGTTCCCGTCGGGACGCTCGCGATCGGCAAGCCCGGTGCGGCCAACGCCGCGCTGCTCGCCGCCGCGATCGTCTCCGGCACCCGTCCCGACGTACGCGAACGCCTGCGCGCCTGGCGCGACGCCCGCACGCGCGAGGTCCGCGAGCAGGAGGCCCGGTCGTGACGAGCATCCTGCCCGGCTCGACGTTGGGTATTCTGGGCGGCGGACAGTTAGGCAGAATGGTGACCCTGGCTGCGCGCACGCTCGGCTACCACGTCGTGGTGCTCGACCCCGATCCACACTGCGCCGCCGGTGCCGTCGCCGACCGTGTCATCGCGGCCCGCTTCGATGACGTCGACGCCGCGGTCGAGCTCGCGCGCGACTGCGACGTCGTCACCGTCGAGATCGAGAAAATCGCAGTCGCCTCCCTCGAGGCCGCCGCGCGCATCGTACCCGTGCGCCCCGGTGCCCACGTGCTCCACCTGGTACAGGATCGCGCACGCCAAAAGGATTGGCTCAGGAGCAACGGCTTCCCCGTCGGCCCCTACTGGACCGTGCATACCGCCGCGGAGCTCGCCGCCGCTGCCGAGCACGCCGGCCCTGACGCATTCCTGAAGTCGACCACGGGCGGATACGACGGCCGCGGCCAGGCGCGCCTCGCCAGCCCGTCGCTCGCCGGCGAGGCCTGGCGTGCGTTAGGCGGACGCCCCTGCGTGCTCGAGCGCGCGCTCCCGCTCGAGCGCGAGATCTCCGTGCTCGTGGCGCGGCGGCCCGGCGGCCAGACCATCGTCTATCCGCCCGCGTGGAACCACCACCACGAGGGCGTGCTCGACTGGTCCGTGATCCCCGCGCCGGTCGACCCCGATGTCGCCGCGCGCGCCACCGCCATTGGCACCGGGATCGCCGAGTCGCTCGATGTCGTCGGACTTCTTGTCACCGAGATGTTCGTGTTAGGCGACGGCACGATCATCGTCAACGAGCTCGCGCCGCGCCCGCACAACAGCTTTCACCACACCGAGCTCACCGTGATCACGAGCCAGTTCGAGCAGGTCGTGCGCGCGGTGTGCGATCTGCCCCTCGGCGCGCCCGACGTCGTGCGGCCCGCCGCGATCGCCAATCTCTTCGGCGACCTGTGGACCGGCGGCGTCACCCCTCGGTGGGACGCCGCGCTCGCCTTACCCGGTGTGCGCGTGCACCTCTACGGCAAATCGCCCCGCCCCGGTCGCAAGATGGGGCACCTGGGAGCGATAGGCGACACACCGGACGCCGCCGTCGCGCTGGCCGTCGAAGCGCGCCGCCGCCTGCGCGACGCGACGCGCGCCGCGAGCGCCGGCCCTGTCCCAGTTGCCTAACGGTCGCGGCGCGCCGGACCGATCAGCCACCGCGCCGTCGCGCGCGCAACCACGCTCCCCTCGGCGTCGCGGATATCCGCGGTGAACACATGCTCGCGCTCTTCGGTCGCGTCGACTGCAGGCGCAGAACACTCCGCCGTCAGTGTGCCACGCGCCTTTTTCAGGAACTCGATCGAGAGACTCGTCACGATCCCGCGCGCGCCATCCGGCAAGCCCACGATCATCGCCAGCCCCGATGTCACCTCGGCGAGATTCATGAGCGCCACCGCGTGCACCGAGCGCAAATGGTTTCGCACCGCGCGCCGATCGCGCATCACCACGCGCGCGTAGCCCGGCCGCAGCTCCTCGACGCGCGGATGGATGGTGCCGGTATACGGCACCATGCCGCCCAAAATGGTGGCGAACATCCACTTGCCGCCGGGCTTCCCACTCAGTTGCTGCCACAGCGTGCGCAGGCGCACGCCAGGTGCGTTCGGCATGGACACTCCGTTAGCGCGCGGCGTCTAACACATGCGACCCGATGACGCCGTATTCCTTGTCGAAGTGGTGCCCCCCCGGCATCGCCGTCACGGTCACGCCGCGCACGTTCGCCACCGACGGACACGCGCTCTCGGATTCGTCCGTGCCGTACACGCAGAGGACGCGCACGCCTGCCGCCGCCAGCTTCTCGATCTCCGGCACCGTCATGAGGTCGTCCTTGCGCTTCCTGTTCGAGAAGAGATCGATGAGGTGGAACTTGAAGTTTGCGTTGGGCGCGGCGCCGAGCAATGCCATCACCCGGACGCGCCGCAGAAGATCGGGCGGCAGCCGGCTGGTCATGAATGGCAGCACGTCGGCGCCGTGCGAGTAGCCTACGAGGATGAGGCTGTCGGCGCCGTACTGCGACAAGAAGTGCCGCGCGATCCAGGCGAGGTCTTTCGACGCGCCGGCCGGATCGCGCTGCGTCGAGAAATAGGAGCGCGAGTCCAGCCCCACGACCGCGATGCCATGCGCCGCGAGCGAGTCGGACAACTCCTTGTCGATGGCTGCCCAACCGCCATCTCCCGACAGCATCACCGCCAGTGTGTGCGACCGTATGCCCCGTGCCGCGACCTCGTGCAACGGCAGGTGTGACGTGTCACCCACCGCACGCGAGGAGACATTCCGCTCGGAGAGCACAGTACCACGCGGCGCGGCCGCCGCGAAACCGACGGCGACGGCCGCGGCGACCGCGCCCAAGCGAAGCCGGCCACGCACGCGACAGCCCGTCGGCCTAACGGCGTTAGGCTGACGGGCCGCGACCCGTCACGGCGACGACGTGGGAGGAATGGTCAGCGTCACATCCTCGCCCGGCTGGATGGTGATCTGCTCGCTCACCGGCGAGCGATTCCCGGCGATTGGCCGCGCCAGGAACCGCACCTGTTGCCCGCCGCCAAGCAGAAAGCCCGGCAGCTTGAACCGGCTCTTTTTCACCCCGATAGCCGTGCCTAACCGAATCCGTTGCCCGCCGGAGATCGCATAGATGTCCATGTCCGTGAACCCTTGATTGTCCACGTTCACGTACGTGTCGGGCTGCGGACCATTCGCCTCCGGCGCCACATGATGCGCGCATGCCGACAATGACAGTGCCAGTGCCAACCCTGCACCCGCTAACCATCGCCATGTGCCTTGCACGGTAGCCTCCCGGCCGATGAGCTTTGCGACATTCCGGTGCGTGCCGACGCCCAACCGAGGGACACCGACTCACGTGCCCGCGTACCATTCGTATCCGCGATCACTCCAGTATCCGCCGTTGCGCTCGGCCATGAATTGCACGCGCGTCAGATACTTCGTGCACTTGTAGCCGAGCTTGATTGGCGAATGTAATCGGGCCGGCGCGCCGTGGCCTGGACCCAGTAAATGTCCGTCCAAACCGTACGCCACCAACGTCTGCGGATGCAAAGCGCTGGCCAGATCCCAGCTTTCGTGATAGTCCGAGTCAAACGACGCGAAATCAACGTACTGTACCTCGGGTCTCACACTGGCACGATGCGCGAGCTCGCTAACGCGAACGCCCGTGTACTCGACCACGGCTGTCCACCCTTCGACACAATAGTGGTTCACTCTTTGGGTCACCGACGGAAGCGCCTGCAGATCTGCTAACGACAGTCGCATGGGAGCGTCCACCAGGCCCGTCACCTCCAACGACCACGGACCGCGCTTGGTCTCGTCCCACACCGGCACGCGATCGGACACGAAGTACTTGGGATACGCCGCTCCCGCGAGCACTGCGGTTCCGTAGTCCATAGACCGATGCCGGAACAACGCCCGTTCGACCTTCTCGTTCCACCGCTCGGCGGCGCGCAGTGCCGGTCGCGCACGTCGCGGCCCTTCCGAGTCGCACGCCAACAACAACGCCGACGCGAGCGACAGCGCAGACAGTTCGATGAAACGCCGGCGCCTCACGGTTGCGTCTCTCCCGATGCGTTTGCGTTCGTCGTCCGTCGCCGGGGCAACAGATGGTAGAACGGTCGCGCGTTTCGTTTTTCCGGCGACAACCGCTCATCGTAGTTGCCCGTGATCATCGACGTCAGCGAATAGGGGTCGACGGCGAAAACCATGAACACGTGTGCCACGGCCAATACTACCAAGAGCACCATCGCGAGGAAATGCCAGTAGCGCGCCCACACGTAGCCGCCTAACAGATCGGTGAGCACGCCCAACTGCACCGGCTTCCAGATCGCAAGCCCGGTGATCACCGATACGATGCCCACGATCGGCAGCGCGAAGTACGTGGCCCGCTGCAGCACGTTGTGCTTACCCTGGCGCGGGTGATCGCGCCGCGCGAACGCGTAGAACTTGACCATCTCCCACGCATCACGTGGGTCGCCACGCCGCGGGACCAGGTCGCGCCACTCGCCGTGCAAGTAGATGAATCCGAGATACACGAGTCCGTTCAGCACCAGCACCCACATCGCCGCGAAGTGCCAGTTGCGCGCGCCCGCCAACCATCCGCCGAACGTCAGCCAAGCTGGAATCGCCTTGTGCGCGAACGGATAGCAGCAGAACGTGTCGCCCCGTCGTGCAAATGCCGGATACGCGTTGAAGATGCGCAATCCGCTTCCCACCATGATCGCGAGCGCGACCACATTCACCCAATGCGTAACACGCACGACCCAGTGATGTCGCTTCACCAACCCTCCTCACACGTTTCAACCGCACTCGCCCAACGCACGGTTTGCCGGAGCCAACCTATGCAAACGTCGCACGACACGGAAGCCGCATCACGCGCCCTGAGTTCCGACGCACATTCGGCGCGCGCGATTACCTCGTGCGACTCGCCATGGTTTCGGCAGCGTCCACAGTCTCTCGTACACCGTTCGCCACGCAATGCTCACACTCACTCAACATCGATCGGCTTCTCCCCGCTCGCCACCTGGCGGGACATATTGCGCCATGTCCGAGCCTGGACTCCTCCCCGACCTCCTGGTCTTGTTTGCGCTGAGCGTCGCTGCGGCGCTCGCGTTTCATCGACTCAGACTTCCGCCCATCGTCGGATTTCTGGTCACGGGCGTCATCTCGGGACCATACGGCTTCGGTCTCATCCGCAACATTGCGGATGTCGAATCCCTGGCCGAGATCGGCGTCGTGCTGCTGCTGTTCACGGTCGGACTCGAGTTCTCGCTGCAGCACCTCGCGCGACTGCGGCGCTTCTTGTTCATCGGCGGCGCCCTGCAAGTCGGCGTGACCATCGGCGTCACCGCGGCTCTCGCGCGCCTGCTCGCGGTCGCGTGGCCCGTTGCGATTTTCCTCGGCATGCTCGTGGCGCTGAGCAGCACGGCAATCACGCTGCGCCTCTACGCCGAGCGCGGCGAGCTCGACACGCCGTTCGGCAAGGCCGCCCTCGGCATCCTGATCTTTCAGGACCTGTGCGTCGTGCCCATGATGCTGCTCACGCCCGCGCTCGCCGGCGGCGGTCGCAATCCCGCGAGCCTCGTGCGCACACTGCTCGAGGCGGCACTATTCATCGCCGCCACCGTCGTCGCGGCGCGCCTCGTGGTCCCGCGCATTCTGCGCCTCGTCGCTGCCACCCGCCGTCGTGAAGTTTTTCTCCTCACGATTGTCCTGTTCTGCCTCGGCACGGCGTGGGCGTCCGCGAGCGTCGGCCTGTCGCTCGCGTTAGGCGCGTTCATCGCCGGCATCGTGATCGCGGATTCGGAGTACAGCCAGCAAGCGCTGAGCGACATCGTGCCGCTCCGCGAAGTGTTCAACAGCCTGTTCTTCATTTCCATTGGCATGCTGTTCGACATCCGCACCGTAGGCCGATCGCCGCTGCTCATCCTCTGCGCCATCGCCACCGTGATCATCGTGAAAGTCGTGGTGACCGGCGGCGCTTCGCTCGCGCTCGGACAATCGCTGCGCCCGGCCCTCGCCACCGGTCTCGGCCTCGCGCAGATCGGAGAATTCTCCTTCGTGTTGTCGGCAGCCGGCATGACCGCCGGCTTGCTCGACGAGCGACTCGATCAGCTTTTCCTCGCTGTCGCCGTCGGAACCATGGCACTCACGCCCGCGCTCATCGACATCGCACCCCGTGCCGGCGCTTGGCTCGAGCGACACACGCCTCACCGTTGGCGACCAAGCCAGCCCGTCGCCTCGGAGCAAGCCGACGCACCCATTGGCGACCACGTCATCATCGTCGGCTTCGGATTCAACGGCCGAAACCTCGCGCGCGTGCTGCGCGATGTCGGCATCGCATACCGCGTGATCGACTCCAACGCCAGCACCGCGCGCCAGGAACGGCGTCGCGGAGAACCCGTACTGTACGGCGACGCGTCCACCACCGAGATTCTGCACCACGCCGGCGTCGAACGCGCGCGCGTGCTCGTCGTCGCCATCTCCGACATCGCGGCGACGCGCGCCACCGTCGCGAGTGTCCGCCGGCTCAATCCGAACGTTCACGTCATCGTGCGCACGCGATACATGCGCGAGATCGGATCACTCGTGAAGTTGGGAAGCGGCGAAGTCGTACCCGAAGAATTTGAAACCGCGATCGAGGTGTTCACACGTGTGCTGCGCCGCTATCTCGTTCCGCGCGACGTCATCGAGCGCGAAGTACGCAGCGTGCGGAGCCAGTACGACGAGATGTTCCGCCCGCTGCCGGAAACCGGCGTCCGCGTCGAAGACCTGAGTCGGTTTCTCACCGAGGTCACGCTGGTCGTCATGCGCGTCGAGCCCGGAGCACCCGTCACGGGGGAGTCGTTATCCGACGTCCGCTTCCGCGAGCGCAGTGGCGCGACCGTCGTGGCGATCCAGCGCGAAGGCGGTGGACTCGTCGCCAGTCCGAGCGGCGATGAAGTCCTGCGCCCCGGCGACACGATCCTCGCGATGGGGCGAACCGATCAACTCGAGCGCGCCGCCACGCTGCTCCGACAACGGGTCACCGCGTGAGCGTGACCCCTGTTCTGTATATTGCGTCGTGCCACTGATTCCCCTCGTCGGCCACCGCGAGCTTCGCCGGCAGTTCACGGACGCGATTGCGCGCGACAGTTTGCCCGCCAGCCTCCTGTTCCACGGCCCGCGCGGCGTCGGCAAACAACGGCTCGCGCTCTGGTTAGGCCAATATCTACTCTGCAGCGGCCCGGCCGACGGCCCTCGACCGTGCGGAAAGTGCGAGAATTGCCGTTTCGCGCAGTCGTTGGCGCACCCGGATCTGCGCTGGTTCTTTCCGCGACCGCGCACCGAGTCCGATGCGAGCGCACCGGAGGTGCTCGACGACTTCGGCGAAGCGCTGAGCGATCGCCTGAAAGCACACGGCCTCTATGCTCCACCCTCCGGCACGGAAGGCATTTACGTCGCGAGCGTACGCGCACTCGTGCAGCTCGCAGCGCAGACTCCAGCGCTGGCCAGGCGAAAGGTCTTCATCGTCGGCGACGCCGAGCGCATGGTCCCGCAGGAGGGCGCGGAGTTCGCCGCCAACGCGTTTCTCAAGTTGCTCGAGGAGCCGCCCGCCGATACCGTCATCATTCTCACCACGAGTGAACCCGGCGCACTGCTGCCAACCATCCGCTCGCGAGTTGTGGCCGTGCGCGTTCCGCTCTTACCCGAGCGCGACGTGCGCGAGCTGATCGAGACGCCCACCTTCGCGGCCGCCCTCGATGAAACCGATTTGCCGAAATCGGTAAACGAGCGCGTTCGCCTCGCTGCCGGCGCACCCGGAACTTTGCTCGGCGCACAGACGCGACGCGACGCGATGTCCACCGCCGCAGCGTTGCTCCAAGCTGCCGACGGTTCCCTCGCTCCACCCGATCGCGTCAAAGCGGTTATGAGACTCGGCGCCTCTCGATCGCGCGGTCCGTTCACCGACGCGCTCGACGCACTCACGACCATGCTGCGTGAGCGTGCGCGCGGTGCGCTGGGACGGGGCGACGCTGCTGGCGCGCTTGCAGCCGCGCGTGCGATCGATGTCGTGCTGGAGGCCCGTGTGCGTGCTAATGGAAACGTCAGCCCACAGCTCCTCGCGTCTCACTTGGTGCGCGAGCTCCGAGGGCGACTCTCATGAAAAAACTCTCACACGTGGACAGCTCGGGCGAGGCACGGATGGTCGATGTAAGCCCCAAGCCGGTCTCCGAGCGTTTCGCCCGCGCCACGGGTTCGATCCGAATGAAGCCCGACACGTACAGGGCAATTCAGCAAAACGCCTTGGTTAAGGGCGATGTGCTCGGTGTGGCAAGAATTGCCGGAATAATGGCTGCCAAACGGACGGCGGAGCTAATTCCGCTCTGCCACCCGATTTCCCTTACCGACGTGCAAGTGACGCTTGCACTGGACGAATCCTTGCCTGGCGTCACGTGTGAGGCGGTCACCCGTACAAATGATCGCACGGGTGTCGAAATGGAGGCCATCACGGCGGTGGCCGTGAGCCTGACGACGGTCTATGATATGGCCAAGTCGATAGATAGGGCCATGACAATTACTGATATCCATTTATTAGAAAAAGACGGCGGGCGCTCAGGACATTTTGTGAGCTCCTAACGGCACGTCCGTTGCCCTACCTGGCCCACCGAGCAGGCGTAGTTCGGTGGCCCCGGTGGCACAATCTCCAACAGGAGAACCCTAGTGCACGGCAGACAGCAGAGTTACGTCTATCGCGGTGATCGGGTTCGCCGCAACGAGCGGATCAAGAAGCTGCTTCTCGTTGCCGGTTTGGCGGTTTCGGTCGCCTTGATTCCTCATGAGCGTCCGCGCCCGGCGGAAGCTTCCGCATTTTCTGGCTTTTCGTTCGGCGGTCACGAGGCGAAGGACCTTCGGTCGCAGCTGGACGCGACCCGCGGGGAGCTTGAGCTCACCCGGGCCCGTCTCGATCGGGCGAACGCAATCCTTGGGTTCTCGGCCAAGTACAAGGTGGACGCGAAGCTGGCGAGCGACGTCTATGATATCGCCGAGGCCGAGGGCATCGACGCGGATCTCGGCTTCCGTGTCGTGAACGTCGAGAGCGAATTCAACCCGCACGCCGTGAGCAGTGTGGGAGCGGTTGGCCTGACGCAGCTGATGCCGTCCACGGCCCGTTGGTTCGATCACGCGGTCACCAAGGAAAAGCTCTACGACGCACGGACCAATCTGCGCCTGGGCTTCCGGTATCTGCGGTCGCTCATCGATCAGTACCATGGCAACCTCCGGCTCGCGCTGCTCGTGTACAACCGCGGTCCCGAGGCGGTCGAGACGCTTCGCTCGTTGGGCGTCGATCCGCACAACGGCTACGACGACCTGGTCATGAAAGGCTACACGGGCAACGGTCTGGTGAACTGACGGATCGTCAGCCACTCGATGCACAAACGGGGAAGCGCGCGAGCGTTTCCCCGTTTTCGTTGGGCGTCGATCAATGACGCCTTACTGTGAATGGCGTCCCGACTCGGCGACCTTGTCATGGGACTTGGTGGCGCGCGATGCACGCACGGACCGGTGCGACGTCCGGCGGGCGGATCCTTTCACGAGCAACACTTCACCCGGGAAAATGATGCTCTTGCGCAGGCCGTTCAGCCGCATGAGCGACTTGACCGACGTGTGATAGTGCTTCGCGATCAAGCCCAACGACTCGCCTTTCCGCACGACGTGCGTGATCGACCGGCCGGAAGATCCATAGCGCTCGATCGACGGATCCGGCACGTCTCGCGCAGCTGCGACCACCGCCTCCGTGGGAATGAGCACTGTCTCGCCCGATGCCACGTGCCCGCGCCGCGAGGATTTGAGCTTGGGATTGTACCACTCGAGCTGCTTCACGGAGATGCCTGCCCGATTCGCGAGACGCACCATCGTGTCGCCCTTGCGAGATACCGACCGTTTATACGCGGTGCGATCGGCCACCGGCAGCGCCGCAAACGCCGAATCGAAGCCCACCGTGCCTAACGGAAGGCGCACGGTGAACGAGTCGTGGGGCGGCGTCATGCCGCGCAAGATCTCTGGATTCAGGTCGCGGATCGACGCCGTCGTCGTGTGCGCCGCCTTTGCGACCGCGGCCAACGGGGTCGACGGACCCACGCGCACCGAATCGTACACGAACGCGGAATCGTACGCGATATTGAAGCCATATCGTTTCGGGTCCTTCGCGATGAGCGCGGCCGCAATCAGCTTCGGTACGTAGTCCCGCGTTTCGGCGCGCAGGTAGTCCTTCTGTGCCAGCGCAAAGAATGCCTCGTCGCCCGACTGTCCTTCCAACTCGTCGGCGTAGCGCGACAGGCCGCGGGCGATACGGCCCGGCCCACCATCATATGCCGCGGCCGCGAGGTACAGCGAGCCGAATTGATCATTGAGCCAGCCGAGGAACTTGATTGCCGCGTCTGTCGAGCGAACCGGGTCGCGGCGCTCGTCAACCCACCAGTCGACGCGAAGTCCTGCCCCGCGCGCCGTACTCGACATCAGTTGCCAGAGCCCAACGGCAGCGGCACTCGAGTATGCGTGCGGATCGTACCCGCTCTCGATCAGCGCGAGATACGTGAGATCCTGGGGAAGACCCGCGGACTTGAGCTTCCCGCGAATCATTTTCTCGTAGCGACCACCGCGCGAGAGCATCTCGCCGAATCGGTCGTGCGCACCGTTCTGAAGCCGATCCACGAAGTACGCGACCCGCGACCGCGTCTCGAACGATCGGACGTCGATGTCCCAGGTCGGTTCGGAGTCCACCGGTGCGACCGCCGAATCCGCCGTCATCGCCGGCACCGGCTGTGCAAGCGTGTCGCCAAAGATCTGGAGTGCTTCGCCGGTCACCGCCGGCGACGCGACCTTCGAGGTATCGCCTGCGCTGTCCGTCGCGACGTCGTGCGACGCCGTGTCGATCGCTTGGGCCGTGGTCGTGACCGGCGTCGGTGCCGGTGTTGGGTGCGAGGAGTGGCACGCCGGCAGCGCGAGAACGGCAACCAGGATCGCCGCGCTTCGCACCGTTCTGGGCGTCGTTAGCTCGTTGGGCACTCGTTAGTCCGCAAAAACGGTGGGCTCTTAGCGCGTCGCGATGAAGTTGCCGAGCACGCGGTTCGTGGCGTTCAGGACTGCGATCACGGCACCCCGCACCGGATCATCTTCGACCAAGCAGGAGCCGAGCAGCTTCTGCGGGCCTTCGTGCCGATTCGTGATCGACACGATGACGACGTTCGCATCGAACACGCGAATGGACTTCACGCCGATCAGCTCGAACGCGAGGCCGCCGTCGGAAAAACTCTCGATTGCGCGAAGACCCGCTTCTGCGGCAACGCGAAGATCGACGGTGGCGCTCGACTGGCCGGAGGCCGTTCCGCGCACTTTTTGTCCCTCGATCCATTCGAGCTCGACTTCCGCGGAGCATCGGCCGTCGCTCGCGCGCCGGAATCGGAAATCGGTGAAGCGTAGCCGCTCCCGCTTGCCATGAATCGGTGGAGCGTCCGCGCCGCTCTCGCTTTGGCTCTGCGTCATGTGGCGGAAGGCAAGGGTGTGCCCCAAGGTGACCGGCGTACTGGCATAACGCAATACGAGTCAACACCGCGAAGGCAACCCCACGCTTCCCCGCCCCGCACGCCATCGTATATTCGCGGCATGCATGCTCTCCTATTCGCGTTAGCGCTCGCGCTGTCGCACTCGCCTACCGATTCGCTCGCGCAGGTCATTCGTGCGCGCATCGCCCAAGTGCCCGGCGCCCAGGTGGGACTTGCCTTTAGACGACTGGACGGCACTGACTCGCTGTACATCGATGCCGACACGGAGTTCCACGCGGCGTCCACGATGAAGGTGCCGGTGATGATCGAGCTGTTCCGGCAAATCGATCACGGTAGCCTCTCGCTCGACGCGCCGATTCTCGTCGAGAATCAGTTCAAGTCGATCGTCGACAGCTCGTCCTACGCGCTCGACCCGGGCGACGATTCCGACAGCGCGATGTACAAGCTCGTCGGCAGTCGTGTCACGGTGCGCGACTTGATGGACCACATGATCGAGCGCTCGAGCAATCTCGCGACCAACACGCTGATCGCTCTCGCGGGAGCCGATCGCACCACGGCGTTCATGCGCCAACTCGGTGCGACGCACACGCACGTCCTGCGCGGCGTGGAAGACGACAAGGCGTTCCAGCGCGGTCTCAACAACATGATCTCGGCGCGCGATCTCGCGACGATTCTCGACGCGATCCAGACGAATCGCGCAGCGTCCGCCGCGAGCTGCGCCATGATGCGCGACATCCTGCTGCACCAGGAGTTCAGCGCCGAGATTCCGGCAGGGTTGCCGCCGGGCACACCGGTCGCGCACAAGACCGGCTGGATCACCGGTCATCTCCACGATGCCGCGATCGTGTATCCGCGCGAGGCGCCGGCATACATCCTCGTCGTCCTAACGCGAGGCATTCCCGACGAGACCGTCGCGCGATCGCTCATCGTCGACATCTCGCGCGCCGTGTACGCGCATGTCGCCGCGTCCGCGTCGAGCACAAGCGCCGGGTCGCACTGACATCCGGCCCGCCGGGATCGCGCGCGCCACTCGCGCCGCATAGAACAATTCGTTGCAGCCCGCAACGATCTCTCGCAACAGAGTGCGCGAATCGCTCTATGGGCTAAACCTAAATGACAAAATGATAATGACTTAACCGAGGCATGCCGGTTGCTAAACCTTGCGCCAGCGGGAGCTCCCTTCATTCCGCGACAGAGACAGCGCATGCGGTTCTCAGCAGCAGGCATTCCCTCGAAAACATCAGCGGTGTGCGTCCCGTGACGTCTCACGAGACGCACTTTCGCCGCGACTCGAAGTCCTCCCACGGATTTCCCGCAACGCGACCCGGCACTCACGCGCAGGAAGCGCGCGAGCTCGTGGCCCGCGCGCACGATCACCAGCACCGCGGCAGTGTCGCCGAAGCGTGTGTCGCCTTCGAAATGGCGGTGGCCCTCATCGACGGCGCGCCGACATCGCCGCTCCACACCGATCTCCATCGCTGGCACGGCGCCCTGCTTTTCGATATCGGCTCGACCAGCGAAGCGGAAGCACTCTTTCGGCGTAGCCTCGAGACCGCACAGTTCATCCGCTACGCGATTGGAATCGCGCGGGCACAAGCGTCGCTCGCCCGCGTCGCGTACCGGCGCGGCGACCTGGCCGCGGCGAAACGCCAGTACGACGACGCCTCGCTGAACGCCGTTGCGTCCGGTGATCACGCGCTGTTCGCGCGCGTCGAGCTCGATCTCGGGATGCTCTCGGCGCTCATTGGCGACATCGACGATGCGACGCAACGCTTCCGGCTGAGCATGCGCGCACTCAGCGAGGCCGGCGACGACTCCGGCGTCGCATGGGCGCTGGACAACATTGCGCAGCTTCGCCTTCAGCGTGGCCGACTGGATGAAGCGCGCGGCGCCGTGTCCGAGGGCCTCGCGATCGCCGATCAATTGGGTGACTCCCACCTCAAACAGCGTCTGTCCGCGACCGCCGCAGAAATCGCATGTGCTGCCGGCGACATCGATGAGTGTGACGCGGCGAGCGGACGCTCGCTCAGTATTGCCTCGAGCCGTGGTGACCGAGTCGGTCGAGCACAGGGTCTTCGATATAGAGCACGTGTCGAAGCGCGACGCGGCGCGACCGATCAGGCAATCACATCCCTCGAGAGCGCACGCGCCCTGGCCGCTCAGAGCGAGGATCTGCTTCTCGGCGCTCGCGTGCTCGTCGAGTATGGCGACGTGCTCGCCTCGCGGGGCGAAGCGACACGTGCGCAAACGGCTTGGGAGCAGGCCCACGCCGCGTACGCACGACTCGGAATGCCGCCTGAGGCGATCGCGGTAGCTAGGCGACTTTCGCCGCCTGCTTGAACGAGACCGCCTACCATCCTCGATCGTCGATTCTTCGTGAACCCAGCGTGCGCGAGTTCAGCGTCGCGCACTGACCCCGTCCCGATTCCAATGCCGGATTTTCCGTCCGACGATTCCTCGAGATCCAACGGCCCATTTGCTTCGGGCACCAATCGCGACGCAGCGGCGAAAGCAACGAATTCGTCGCCGCCGCGCATTGTGCCGGCGTTGGGCGCGAGCTTTCCGTCAGCCAGCTCCACCGACAGCGCAACCCGCCAGTCGACACCGCTCGGACTCGAGAGCATCATCGGCGCGAGTTCCGCGTTAGGCGACGCGCTCGATCGCGCACGCAAAGTGGCAGGCAGCCGCCTCACCACGGTTCTCATCGTCGGTGAGACGGGCACGGGCAAAGAGTTGTTTGCGCGCGGAATCCACTACGCAGGTCCGACGCGCGGCGAGCCGTTCGTCGCCGTCAACTGCGCGGCCATTCCGGAGACGCTGCTCGAATCGGAGTTGTTCGGACACGAGCGCGGCGCCTTCACGGACGCGCGTGCACAGAAGCGCGGCCTGATGGAGTTGGCGTCGACAGGTACGCTGTTCCTCGACGAGATCGGCGAGATGCCGCCGCGCTTGCAGCCGAAACTCTTGAGGGCGCTCGAGGAACGTCGCGTCCGGCGTCTGGGCGGACTGCAGGAAATCGAGATCAGCTGCCGGATCATCGCCGCGGCGAACACCGCGCTTCACGACGCCGTGACGCGATTGGAATTTCGCGAGGACCTGTACTATAGGTTGAACGTGTTCCGCATCGCGTTGCCGCCGCTGCGCGAACGCGAGGGCGACGTGGAGTTACTGGCGCGCCACTTCCTGGCTGATCTCGCGCGGCAACAGCAGCTCGAGCCGAAGACACTCGAGCCAGATGCGATTGCGGCACTGCGCGCGCACACGTGGCCAGGGAACATTCGCGAGCTCAAGAATGTAATCGAGCATGCGGCCATCTTGAGCGATGGCAGCGCGATCCACGCGGAACACCTGATGATCCAGCAGCGGACCACGCTGCCGGCTACACGGGCAAACGGTCCGGTTCGCGAAATCCGTATCCCGCCGGAAGGCAAGGCGCTCGACGCTATCGAGAAGGAAGCGGTGCAGATGACTCTGCAGATCACGCGCGGGAACCGCAGTGCCGCTTCACGCATTCTCGGTATCTCGCGTCCAACGCTCGCGAGGAAGATGCGCGAGTATGGCATCCATCATCCTCCCGGAGCTGCCGGCGAGTGATGCCGGCACGCGGGCGGTGTGGTGGAGAGGAGCGGCGACAATGAGCACCAACGGAACGAAAATCCTGCTCGTGTCGGAACGCGAGCGGGAGGTCCCGGAGCTCATCGCCGCGCTGACCGACGGCGGCCTTCCGGCGGTGGACCTCGTGCGGGCGACCGACACGGACGCGCCGCGCCAGCTCGCCGAGGATCGATATGACGTCATGCTCGTGTCGCTGACCTCGAGCGACGCGATCGCCTTCGAGACCGTCGCGCGCCTGCGCGATCTCGCTCCCGATATCCCGATCGTAGTCCTCACTGCCGCCGAAGACGACACGATCGCCGTGCGCGCCCTCAAGGCTGGCGCCGAGGAGTGCATGGGTGGCGACCGGACCAACGGCGCGATGCTCGTGCGCGCCATTCGCTACGCGATCGAGCGACACCAATTGCAGATGGCGCTTCGTGCGATGGCGCTGGTCGACGATCTCACCGGCTTGTACAATCGCCGAGGGTTTCAGACGCTGGCGCGCCAGCACATGAAGATGGCGGACCGGATGCGGAAGCGGGTCTCGCACATTTTCGTCGATCTCGATGGCTTGAAGGAGATCAACGATCTGCTCGGCCATCGCGAGGGCGATCTGGCATTGATCGAGACGGCGGATCTCCTCAAGGAGACGTTTCGCGAAACGGACATCATCGCGCGCATTGGCGGCGATGAGTTCGTGGTGCTTGCCCTGGAGACGGTTGGGTTGGCGCAGGAGCACTGGGTGACGCGGCTGCAGGAGAATCTGACGCGCCGCAACGAGCGGCCGGAGCGGCGGTATCGGCTGTCGCTGAGCATGGGGATCGCGTACTACGACCCCGATTTCCCGTGTCCGTTAGACGACTTGCTCGACCGGGCAGACGCGTTGATGTACGAGCAGAAGCGGACGAAGCGGCCGTCGTCGCCTGGGGGGACGCCGACGCTGCCGACGCGCTACAGCGCGTCGGGGGCGCGCGGCGTCGCGCCGCGAGCGGACTAACGGAGCGGGAGCCGCCCAAGGGAAACGGGGCGCGGTGCGAATGCACCGCGCCCCGTTTGCGTTGGGCGGCGGGGGGTCAGCCCGCGATGATGATCAGATACTTCGACGTCGACCAGAACTGCGTCGGATCGGCAATGTGAAGCTCGCCGCTGGGCTTGCCGGCGGACGTGAGCGGCTGGTCGACTAACGACGGATCCTGGCGCGACACGATCTTGTAGCCCCGGTCCGGGTTGGGAATGGTGATCGTCGTCGTCGAGAACTTGTCGATCGCGGTGAACACCGACGGGTCGAGCTTGCGCGCCGGCACGAGAGCATGGTGTCCGAAGAAGAGGAACTTGGAGCCTTCCTCGACCACGATGCCGCGCTTCTCGAGGTCATTCTTGGTGCCGATGACGTAGTACACCGTGTTGTTCTCGCGACGCAGGGTGTGCATGGTGTCGGTCGCCGCGGCTTCACCGGCGGCAAGCTGCGTGTTGGCGGTGGTCAGGCTGTCGACGCGTCCCGTTAGGACGAGGATGTCCTGCTTCTGCCGGTCGACCATCGCCTGGAGCGACGTGATGGTCTGCTGGTACTGGTCGACCTGGCTCTGGAGCGCGCTGTTGTTCGAGGCGAGGCGGCGCACCCGGGCACGGCTGGCGCTGAGGAGCGCGGTCGCTTCTTTCACTTTGCCCAAGAGGTTCGCACGGTAGGCGGCCTTGGGGTCTTGCGCCGAATCACCTTGCATGGCGAGCGGCACGTGCGACTTGAGGCCTTTCACGTGAGAGAGCTCGCTGTCGATGGAATCGAGCAGCTTGGTCGTTTCGGTGAAGCCCTGCATGAGCGAATCCTGCTGCGCGGACACGGTGTGCGCCTGCGCGAGCTGCGTGTTCAGCGCACGAACCGAATCGACGGCCGTGGCGTGTCCGGCCGTGCCGAATCCGGAGCGATCGCAGGCGGCCAGGACGAGGACGGCCAGCAGCGTAAAGACGCGTCGCATCTAGAACTCCCGGAAGTGGTGAAGCCGCGGCCCGCCATTGGGCAGCGGCAGCGTCGGAGACGGAGCTGCGAGTCTCGATACGTCGAGTACGACTCACAAATCTAACGGTCACCTCCTGTGAGGCCGGTCACAAAGCAGCGCAACGCGGGCAGTTGGCTGCGACGCGGCCGTCCCCTTGCGTGCGCCAGCGCTCAGGGATAGAGTGTTGGGGTAGAGACTACCCCGTGGAGACTCCGGTCATGCCGCTCGTGAAAGGCACGCTCGATGTCCTCGTCCTCAAGACGTTGTCGTGGAGTCCGATGCACGCGTTCGAGATCGCGAAGTGGTTGGAGGAGCGATCGGGGGGGCGGCTGAGCGTGGAAGACGCGGCCCTCATGCAGGCGCTGCATCGCATGGAGGAGCGCAAACTTCTCGAGGCAGCATGGGGCGTCACCGAGAACGGCCGTCGCGCGCGCTACTACCGGCTGACGTCAGCGGGCCGCGCTCATCTGCGCGCGGAAACGAAGCGGCTGAGCGAATATGTCGATGCACTGACGTCCGTGTTGAACAGCCGAACGGCGAACGCCTGAGGGTATCATGGCCGACCCACGGTTGCCGGCGCGCGTGCGCCGCCTCTTTCGCCTCGAATCGCGGAGCGCGGACGCGACCCGCGCCGACGCCGACGCGGAACTGGCCAGTTTTCTCGAGGCGCGCGTGGACGATCTGGTGGCGCACGGGATGCCGCGCGAGGCGGCGCGCGCGGAGGCGCTGCGCCGGTTAGGCAGCGCGCCGGGCTACGACGTGCGCGAGCGCCTGCGCGGCTCCGCGCGGCGGCGTGACCGCCGGCTCGGCCTTCGCGAGCACCGGGAGGCGGTGGCTCAGGACATCCGCGTGGGACTCCGGCGCTTGGCCAAAGAGCCTGTCGTGGCCGCGGTGGCGGTGCTGACGCTAGCGTTAGGCATCGGCACCAACACGGCGATCTTCACCGTGGTCGACGATGTGCTGCTCCGGCCCCTGCCCGTCCCTCGGCCTCACGCGCTGGTCGCGATCGGCAAGGTGACGGCGGTGGACGGACACACGACCGGCGATGCACGGCCCGATCTGTTCTCGGTTCCGCTGTACCACGACCTTCGCGATCACGCGCGGACGGTGTCGGGGCTCGCGGCGTCGGGAACGACGGGGCGCCTGGACGTGCGCCTCACCGACGGCGGCGAGTTCGAGCGTCCGAACGGACGCTTCGTGTCGGCCAACTACTTCGACGTCCTTGGCGTCGGCGCCGAGCGTGGGCGGGTCTTCGGGGCGGCCGATGAGGGAGCGCCGGGTTCGTCGCCGGTGGCAATCGTGAGCGACGCCTACTGGCGGGGCCGGCTGGGCGGCGCGAGCGACGTCGTTGGGCGCGACATCACTGTGAACGGCGTCAAGCTCACGATTGCGGGTGTCGCGCGCCGCGGGTTCGGCGGCGAGATCGTCGAGCGCTCGACGGACATCTGGATTCCGATCGACATGCAGCCGGCGTTGGAACCGCATAGCGCTCCCATCAACAGCCGGGGCACGTGCTGGCTGCTGTTGCTCGGCCGGCTGGCGCCGGGGCAGACGCTCGCCGGGGCGCGCGCGGAGCTCACGTCGCTCGTGCGGAGGATGATCGTGGCGAGCGAGGCCTCGCCAGAGCGGGCGGCGCGGTTTCAGCAGGCCGTGGTGCCGGTCGTGTCGGGCGCACAGGGGTTCTCGGCGGTGCGGCGGTCGTTCCGGTCCGCGTTAGTCACGCTGCAGGCGGGCGTCGGCGTGCTCCTGCTCATTGTGTGCACGAATCTGGCGAATCTCGTGCTGGCACGGGCGGCGGCGCGCGGTCCGGAGATGAGCCTTCGCATGGCGTTGGGCGCGGGGCGGCGCCGGTTGGTGCGCCAGATGATGACGGAGAGCGCGGTGGTCGGCGCGTTAGGCGCGGCCGTCGGCTTTGCGGCGGCGTGGTGGGGCAGCCGGGCG
>DATJET010000091.1:0-7307 GCA_035496295.1 Gemmatimonadaceae bacterium
CCGCCCATCTCATCCACCGTCCGCAACAACGCCTCTGCCCGCGCCTCGAGCTCGTCGGTTAGGCGCTCGACATAATAGCTCCCGGCAAGCGGATCGACGGTTGCCGTGGCGCCCGACTCGTACGCCACGATCTGCTGCGTCCGCAGCGCCAATGTCGCCGCCTCCGCCGTCGGCAACGCGAGCGCCTCGTCGTACCCGTTCGTATGCAACGACTGCGTCCCGCCTAACACAGCGGCCATCGTCTGCACCGCCACCCGTACCACATTGTTGAGCGGCTGCTGCGCAGTCAGCGTCACGCCGCCCGTCTGCGTGTGAAATCGCAGCCGTGAGCTCGCGTCGGAGGCATGAAACCGCTCACGCATGATCCGCGCGTACATCCGGCGCGCCGCCCTGAACTTCGCGGCCTCCTCGAACAAGTCACTGTGCGCCGCGAAAAAGAACGACAGCCGGGGCGCAAACATGTCCACCGCGAGACCGGCCTGCACCGCCCGCGACACATACTCCACCGTGTTCGCGAACGTGAACGCCAACTCCTGCACTGCCGTCGCCCCCGCCTCGCGAATGTGGTATCCCGAAATCGAAATCGGATTCCACTGCGGCACCTTCTCCGCGCAAAACGCAAACAGCTCCGTGATCAGGGCCAGACTCGGCCCCGGCGGATAGATGTACGTCCCCCGTGCGATGTACTCCTTGAGGATGTCGTTCTGAATCGTCCCGCTCACGGCAGTCCACGGCACCCCGCGCTCCTCGGCCACCACCAGGTACATCGCGAGCAGCGTCGCCGCGGTCGCATTGATCGTCATCGACGTCGATACCTTGTCCAACGGCAGATCGGCCAGGAGCCGGTGCATGTCGTCCACCGTATCGATCGCGACGCCAACGCGCCCCACCTCGCCTAACGCCCGCGGCGAGTCGGAGTCGAAGCCCATCTGCGTCGGCAGGTCGAACGCCACCGAGAGCCCGGTCTGCCCGGCCTGGAGCAAGAGCTTGAACCGCCGGTTCGTCTCGTCGGCCGTACCGAAGCCGGCGTACTGGCGCATGGTCCAGAGCCGCGACCGGTACATCGTCGCCTGCACGCCGCGTGTGAACGGGTACGCGCCGGGCTCGCCCAGGTCCTTGGGATAGTCGACCGGCGCGTCGCCGGGATGGTACACCGGCGCCACGGGGATGCCGGACGGCGTGGCGCGATCGGGAACTCGAGATGTCATGTGGTAAGACGGCGACCTAACTCAGTTAGACGGCGCTGGCCACGCCCCCCAACATCTCGCTCGCCAGCTCCACTTCGTCACGGCTGCCCATGTACAGCGGCGACCGCTGGTGCAGCTCGCTGGGCGAAATATCCATGATGCGCGCCGTCCCGTCCGTCGCCGCGCCGCCCGCCTGCTCGGCCACGAACGCCAGGGGATTGCACTCGTACAAGAGGCGCAGCTTGCCGCGCGGACTGCGCGCGTTGGACGGATAACAGAACACCCCGCCGCCTAACAGGTTGCGGTGGAAGTCGGCCACCAGACTGCCCACGTAGCGGACGTTGAGCGCTTTGTGGTCGCCGTCGAGTCCGCGATAGCGGCGCATGAGCGCGCGCACGTGGTCGTCCCAGTGCTGCTCGTACGAATCGTTCACGGACAGATAGCGCGCCGTCTTGGGGATGCGAATGTTGGGATGCGAAAGCAGGAACTCGCCGATCGATGGATCGAGCGTGAAGCCGTGCACGCCCTGCCCTGTGGTGTACACGAGCATGGTGCTCGAGCCGTAGATCACGTAGCCCGCGGCTACCTGACGACGACCCGGCTGGAGCAAATCTTCCATCTCCGCGCGCGTGCCGCGCGTGATCTTGCGGACCACCGAGAAGATGGTGCCCACGGGCACGTTCACGTCGATGTTCGATGAACCGTCGAGTGGATCGAAGAGCAGCACGTACTTCCCGCACTTGAATCCTTCGGGAATCTGGATGATGTCCGGCTCTTCCTCGGACGCCATCCCACACAAGCGACCGCCGTGGTCCATCGCCTTCACGATGATCTCGTTGGCCAGCACGTCCAACTTCTGCTGGACCTCGCCCTGCACGTTCGTCATGTCCGTGGCGCCAAGGATGTCCGCCAAACCCGCCATGCGAACCTTGGTCGCGATCATCTTGGCCGCGAGCGCGAGATCGTACAGGATGCCCGACAGCTCACCCGTCGCTTCCGGGTGCAGTCGCTCCTGCTCGATGATGAACCGCTCGATCGTGACGACCGACGTCGGCGTATGTTGAACCACGTTACACCTCTTCTCTCGGCGGGTCTGAGCGGGAATCGCGAACGCGATGCGCCGCAAATTTGCGGGCGTCTGCCTCGTAGCGGTTGTCGTGATACCCGCGGCGGAGACTCTCCCAGAGATACAGAATCGGGAACGCGGAACTGCCTTGAAACTGGTGCACGTGCCTGAGTTCGTGCAAGAGTAGTTCCGCGTCCAAATGGGCGTCCGGCGCCGCGAACACGGTGCGCCAGAGGGTGATTGCCGACACCGTGCGACGCCCCAGGAACCAGCCCGCCACACGCGGCGGCAGTCCACCGGTTCGAAGCCGAATGGCGCCGAGCTCCGGGTAGCGCGCGACGAGCGCAGCCGGCAGCGGCGCGGATCGTCCCACGAGCGCGGTCAATGTCTGGTCGACAACGCCCAACGGTCTCCCTCCTCCTCGACCTCGATGGATGATCCATCCGTGTGGACGACAATGGTACCCTCCCGATCCGTCCGCAGCACCAGCGCGCGTCGCTCGGCCAGGGCCAACATGACGTTTGCGCTCGGGTGTCCATACGAATTGCCGGCGCCCACCGACACGAGAGCGAGCCGTGGCGTGACGGCATCGAGAAACGCGCGGGTGCTGCTCGTGCTGCTACCGTGATGACCCACCTTGAGCACGTCGGCCCGCAATGAATCGGTGTGTTCGAGCAACCATTGCTCCTCACCGCGCTCGGCGTCGCCCATGAGGAGGAAGCGCACAGCACCGTAGCGCACGAATGCGACGACGCTCGCTTCGTTCGGGGCGTCGAGCTGCGACATCCACGCGGAATCCGGCGCGAGCACGGTGACGGCGACGCCGTCGACGACCAACGAATCGCCGGGTCGAGCGCGGTGCCACGGCACGCCGGCGTCTCGCGCAGCAGTAAGCGACTCGCGATAGGTCTCGCTCGTGCCGACGTAAGCGCCGTCCCAGTAGCGCTCGGGATGGAGCGCACGCATCACGCTCGCCGCGCCGCCGGCGTGATCGGAATGCGGGTGCGACAGCACGAACACGCTCACGTTTCCACCTCGTCGCCGCAGGTACGGTATCACCGTAGACCGACCTTCGTCGCCGCCGAGCCACGAGCGGCCGGCGTCGAAGAGAAGCCAGTGGTTGTGCGGTGTGCGGAACGCAATTGCGTCGCCCTGCCCAACGTCGATCACGTGCATCTCGACGTCATGCGCGGCAGCCGGCGCGAGCGGCAACCACACCGAGCATCCGAGAACGGCGAGCGACGCGATGAGCGGACGCATCGGATAGCGACTCACGCATGCGACGAGGAGTGCGAGCGACGCGAGTCCCGCGCACACCGCGCCGACTGCGGTGGGCGCGACGGTAATCGCTGCGTAAGGCACGCCGGCGCCGAGGCTCGCGACTCCGTTGAATGCGACGAGCATCGGGTGCGCCGCGTCGGCAAGGAATCGCCCGATGGGCGGCAGCGGCGCGAACAGCGTCGCGAGAAAGAGCGTGGGTTGGAGCACCGCGATCACCGGCGCCGCGGCGAGGTTGGCAAGCGGCGCGATGAGACTGACGCGCCCGAAGGTCCACGCGACGATGGGTCCGGTGACGATGCACGCGACCACCGACGTGAGCGCGCCCGCGGCGAGGCTCGCGCGCCAGCCGTCCCAGCGCGGCGCGATCCATCGTCGCGTGAGGTGGGCGCCGGCGATGAGGCTCGCGATGCCCAACACGCTCAACTGCCAGCCGACGTCGAGCACGGTGCGCGCGCTGCCTAACGGAACGGCGGCGCCGATGGCCAGCGACGCCCACGGGGACGTTGGCCGCTGCAGAAGGCGCGATGCCGACACGACGCCGAGCATCGCGCCCGAGCGCACGGCGGCAGGCGGCGCGCCGATGAGGGCGACGTAGAACGCGGTGACCACGACTGTCGCAACGAGAGCCGCGGCGAGCGGCAAACGCAGAGCGACGAAGATCACCTCGAGCATCGCCGCGATGATAGCGACGTGGAGGCCCGAGATGGCCAGCATGTGGATGATGCCGGATGCCGCGAACCGGTCACGCACCGCCGGATCGAGCGATCGGGTGTCGTTGATCACGAGCGCCCGAACGAGGGGCGCGTCGCCGCGGAAGGTTGCGTCGATACGACGTCCGACGCCATCGCGCCACGCGACGAGGCGGGAGCCGCCTGTTGCGCGGCGCACGCTGGCGTGCTGGATGCGAATGCCGCGCTTGGAGGCGACGCCTTCCCCGCGCACCGTTGCTCGCGCGCCCGCCGGTGCGACGCCACGCTCGACCGCGATGGACGCGCGCACCGTGCATCCACGTGCGTGCACGGTGGCGGGCACGAACGCGCCGGGTGCAGCCGCTGCATCGAGGACGGCAACCCACTCGGCCGCGCCCGCTGCGCTCCCGCGGCACTGCCGCTCGCGGTCGCCGTCTGCCGCCGCGATCAGGGCACCGGACGCCACGATGGCGCCGAGCGCCGCCAGCCGCAGATCCTGCCTAACGATCGACACGATGAGGGCGGCGATCACGATCACCACGATGGTCAGCGCATAGCCGGCGAAGCCGGCGAGGAGGCCGGCGCAATAGCACAGGACGGCGGTGGTGATGAGAGGCATACGTGCCGGGGAAGCGCGCCGCCTAACGGCCGCCGATGCCCTGTTCCCGAAGCGCCGCCGTTAGGCGGCGTGCTTCCCTATGACTTGTGTCTCGGGTTCGCTGCGACGCGTTGCATGGCGTCGAGCACGATCACGGCGAGGGCGGCGCGCGTCTGGTCGCGTTGCAGATCGACCGAGATGAGCGCCTGACCGACGTCGGTGCCGCCGCTGTAGCGCGGGCGAGCGGCGTTGAGGGCGAACGCGATCACGTCCGTGCGGCAGTTGTCGCACGCGCAGAGCTCGGGGTTCTGCGCGCGGAGCTCGTCGTAGAGCGCGACGACCGTGCCCTCGAGGAGATTCTTCATCCGGCGAGCGGGAGCGCGTGGCCCGCGGACGCGATGGTGCCCGTGAAGGTCGAGCCCGTGGTGCCGGTGAGCTCCACCGTGAAGTAACGGCCGATGAGCGTTTCGTCGCCCGGCACCAGCACGGTGCGATGGTGGCGCGTTCGGCCTTGCAGTAGTCCGCCGCGGCGCGCGGCCTTCTCAATGAGCACCTCGTGACGCGTGCCCAGCAACGACAGATTGCGAGTGCGGGTCGCGTCGCGCACGGTGGCAACGAGACTGTCGAGGCGGTCGGCGGCGACGTCGTCGGGCACCGTAAGGTGTGCGGGCAAGCGCATGGCCGGCGTTCCGTCGCGTAGCGAGAAACGGAACGTGTACGCATCGTCGAAACCGATTTCGCGCACGGCGCTCAGCGTCTCCTCGAACTCATCATCCGTTTCGCCGGGGAAGCCGACGATGATGTCCGTGGTGATCGCGACGCCTGGAATGGCCTCACGGATGCGGGCCACGCAGTCGAAATACGTTTCGCGCGTGTAGCGGCGAAGCATGCGCTTGAGTGTGCGCGACGAGCCAGATTGCATTGGCAAATGCACGTGCTCGCAGACCGACGGCGTGTCCGCCATCGCCGCGACCGCCCGCTCGGTAAAGTCGTTGGGGTGTGGGCTGGTGAACCGGAGACGGCGAATGCCCGGAACGTGCCCAACGCAGTGCAACAGATCCGCGAAATCATGCGCACCGTCGTTGTACGAGTTGACCGTTTGACCGAGGAGCGTGATTTCCGTGATTCCCTGCTCTGCGACCGCACGCGCCTCGCGTTCGACGTCGGCCAAGGTACGACTGCGTTCCGCTCCGCGCGTCATCGGAACTATGCAGTAGGTGCATTTGTAATCGCAGCCACGCTGGACCGGGATCCATGCGCGCACGCCGTCGAAGCGACGTGCATGGAAGTCTTCGTAGTGTTCCTCGAGATCGAACGCGACGTTGGCGACGCGTTCGCCGCGGCGCGCGCCTTCAATCAGTGCGGGCAGCGCGCGATAGCCGTCGGGTCCCACAACGAGTTGCACATGGCGCGCGCGGTCGAGGATCGCCGACCCCAACCGTTGGGCCATGCAGCCTGTGACGCCGAGTATGGTGTCGCGACCCATGAAGCGCTTGAGCTCGCCCAAGCGGCCGATGACGCGTTGTTCCGCGTGGTCGCGGATGGCGCACGTGTTGACGAGGATGACGTCCGCGCCGTCGGGTCCGCCCACGGGCGTGTAGCCGACCTCCTCGAGGTGCCCGTACATGAGCTCCGAGTCGCTCACGTTCATCTGGCATCCGTAGGTTTCGATATAGACGGTCTGGCGGCGCTCGGTGCTCATTGCTAGGTCGCTACTCCTTACCGGTGACTCCGGGCTGCTCTGTGGTTGCCCAGCTCGTCTCTAGTTGCCCAGCTCCTCTGTAGTTGTTCAAAAGGATAACTACAAGGATACAAGCGATGGGGAGGATTGCTTCGTTGCGAGGGGTGGTGCATCGCACACGCGCGTGGCGATCTCCACGAGCGTGCACCCTGGACTAGGAATGCGCGCCGGAGGCAATCCTCCCCATCTCTTGAATCCTTTTCGTTATCCTCTGAGTCCTTTGTCGAAGGTCTGAGACACCGAGTGTCTGGCGCTACGCTACAAGCTAGCACTCTTTTGAGTGAGCGACCAATACGCCGCGCTCGAGTGCGAGGCGCATGGGCATGCGGGTGCCACGGGATAGCGCATCGTCGGCCGGGATGACCGACAAATAGTCTTCCGTAAGGCCGCTTCGGTGCGCGCGATCGCCGATGATGATAACGTCGGCGTCCCCACCGTCTCGTCGGGCGCGATAGGTCTGCGCGACCTGCGCGCTCAGGGCGCGGAGCTCGTTCGCTCGGCGCGCGACATCGGCGGTGCCGACCGGTTCTGCGATCCGTTGGGCGGCGGTGCCCGGGCGCGGCGAATACGGAAAAACGTGGAGGCTCGTGAACGGGAGCGACGACACGAGCGACATGGTCGCTCGATGCTCGTCCGCGGTCTCGCCCGGGAAGCCGGCGATGACATCGGCGCCGAGTCCGAACACGGATGCGTCGCCGGCGATGCGTTCGATGGCGCGGGCGTACGTCGACGCCGTGTACCAGTG
>DATJET010000092.1:0-42063 GCA_035496295.1 Gemmatimonadaceae bacterium
TGCGGGCTGCTCCACGCGAAGCGGCCGCGCCCCCGCCTCCGTTGGACATCACGCTACTCCCCGCCCTCGCGGCGCACACCGTCGTCCCGTCGCTCACGTTCGCGCTCAGTCGACCGGCCTACGTGGCGGCGTTCGAGGTCATCCCTGGTCGCGGTGTGCGCCTCCTGTACCCATACGCACCGGAGTCGGAGCCCAGGCCCGCCGGCATGAGCCTCGTCACCGAGACGCCCGAGTTCTACGATGACTATCTCCGGTCTCCGTTCGTCGCGCCGTACGGCGGCGCGACCTACATCTACGTCGTGGCCGCCGACGAGCCGCTCACGTTAGGCACGTTCACCGGGCCCGCGGGGTTGCGGGACTACTTCGGCGAGGACCGATTCGCGTCGTATCGCGCGTCGACCTTCATCGACGCGGTCACCACTGCCGTGATTCCCGCCGATGCGCCCGATGGCTCGTGGTCCTCCGACATGCTGGTCGATTGGTCCAACGCGCCGGTCGGCGCATTCGCCGTCGCGACGACGAGCATCACGTGCGGAAATGGACGAATCATCACCGTGCCCGCCGCATACGGGTCCACGTTGTGCCCGCTCGATGCAGTTCGCACCGAGCGCGGCTCCTTGGCCGCCAACACCGCGTCGCGTGCACCATTGTCGATCCAGGCTCCCGGCACCATCGTGACTGCCGAGCGTCCGGCCGCGCGCAGCAAGGAACCGCGCCGCCGCCCATGGTGGGCGGACAGCCCCGGCAACGCCTGGATCGGATCGTTGTCGCCCTCGCAAATGTCGCCATTTGGAGTGGCCGCAGAGCCTTTGGCGCACTCGACCCCTGTGCGAACCGCTGCCACGCGGCCCTCCACTTCGGGTCGACAAGCTGCGCAGTTGCGGACCGTCACGCGCTCGTCGCCTGCGCCGGCCCAGCCGCGCGAGGAAACCACGAGGCAGGTGACACGCCGCCCGTAGTACGCACGAGAGCCGGCCGAGCGCGATACGCGCCGGCCGGCCTCCCGCATCCGCCTAACGGACGCCGCGTCAATTGACCACGACGATCGTCCCCACAAACGACGGATACTGCGACGGCGGATGGAACTTGCAATGATACGGGAACGTTCCGGTCTGATTGAACGTGAACTGGAACGACGTGGCCAATACCGAATAGCTCCCCCCGGACGGCGGCAATAGGCCGCCCGAATCCCAGATGCCGGTGTCGCTCACGGAGCTGTGTTCCGACGGGCCGTTGTTCACCCACTGCACGGTCGTCCCCACTTTGATCGTGTCCACCGCCGGCGTGAACTTGAAATCTTGTATCATGACGTTGACGCCGTTGACCGGCGGCGGCGGCGGACCGGTCATGGTGTTCGAGCTGCTGCCGCCGCACGACATCGCCGTCGCGGCGATCGCGACGATCACGAAGTGAATTGCACGCATAGCACACCTCCTGATGCGCTGCCTAAGGATGCGTGCGACGCAGCCGGTGTGCCCGACAGCACGGATCCCTCGATACATCATACGCACACGAATATCGCGCACGCACGCAAAGGTTCCTCTCGCAAACGCGTCGAATAGACGGTGCCGCGCGCGCCGCGGACGTTCGCGGCGTCCAACGTGTCGCTCGCCTCACGCGATCATCGTCTCGCGACTCAATGACAACGCGATATATTCCGCGCCATGACACACGTCGATGTGCTCGCCATCGCCGCCCACCGCGATGATATCGAGCTCACCTGTGGCGGCACGCTGCTCAAAGCACGCGCACTTGGTCACGCGACTGCGATCATCGATCTCTCCCAGGGCGAAACGGGTACGCGCGGCTCCGCCGAGTTGCGGGCGCAGGAAGCAAGTCGCGCCGCGGAGATCCTTGGCGTGAGCGCACGCATCAACCTGGGATTTCCGGATGCCGCGATCGTCAACACGCCCGCGACGCGCATCGAGGTCGCGAAGGTCGTGCGCCAATTCACGCCGCGCATTGTCATCGCGCCATCGGAGCGCGGCCGTCACCCCGATCATCGCATCACCGCCGAGCTCGTTCGCGATGCGTGCTTCATCGCCGGACTCGCGAAGGTCGAGCCGTCGGTGCCGGCGCACCGGCCACGCAAAGTGATTCACTGCCTCTCGTTTCGCGAGGACTACATCAAGCCCACGTTCGTGGTCGACATTTCCGATGTGTTCGAGCAGAAGCTCGAGGCCGTGAAGCAGTACGAGTCGCAGTTCGCCGGCGCGCGGCAGGCGGGCGAAGTGTATCCGAACGGCGAGCCCTTGTACGAGATCGTGCGACACCAGGCGGCCCACTACGGCTCGCTCATCCGCGTGCGCTACGGCGAGCCGTTCTACACCGCCGAAACGATGCGCGTGGACGACGTGACCACGCTGGAGGTATCCACCTTTTGACGCCGCGCACCGTTAGGCACAAGGACGAAGCGGCCGACTACGGCAGCTACCTCGCGTTGGACGAGCTGCTGTCGCTGCAGCGCCCGCTGTCGGACCCCGAGCATCCCGACGAGCTGCTGTTCATCGTCGTGCACCAGGCGAGCGAGCTGTGGTTCAAGGTGATCCTGCACGAGCTCGACGCGCTCGTGCAGGCGCTCGAGGCGGCGAACGTGGCGGCGGCAATGATGGTGGCCAAGCGCCTCAACGCCCTCGTGCGCATCGTCGCCGACCAACTCTCGGCCCTCGACACGCTGCCGCCGCAGCGCTTTGCGCAGTTTCGCGGCTACCTCGGCAGCTCCAGCGGATCGCAGAGCGCGCAGTTCCGCGCCATCGAGGCGGCGTCCGGTCTGCGCGACCCACACTTTCTCCAGGCGATCGGCGAGCACGGTGCGCCGCCGCCGGTGATACAGCGTTGGCTCGATCGCCCAACGCTGCAGTCGCTGTTCGAGCACCTGCTCGAGCGGAGCGGCCGCACGCTGGAGCAAGTGTACGGCGACGCGGCACCGTCGGAGCTCTTTCTCCTCGCCGAAGAGCTGCTGGAATACGAGCAGGGCTTCGCACGCTGGCGGTTCCTGCACGTACAGCTCGTGGAGCGGATCATCGGCCCCGGCACGAGCGGCACCGGCGGTACGTTAGGCGCGCGGTATCTCGCGCGCACGGTGGCGCAGCGGTTCTTCCCGGTGTTGTGGGACGTGCGCTCGAAATTTTTCGGCGCGCCACCGGGCGCCCGGTGACGACCAACGACTGGCGCGACATCAGCATCGCGCTCCGCCCCGGCGCGCCCGAGTGGCCGGGCGACACGCCGTACTCCTGCCGGTGGACGCAGCAGCTCGCGCGCGGCGACACCGTCAACCTGTCGGCCATGACCACGAGCCCGCACGTGGGCACGCACGCGGACGCGCCGCTGCACGTGCACGCTGGATGGCCGACCTCCGATGACCTCCCGCTTGAGGTATTCGCCGGTCCGGCGACGGTGTGCTCGTTCGAGCGCGTGGATGCCTTACCGCGCACACCGCTCGAGCGCCTGCTCCTGCGCACCGGATCATCCACCGCCGACGGCGCGTTCCCCGCCGAGTGGCCCGCGCTCAGCGTTAGGCAGGTGGAGTCGCTCCTCGAGCGCGGACTCCGCCTCCTCGGCGTCGACGCGCCGTCGGTGGACACGCGCCACAGCACGACGCTCGAGGTGCACCACGCGCTGTTCGCGGGCGGCGCGTACAACCTCGAGAACCTCGACCTGCGCGACGTCCCCGACGGCGCGTACGACCTCGTCGCGCTCCCGCTCAAGATCGTCGGGCTGGACGCCGCGCCGGTGCGCGCCGTGCTCCGGCCGAACGCCACACCGGATCGGCGTTAGGCGGAGGGCGCGGGTCAACCGGCTCGTTGGGCGAACACCACTGTGTGGCCGCCCGCTTCCTTGATCCCGACCTCGTCCATCCCGTAGAACGTCCGCCGGCGCGGGAGCACCAGCGGCATCCCCGAGATCCGACGCTCGATCTCGTCCAGGCTCGACACCTCGATGAAAAGTCCGACCGACGTGCCCAGCGCCTTGACGCGCTTGGTGCCCACGTCCTTTTCGATGCTCTCCCATGTCTGATACATGACTTCCACACCATCTTTCTCGAGAATCACGAAACCCAGCCTGTCGCCTTCGGGCACTTCCACCGTCTTGTTCCAGCCGAGTCGCTCCATCCAGAGCGGGAGGCACGGCTCGATCGCGTCGACCATGAGCACGGGCGTCAATTTCTTGATAACGTTGGGCATGGCAGGTTCTCTCTCCGTTGATGTGACGCGATCAATATGCCCGGGCCACGCATGAGCGTCTTGGAAAAATGGAACCGCTTGTGAACGCGACCGTGGCCGAAGGGTACGTCGAGTACGCGCCGCCGCCGGACCTTGCGACAGCCGTGATGTGCGCGTGGACTCGGCGCGTGAGCAGTGCGGCCGACGTCGCGCTGCACCGCGTGCTGCCCGACGGCTGCACCGACATCCTGTTCGTGTTCGGCCGGCCCGGGGCACACGATCGCGAGCTCGTGAGCGCGAGCGTCGTTGGTGCCATGACGCGACCCATCGTCATCGAGGGTCCGCATCCGTGGCTCTACGTCGGCGTCCGGCTCGCACCCGGCTACGCGCAAGCGGCCTTTCGCGTGCCGGCGTCCGAGCTAACCGACCAGACCGTCGACTACGATCTGCTGGAGCGCGACGCCGCCGCGCACGTCGAGGCGCTCGCCGCGGCGAGCGAGGTCGAATGTGTGGCCGCGGCGTTCGACATCGTGCGCCGCCGCCTCATGCGCGGCGTCGCGGTATCGCGCAGCCTGCGGGCGGCGGTCCGGCGCATCGTCCACGCCGACGGGAATCTCAAGGTCGCCGCGCTCGCAGGCGAGATCGGCGTAACCCGTCAACAACTCGCGCGCCAGTTCGCTGCGCACGTCGGTCTCACGCCCAAAATGTTCGCACGCGTGATGCGCGCACGCGCTGCGCTGGGACGTGCGGCCGCAGCCCGCATGGCGCACCCGCGCAACGTGAACTGGAGCGCGATTGCCTACGATCTGGGATACTACGACCAGCCCCATTTCATCGACGACTTCAAGGAAATCACCGGGCAAACACCCGGTGAGTGGCTCGGCTGAGCGATCGGGGCGCCGCGCGGCCGGATGGCGGGCAGGATCGGGCCGGATTCGCTAATTTGGTGTATGCCCCAGCCGATCTATCTCGACCACGCCGCCACCACGCCGGTGCGACGCGAAGTGTTCGAGGCCATGGAGCCGTTCTACGGCCCCCGCTTCGGCAATCCGTCCAGCACGCACCGGTGGGGACGCGACGCGCGCGCCGCGCTCGACGATGCCCGCGATCGCCTGGCCCACTGCCTCGGCGCCCAACCGTCGGAAATGTTCTTCACGTCGGGTGGGACCGAGGGCGACAACGCCGCCATCGTTGGTCCGTTCATGGCCCTGCGCGCATCGGGCAAGCGCGCCGTCGTCACCACGCCGATCGAGCACAAAGCGGTGTTGGGCGCCGTGCACTTCGCCCACTCGCAGGGCGCCGAGGAGCGTATCCTCGGCGTGTCGCACGTGGGTGTGGTGGAGCGTGAGTCGTACGATGCGCTCGTCACGTCGGACGTCGCGGTCTGCTCCGTAATGTGGGTGAACAACGAAATCGGCGTCGTGCAGGACATTCCGGCGCTCGCGTCGGCGGCCCGGGAGCGCGGCGTGCTCTTTCACACCGACGCGGTGCAGGCGTTCGGCAAGGTGTCGGTGGACGCGCGCGCGGTGCCGTTCGATCTGCTCACGTTCTCGGGCCACAAGATCGGGGCGCCCAAGGGCATCGGCGGTCTGTACGTTAGGCATGGGACGCCGTGTGAGCCGCTGCTCCACGGCGGCTCGCAGAATCGCGGCTTGCGGCCCGGTACGGAGAACGTGGCGGCAGCGGTTGGTCTGGCGCGCGCCGCCGAGCTGGCCATCGCCGAGCGCGAGGGCGAGATGCGTCGGTTAGGCACGCTGCGCGACCGCCTCGAGCGCGCGCTGCTCGCGCGCATCCCCGATGCCGTGGTGAACGGCGGCGGCGGACCGCGCGCACCGCACATCCTGAGCGTATCCGTCCCCGGCACCGACAGCGAGTCCATGCTCATGGCCCTCGACCTGGCCGGCGTGGCGTGCTCGTCCGGCTCGGCGTGTCAGAGCGGGAGCGTCGACCCATCGCACGTGCTGGCTGCGTTAGGCGTGCCGCGCGAGTTGGCGGTGTCCGCCGTGCGCATGAGCCTGGGCGCGCTCACCACCGACGAGTGCATCGATCGGATCGCGGAGCTCTTCCCGGCCCTCGTCGCCAAGGCCCGGCGTTTGACCGGCGCCGTCGCCTGATGCCGCACGTTCGCGGCCGCGTGCTCGCGGCCATGTCGGGCGGTGTCGACTCGTCCGTCGCCGCGGCCACGCTCGCCGAGCAAGGCTACGAGGTGATCGGGGCGACGATGAAGCTCTTCTGCTACGGCGACGACGTGCCCGACCGCCCGTGCTGCTCGCTGGATTCGATCGACGACGCGCGCCGCGTGTGCGAACGCATCGGCATCCCGCACTACATCCTCAACCTCGAGACCGCGTTCGGCCGCGATGTGATCGAGAACTTCGTGAGCGAATACGCAGCCGGACGCACGCCCATTCCATGCGTGCGCTGCAACACGTTCACCAAGTTCCGCGACCTCCTTCGGAAGGCGGACGCGCTCGAGTGCGACTGGATCGCGACCGGCCACTACGCTCGGGCAGCGGGTGGCGAGCTGCTGCGCGGCGCCGACCGCGGCAAAGATCAGAGCTATTTCCTGTGGGGCATCGATCGCGCGGTGGTGCGTCGGATGCTGCTGCCGGTGGGCACGCTCACCAAGACCGAGACGCGCCGCCGCGCCCATGCGTTAGGCCTGGACGTGGTGGCCGAGAAGCGCGAGAGCCAGGACATCTGCTTCGTCCCCGACGGCGACCACGCGAAGGTGCTGGCGCGGCACCTGGGCGCCGATGCGCCCGCACTCGCCCGCGGCCGGTTCGTCGACTCCGGCGGCCACGTGTTAGGCGAGCACGACGGCTACGCGCGGTTCACGGTGGGCCAGCGCCGCGGACTGCCCGGCGGCTCGCGTGAGCCGCTCTACGTGATCGCGATCCGGCCCGACGCGCGCGAGGTGGTGATCGGTCCGCGCACCGAGCTGTTGGGCCGCGGCGTGGTCGCGCGCGATGTGAATTGGCTGGTCGACGCGCCGCCCGCCGTCGGCGCGCACGTGCAGGTGCAGGTCCGCCACCGCGCCCCCGCCGCGCCCGCCGAGATCGTGCGCGCGGAGGACCGTGAGATCGAGCTCGCCCTCGATGAACCGGTGGCGGCGATCACGCCCGGCCAGTCGCTGGTGATGTTCGATGGCGACCGCGTGTTGGGCGGCGGCCTGATCGCCGGCGCACGAGTGGCGCTGCCGGTGCTGGCGGCGTAACAAAAGGGAAGCGCTCGCTTCGCTCAGTACTTCAGTCCCCCGGCCGCCGCGAACTGCTTGAGCATGTCCTCCTGCTCCGGCGACAGCTTCTCCGGCACCACGATCGACACCTCGACGATCAGGTCGCCGCGCTCGCCGTCCTTCTCGATGCCCTGTCCGCGCACGCGGAACCGCTTGCCCGAGGGCGTCCCCTTGGGAATCGTGATCTTGACCCACTTTCCATCCAGGGTCTTGAGCCGGACCTTGCTGCCTAACGTAGCCTGCGCGATGTTGAGCGGCACGCGCGCGATCACGTCCAGCCCCTCGCGGCCGAAGAACCGGTCCGGCGCCACCTGGAACGTGATCAGCAGGTCGCCCGGCGGTCCGCCGTTCACACCCTTCCCGCCCTGGCCCGTGAGGCGCACCCGCGTGCCGGTGTCGGTTCCCGGCGGCACCGTGATGTTCACCGTGCGGCGCGCACGCGTCTCGCCGGCGCCGTTGCACGTGGGACACCGTTCGGTGGGAATCTGCCCGCGCCCCAGACACATCGGACACGGCCGGTTCACCGCGAACCCGCCTTGCCCGAACGACACCACGCCGCGTCCGTTGCATTCGGGACAGATCTTGAACGACGCGCCCGGCGCCGCGCCCGAGCCGTGACACGTCGGACACTCCTCGTTCACCTCCAGCGTCACCGGGACCTTTCCGCCTAACGCGGCGACGCGGAACGGCACCTCGAGGGACACCTCGACGCTCTGGCCGCGCTCCGCCTGCCGGCCGCGCGACGCACCCTGCCGGCCGCCCCCGCCGAACATCGAGGCGAACATCTCGCCTAACCCGCCGAGGCCGCCGATGTCGAAGTCTTCGAAGTGGATGCCGGCCGCGTCACGCCCCGCGCCCGGCGGCGGCCCGCGCCGCGCCGGTCCGCCCGCCCCGCCGCCGAAGCCCTGGAACGCGCCTAACCGGCGCATCTCGTCGTACTGCTTCCGCTTGGCCTCGTCGCCTAACACGGTGTACGCCTCGGAGATCTCCTTGAAGCGCTCCGCCGCCTTCGCGTCACCCTGGTTCGTGTCCGGGTGAAATTTCTTGGCCAGCTTGCGGTATTGCTTCTTGATCTCGTCCTGCGACGCCGATGCCGATACGCCAAGCACGGCGTAGAAGTCCTTGCTCTGGGCCATGCTCGCTACGCGCTCGTCAGTCGGACCACTGCTTCACCACGACCCGCGCCGGCCGCAGCAGCTGCCCCTGAAAGACGTAGCCCGGTTGGTAGACCTGCGCGATGAGATGATCATCCTCGGGCGACAACGCCCGCTCCGTTGCGACTGCCTCGTGCAATTCCGGATTGAACGGCTGGTCGACCGGATTCACCACCTCGAGCCCCACGTTCGAGAGCGCGCGCAGCAGCTTCTTCTGCACCGCCTCCACACCCGTCACGATCGACGCCGGATCCACGCGCCCGGCGTCCACCGACGTCACCCGCCCGAGGTCGTCCACCGAATCCAGCAGTTGCCGAATCACATCGCCCTGCGCACGCGCGACCAGCTCCTGGCGCTCGCGGGACACCCGCTTCCGGAAGTTGTCGAACTCGGCGGCAAGCCGGAGATACTTGTCTCGCTGCTCGTCGAGTTGCTGCCTGAGCGCCGCCTCCGCCTGCGAGACCCCAGCCGCATTCTCGGCCTCGGAGTCCGCGGCCTCGTCGCGAGGTTCCTCGTCGGCGGGGCCGTGTTGCTCTTTCGACGCACTCGTCCTGAAATCGTCTGGCACGATCGATCCTTGTTTGCGCAGTGAATTGCGCCGGCCCGTTCGATTCATCCGCGACCCGCGCAAGAAGCGTAATTTCCGTCGGCCGGTCGCCAGGTGCAACCGGTGTGCCCTCTTTCTATGCCAGACCGGCAGGCGACTCGTCAGCTCACACCGCTCACGCTTCGCCGCACCTGATCGAGCGCAGCCTGCGCGCTCCGTCGACGCACATCCTCCCGGTCCCCAAGGTACCGGCGGCCGGACGCTCGTACGTCGCCGTTCACATCGGTCGCGATCCATACGGTCCCGACCGGCTTCTCCGGAGTGCCGCCCGTTGGACCGGCAATGCCGGTGATGCCGATCCCGATCTCGGTGCCGAGCACCGAGCGGATGCCAGTCGCCATCGCGCGTGCGACCGGCTCGCTGACGGCGCCGTGCTCTTGAATCAGCGCGGCCGGTACGCCGAGGGCGGACGTTTTCACGCGGTCGTCGTACGCGACCACACCGCCCACGTACACGTCGCTCGATCCGGGAACGGCTGTGATCCGTTCGCCCAACATACCGCCCGTACAGCTCTCCGCCGTGCCGATGTGCCATCCCCGTTCGCGGCACAGCTCGAGCACCACGCCCGCGAGGTTCGCGCCGTCGAGCCCGTACACATATCGGTCCGCGTGCGCGCGAAGTTTCGCCTCGGCGCGCTCGAGAGCGGCAACGGCTTGCGGACGCGGCAGGTGGTGCGCGGTGATGCGCAGGTCGACACCCTCCCATCCCGGCAGGAACGCCAAAGGGAGTCCGGCCACGGTGTCGTGCCCATCCTCGCCCAACAATTCCGCCAGCGCCGACTCGCCGATGCCGGTCGTGCGCACGGTGCGAGAGAGCACCACGGCTCCGTTGGTCGCGTACCGCTTCGTTAGCATGGGCACGATGACCTCGGCGGCCATCGCGCGCATCTCGTGCGGGACGCCCGGCAGCATGGCGACCCACCGGCCGCGCTCGTCCTCGATCCACAGTCCGGGGGCGCTACCATTGGGATTGTCGAGCACGGTGGCGCCTTCGGGCACCATGGCCTGCACAGCGTTCGACGCGGGCATGTTCGCGTAGCCGTACCGCTGGAAGCGCGCCGCGATGCGCGCCATCACGGCGTCGTCCATGCGGAGCGCGCGGCCGAAAAGTTGCGCGATCGCGGGTCGCGTGCGGTCGTCCGCCGTGGGACCCAGTCCGCCCGTGGTGATCACGGCGCCGGTGCGGTCCAACGCGTCGCGCACGGCCTGCGCGATGCGCTCGGGCTCGTCGCCCACCGTGGAGCGCCGCACGATCTCGACGCCGATCTCGGACAGCGTGCGCGCGAGAAACGCGGCGTTGGTGTCGATGGTGAAGCCGAGCAAGAGCTCGTCGCCAATGGTGACTACTTCGAGGCGCATGGGAGCGTCAGTGAGAGAGAGCGACGCCCGGCCTCACGCGAACACGCGCGCGTATCTCCGCAGGTACAGACCGAGCGAATAGACAGTGAGCCCGACGGCGACCGTCATCGTGACAACGCCGACGACGCCGTTGAAGTTCGCGAACGCGCGCCACCACTCGCTATCCCACTGCCAGTGAAACGCGGCGGCTTTGGCGGCGAACCAGAAATAGGCGGACCCGACCCATACCGACTGGAAGCCCGTCTTCCATTTGGCGGGCCCGATGGCGGCGATCACGGTGCCGCGTCGCGCCGCCGCCTGGCGGAAGACGGTCATGAACAGCTCTCTGCCTAACACGACGACGAGCACCCAGAGCGGCAAGCCGGCGTCGCCCCACGGTGTGACGAAGCGCATGGACAGCACGGTGCCGTGTCCCGACTGCAAGAGGTAGATCGGCACGAGTGTCCCGAGCAGCAGCGCTTTGTCGGCGAGCGGGTCGAGCAGTTTTCCGAGATCGGTGACCAGGTTGCGCGTGCGGGCGAGCTGGCCGTCCCAGTAGTCGCTGATGGCCGCGATCAGGTAGATCACGAAGCCGGCCAGCTTGAGCTCCCAGCTGTCCGCGAACGGCAGCAGGAAGATCAGCGGCGTGGCGACGATGCGGCTCAGGGTGAGCGCGTTAGGCAGATTCACCGCGTCTCTCCCGGCGCGCGGCGCCCGCCGCTCGCAGTTAGGCGAGCGTCTTGAGCACCAGCTTGCTCACGGCCTTGAGGGTGTCGAACACCCCCTCTCCCGTGACCGCCACTGCCTCGAAATATGGAGCGCGCTCCACCCATTCGCCGCTCGGGATCTGCTCGATGAGGTTCTCGCCGGCGTGGTACGGGTCGGGAGTCACCCGCTGCTTGGGTGGTTCCCTCACCTCCCACCCCGGGTTCAACGCGCCCTGCAGCTCGGACACCTGTGCCGCGTTGGGCAGGTCGCGCTTGTTGTACTGCACCACGAAGGGCATCGTGGTCAAATCGTACCCGTACTCCTGCATGTTGTCGTACAGGTTCTGCATCGCCTCCAGATTCGCCTCCATCCGCTCCAGCTGCGAATCGGCGACGTACACGATCCCGTCGACTCCCTTCAAGATGAGCTTGCGACTCGCATTGTAGTAGACCTGTCCGGGCACCGTGTACAGATGAAACCGGGTCTTGAAGCCACGAATCGTGCCCAAATCCACCGGCAGGAAATCGAAGAACAGCGTCCGCTCCGTTTCCGTGGCGAGCGAGATGAGCTTGCCGCGCGTGTTCGGTTGCACGCGGCCGTACACGTGCTCGAGGTTGGTGGTCTTGCCGCCCAACCCGGGACCGTAATACACGATTTTGCAGTTGATCTCGCGTGAGGCGTAGTTGATCATCGACATCGGCTGCGCGCTCCCGTCTATTGAAACAGCCGGTCGATTTCATCCTCGGCGCCGGCGAGGATGTTAGGCGGATTCGCCTGCTCGCGTCCGCGTTGGAACATCTCGGCGAATAATCGCGTGAGCTCCTCGACGGCGTGCTTCACCTTGAGGCGCACGAGACCGAGTGTGGTGCGGTTGTCGAACAGAATGACGAGAATCACGCGGCGGGCGATGTCCACGAGATACATGGACTCCTGCTCGCCTTGATGAAACAACGAGTTGAATTCGGTTTCGCCAATGAGGCGCGCCAGCTGATCGTTGGCGCTGAAATCCGCGGCCGTCAATGTGGCGAACGCGGTCGGGTCGAACTGCGGCGGCTCGCCCACCGTCGCCACGAGCTGGCCCGACCGGTCGACCAGCAGCGCGGACCGCGCGTTGCTGTCATAGAGAAATTGCTGGAGCGATCGCAGGATCGCGCCGTAATCATCTTCGGTGAACGACCAACTCGCGGCACCGACGGGCATGAGTGCTCCGGCTAAACGAGAGACTTTTCCATGCGTCGCAGTATCCGCTCCCCGCGCCGGCGCAGCCTGGGGTGGCGTTCCCACACGACATAGTCGCGCAGCAAACGCACATTCTGTGGACTTCGTTGTCCGCGCAGGTAGCCGAGCGCCGCCAATCGACGCCACGGCTGAATACTGAAGAGATCGCGCTGGGAGCGTTCAGTCTGCTGACTCCAGACGATTAGACCCAGTGCCAGGCCACCGGCAAACCCAAGCGACGCCGCCACCACGCTCGATCGACGCATCACATCTCCCGCCGGGCGCTGATCGCCTGTGCGATCGTCACCCCGTCCGCGTATTCGAGATCTCCGCCTACCGGAATGCCGCGTGCGATGCGCGACACCCTGGGCACATACTCCGTCACCTGCCGCTGCACGTACAGCGCCGTTGCTTCGCCTTCCATGCTCGGGTTGGTGGCCAGGATGACCTCTCGAACCGACCCCGCCGACAGACGGTCCACCAACGACTGCACCGCGAGGTCCTCGGGGCCCACCCCGTCCAGCGGCGACAGCCTGCCGCCGAGCACGTGATACAGTCCCCGGAACTCGCCTGCTCGCTCGATGGCGCCGATGTCCGACGCGTCTTCGACCACGCAGAGGATGGCTTGGTCACGCCGGGGATCAGTGCAGAGCGCGCAGGGATCCTGCTCCGTGAGGTTGTTGCACACGGAGCAGCGTCGGACGCGTGCCACGAGCGCCTCGAGCGCACCGGCGAGGCGCCGGCTTTGCTCGGGGTTCTGCTTGAGCAAATGGTATGTGAGACGCAGGGCGGTTTTGCGCCCGATGCCGGGGAGCTTGGACAGCTCCGCGGCCAAATCGTCGATCACCGACATTTCAGAACGGCAGCTTGAACGGCAGCGACAGGCCTCCGGTCAGACGCTTCATCTCTTCCTGGGCCAACTCCGCTGCCTTCTTCTGCGCCTCCGTGACAGCCGAGAGCACGAGGTCCTCGAGCATCTCGACGTCGTTCGGGTTGACGACGGTCGGGTCGATCTTCACCGCACGCACCTGTCCCTTCCCATCGGCGGTGACGGTGACCATCCCGCCGCCGCTCGATGCGCTGACCGTCTTGTTCTCGAGCTCCTGCTGGAGCTCCTGGAGACGGCCCTGCACCTGCTGCGCCTGTCGCAGCATGTTCATGAAATCAGCCATGGTCGGAAAAGTACGCGCACTTCGCTACTTGGGTAAAGGGACGCGTCCAGGCGGGCATGTCAAATCAGGAGCGCCAGAGCATCCGCTGGACCGGGAGTACGCGGTAGGGACTGCTCTACTCCGCGCGCAACGCGTCCATCGGGTCGGAGCGACTCGCGCGCCGCGCCGGTCCGCAGCTCGCCGCAACCGAGGCAGCGCCGAGCATCAACACGGCACCCGCATAGACCGACCACTCATGGGCCGTCACGCCGTAGAGCGTCGCGGCGAGCCACTTCGCAGCGACCATAGCGCCGCCGATACCCACGACCACACCAATCGCGGCGAGTGCACATGCCTGGAGGATGACCATCCGTGCAACCCGTGATGGTTCGGCGCCCAGCGCGACACGCAGGCCTAACTCGCGCGTGCGCCGCTGGACGAGGAATGAGATCAAGCCGTAGAGCCCGGTCGCAGCCAGCAGTAGCGCAATACCGGCGAACGCCATCAACAGGCGGCTGAGTGATCGTGTGGTGAGGGTCGCTTCGTCGAAGACGGCCCCCAGCGTCTCTACGCCAAAGATCGGCATCGTCGGGTCGACCGATCGCACGACGTGACGTGCGGCCGTCGCGACTTGCGCGAGATCGCCGCGCGCGCGAACGGCAAAGACGGCGCGCGTCCACGGATCTTGCGCGTACGGGCGGAAAAATTGCGGTTCCGGAGCGCCAAAGATGGTAGCCTGCTTCACGTCCTCTACGACCCCAACGATGGTTGCATCGCCGGCGCCGGTGTTCACTTGATGGCCGAGCGCGCCGCCATTGGGCCAGTATTTGTTGGCGAACGTCTGATTGATCACCATCACTTTCTGCCCATTCGCGTCATCGTTCTCGGTGAAGGTACGCCCGGACAGGAGATGAACGTCCAGCGTCGCGAAGTAGCCCGGTGTCGCGATGGTACCGGTCACGAACGGCTCATGCCCTTTGCTCACCGCCTGTCCACGTATGACCATCGGAAATTGCGAGCAACATCCATTGATCGGCATGCGGTCGGCGGCGCCCACGTCGATCACACCGGGCATTGCGTGCAATTGCTGCTCGATCTGGGTAACGAGTCGCGCGCGGGCCGCCGGTTGGTCATAGCGCGCACTCTGCATCGTGACCTCGAAGGTGACGACGCCATTCGGGTCGATGCCTAACGGGATGCGCTTGATGCGCCACACGCTCTCGAGCGCGAGCGATGCGCTCACCACGAGCATGATCGAGATCGCCACCTCGGCGATCACGAACGCGCGCTGCAACCTGGAGCGCGCGCTGCCGATCGTGGCGTTCCGAAGCGCCGTGCCTGCGCGAACGTCGGCCAGGCGTATCGCCGGCGCGATGCCGAACGCGATGCCGGCCAGCATGGAGACTGAAAACGCGAAGAGCAACACGCGCCCGTCGATGTCGAACGTCATCCACGCCGGCGTGTTAGGCGCGACGGCGCGACGAATGAGCTCGCGCGCCCAAACGGCGAGCAGCGTCCCGAGCGCACCGCCCCCGACCGACAACACGACGCTCTCTGTGAGCAGCTGGCGCACGATGCGTCCGCGGCTCGCGCCGATGGCTGTGCGAACGGCGATCTCGCGCGTCCGCGCCGAGGCACGCGCGAGTTGCAGAGCAGCGACGTTGAAGCACGAGATGAGGAGGACGAGGACGGTCGCGCCGATCACCGCAACGAGACTGCCGCGAATATCACCTACGTACTGATCCCGCATCGGCGTTACCGCCGTCGTCATCTGCGCGTTGGAACCGGGCCAGTCGCGCTGCAGTTGCGCCGCGACAGCTGCCAGGTCTCGCCGCGCGCGATCGAGCGACACGCCGCGGCGCAGCGTGCCGAACACCTGGAGATTGCGATTCCCGCGTGACGATGGATTGTCGACGCCGTTGCTGAATCCGCTGTACCCGCCGGTCTCGATGGGAAGCCAGGTTTCGCCGCGCGACGGATATCGCCACCGATCGGGGATGACTCCGATGATTGTGCGCGCGACGCCGTTGACCAGGATGCTCTGACCGAGCGCGCGCGCCGGTTCGCCGAACTCCTGGCGAGCGAACGCGTCCGACACGACCATGACCGGAGCGGCGCCGGGGCGATCATCCGCATCGGAGAACACGCGGCCGAGCTCAGCGGCGATACCGAAGGTGGGGAAAAACGTGGCGCTGACTAACGAGGCGGCGATGCGCCGCGGCTCACCGTGCAGCATGATGAAATTCGTCTGGCCTAACACACCCATGTCGTCGAACGAATGCTGCGACGCGCGCCAGTCTCGGTAGTCGAGATAGGAGCTGACACCGATTGAGGACGACGCGCCCACGTGGGTTGTGCTGACCGCCACGAGGCGATCGCCGTTCGGATAGGGAAGCGGGCGGAGGAGGAGCGTATCGGCGACGCTGAACATCGCGGTCGTCGCACTCACCCCCACCGCCATGCAGAGCGCAGCGGCCAACGCGGGAAGCCACTGGCGGCGCAGCACGCGCAGCGCGTAGGCGGTGTCCTGCTGCAGGGCGACGAGCATGTGTGCACGACCCTCCGCGCGCGCCTGTTGCCGATCGATCTGGGCGCACGCCTCACGTGCGTTCTGGATGTTGCCGAATCGCTGCTCGGCGAGGGATCGGGCTCCTTCGGGCGACAGGCCGCGCGCCGCATAATCGGCCGCGCGCATCTCGAGATGGAATCGCAATTCGTCGTCGACGTCGGCGACGATGTCGGCGCCCCAAAAATTGAGATACCGGCGCCAGGCGGGCGGACGGCGCGGATTCGAACCGGGGTTCATGTGCGCGTCGTCATGCCGGATATCTCATGGTCACGCCGGACGCGGCGGCGCTTCGAGGGCGGCGAACACCGCATAGGCGAAGCGCGTCCATGTCGCAGCTTCCACGCGTAGCTGAGCGCGGCCCTTCGCGGTCAGCGTATAGAACCGTGCGCGGCGATTGTTGTCGGAGATCCCCCACTCGGCGTCGATCCATCCGCGCGACTGGAGCCGGTGCAGAGCGGGATAGAGCGAACCCTCTTCGATGCGGAGGACGTCATCGGTTGCCTGCTCGATCCATCGGGCGACACCGTAGCCGTGGGTCGGCCCCCAGCTCACCGCCTTGAGGATCAGGAGGTCGAGCGTGCCGCGGAGGACTTCGACGTTGGCATCACGCATGCGTCCATTCCCATAGAAACTCTAGGTAGGAGCATAATGCGGGAGCTTCCCTAGGAAGTCAAGGGGAGAGGACGCCTGAGTTACCCATGCCGGCTATTCCATCAACTCCAGGTCCAGTGTCTCGACCGCCGCGTCGAGCGTCGGGTCCTTTTTCCTCAACATAGACAACCGTTCTCGGCGCACGCTTTCCTCGGTGAAGCGGCGCGAGCCGGGCGCTTCGCCGGACGCGCGATCGGCGATGCGAACCGTGAGCCGTGTCGCGCCCGAGAGCATGGTGCCGATCACCGCCAATACGTCGGACGCGTTTGCGGCGAGCGGCTGTTGAAACAGTTCGCCGGTGGACTCGAGCTCCAACACGATCTCGCCGGCGCTCGACACGGACGTCGGGCGCGCGTGCTCGACGGCCCCGGCCAATGCCATGCGGCCTTCGGCACGAAGACGCGATGCAATGTCGTCCCACTGGGCCATGAGCGCGTCGAGCGATACGCGGTCGCGGGGCGCGGGCGGCTGAGCAGCGGGCGCTACGGCCTCGCGGTGCGCGGGCGCGGCATCGGCGATCACGGCCGGGGGTCTCGGGTCCGCGGTTGCTTCGGGCGCGCCGGGGCGGCGCGTGTCGGCGGCCGGAGCCGTGGCGCCGCCCCGGTCGCGCGGCGGAGGCGCGTCGCCTAACGGAGCCGTCCGCGGGCCGGCCGGTGGACGCGGCGCGGGGCTGCCGTCGCCGCCCGATGCTCCGCCGGGGCCCATCTCCCGCAGCAGATCTTCGATTGCCACCGTGCGGTCGAGCAACGCGAACCGCACCAGCAGCGTTTCGAGCAGGATCTGCTGCTGTCCGCTCCGGCGGAACTTGGGCTCGAGGTCGGTGATGGCGGTGAGCATACGCACGAGATCGCCCGGTGTGAACCGCGACGCGCGGGCGGTGAGTCCCTCGCGCAGCGTCTCGGACAGATCGCCGCCGTCGCCGCCTAACGAGATGGCGAGCGCCGCGCGCAGCGCTTCACCGAATGCACCGAGGAAGAGACCCAGATCCGCACCCGCATCGGCCAGGCGCGCGATCGCCGGGAACACGTCGGCCGCCCGGCGCTCGGCCACGAGGTCGAGCACGGCGAGCACCGCGTCCTCGGGCACCAGGCCTAACGCATCACGCACACGCTGCGCCGTGAGCGTGCCGTCGCCTAACGAAAGCGACTGGTCGGCCAGGCTGAGCGCGTCGCGCATCGAGCCGTCCGCCGCCCGTGCCAGGAGCATCAGCGCGTCGGGCTCCGCCTCGATGTGCTCGGCCGCGAGCACGGTGGCCAACCGCGCGCGCACGTCCGCGCTTCCGATGCGCTTGAAGTCGAATCGCTGCAGCCGGCTCATCACCGGCGCGGCCGTCTGCGTGATTTTCTGCGGCTCGGTGGTGGCGAACACGAACACCACGCGCGGTGGCGGCTCCTCGAGAATCTTGAGCAGCGCGTTCCACGCCTCGCGCGTCAGCATGTGCGCTTCGTCGACGATGTACACCTTGTAGCGCTCGTCGCCCGATGGCGCGTACATCGCGCGCTCGCGCAGCTCGCGGGCATCGTCCACCCCGCGATTCGACGCCGCGTCGATCTCGATCACATCGAGACTCGCCGACCCACCCCAGATGCGCGTGCACGATGCGCATTGCCCGCAGGGTTCGCCCTCGGGCGTGCGGTTCTCGCAGTTGAGCGCCATCGCGAGCACGCGCGCCAACGTGGTTTTTCCCACACCGCGCGGACCGCACAGCAGATATCCATGCGCGACGCGCCCGCGCGCGATGGCGCCGCGCAGCGTGTTCGACACGTGCGTCTGCACCGCAACGTCGGCGAACGTGCGGGGACGGTATTTACGCGCGAGTGAGAGATACATAGGCAGAGGGAATTGCTGCGCTGGGGGAAGCGCGACCTAGCGGTCGCTTGGGGAATGGGGAATCGTCTCGGAAATACCAGCTCCCTGAGCGAGGTCAGGTCGCGTTTCCCAAAGCGGAGCGATTCCCCAAGCGACCGCCAGGTCGCGCTTCCCCAGATTCACTGCTTCCCCCAGTGCCCCAGGCCTGACGAAGCTGCGCTCGACACCACGTACCGCTGCTACCTTTCGGTCCTGACGGAGTTGGTGGGCTGACGCCCTTCGGGACCTGGGACGTGCGAAATATACCGTTCCCTACAGGGCGTCACAACGTCACTCGCCGCACACCACCCGCGCCGCTTTCTCCGTACCGGCGTCGTCCACGTCCATATGGAACACCGCACGCACCCGCGTGCGCGTCCACGCGGAGATCAACACGCCCTGGGTCGCGGCGCGCTGCTCCACGGCGCTCGCCTCACACCCAGGCGGCAAATCGATCATCACGATGTTCGTGTCGGGCATCACGACGCGCATCCCCTTCACGCCATCGATCGCCTTCGCGAAACGGCGCGCGCGCGCGTGGTCGTCGGCCAAACGGTCCATGTGCGTGTCGAGCGCGTAGAGCACGGCGGCCGCGAGAAATCCCGATTGCCGCATGCCGCCGCCGAACCGCTTGCGCACCATCCAGCCGTCGCGCATGAGTGCGGCCGGACCCGCGAGCGCCGCGCCCACGGGACAGCCAAGTCCTTTCGAGAAGGACACCATCACCGTGTCGGCGCACGCCGCGAAATCGGCGAGCGGCGTTCCCGACGCGACGTGCGCGTTCCACAGCCGCGCGCCATCGAGATGGATGCCTAACGAATGCTCGCGCGCCACGTCGTGAATCGCGCGCATCTCGTCCAGGGGCGTGATCACGCCGCCCGCGCCGTTGTGCGTGTTCTCGATGCACACCAGGCTCGCCGACAGCGTGTACGGTGAATACGGCCTGATCGCCGCACGCAGGGATTCGGCATCCATCACGAGACCGTTGCCCTGCACCGGCCGCACTTGCGCGCCGCACAGCGCGGCCGCGCCGGCCGCTTCGTACATCATCACGTGTGAGCCGGTACCGAGCAGCACTTCCGTACCGGGACGCGACAGCAGCCACACACCCGTCTGGTTGGCCATCGTGCCACTCGGGAAAAAGAGCGCGGCCTCTTTCCCGAGCATCGTCGCGATGCGCGCCTCGAGTTTCTTGACGGTGGGATCACCGTCCAGTACATCGTCGCCAATTTCGGCGGTGGCAATCGCTTGCCGCATCGCGGCGGTGGGACGCGTAACCGTATCGCTGCGAAGATCGATCGACATATGCTCAGTGTGAGGACATGGGCGACCGCTCGGGCGCGACGGTCACTCCTCGAGCGTCTCGCGCTGGAGACGCCGCACGCGGCGCAGCTCGTACACCCGGCCGACTTCGCCGCCCAGGATGAAAATCAACGCCGCATAATAGACCCAGAACACGATCACGACGAGTGCTGTCACGGTGCCGGTGTACAAGCTGCCCGGATTGAACCGCCCAACGTAGGACGTGAACAGGGCCTTCGCGAGCTCGAACAGCGCGCTCGTCACGATGGCCGCCAGCAGCGCGTACTGCCATCGGATCTTTCTGTTGGGCAGGAATTTGTAAAGCGAAAAAAAGAGCAGCACCATGAAGACCGACGCGATCACCGATCCGATCGCGTACTCGAGCCGGCCCATGACATCTTTCTGCAGACCAATGCGCTGCAGCACCGCGATGCCGTGCGTGGTTGCCAACCGCAAATACGCGTTCAGCGCCGTGTATGCCACGAACAGGATCGTGCTCAGCACGGTGATCTCGATGTCGAAGAGCTTGCCGACAATGATGCTGCGCTCTTGCTCGATGTCGAACACTTCGGCGAGTACGGTACGAAGCGTGCCGAACAACCGCGTCGAGAACCACACGAATCCAATGAGGCTGTAAAGCCCGATGGACCGTCTCGCACGAATGACGTCGTTGATGAGTTTGTAGAGCGGCGAGTCGGCGTTCTGACTATGCGGCGGCAGGAGCTGGTCGATGAACTGCCACAGGTTGGCGGCCGACTGCGCCTCGTTCTGGTTCAGGACATAGCCGAGTCCCGAGAGCAGGAGCAGCACGAACGGCACCGCGGCCAACAGAATGTTGAACGCAATGCCGCCGGCGAGAAACGTGATGTTGTCTTCGCCGGCGATGTCCCAGATTCGTTTGGCGTAGTCCTTCGTTGCCGCCCAGAAGCGCCGGGGAAATGACAGCGGGTGGTTGGGCATGGCGGGGGCCGCGGGCGTCGGCCCAACGACGGAAGAGGAGATCGGAGCTCCTACTCCGTCTCCCGGTCGGCCGAGTCCGTCACTTCTTCGTTAGGCGCGAGCGTGGAGCGGCGCGCGACTCGTGTCTGATTGGTGGCGGCGCGGTAGTTGGCCTTTGATTGCGCAATCCGCGCCTCGAGGTCCAGGCGCGCCTGTTGCGCGGCCTCGCGGCCGGCGCGAAAGGCTTCCGCCGCCTGGTGCTTGCGAATCTCGAGCGCCTCACGCGCCGAGTCGAGCCGGTCTTCGACGCTGCGTTTCGCCTGCTCGTAGCGGTCCACCATCGTGTCGGACAGATCGCCGGCCGCATCGCGCGCGACGTGTGCCGCGCGCCGCGCGCGGCGCCTGAGCTGGCGACGCGTCTCCTCGCCGCTCTGCGGAGCGAACAACAGTGCGACGCCGGCGCCTAGGGCGATCCCGACGAGAAACGACGTGGCGCCGCTTCCGCGGCGTTCGATCACGACGTACGGCTCGTCCTCTTCCTCATCCTCGTAGCGCGCGTTGTGCTTCATGTCCTCATCTCCTCGTCTCTTCACCGCCGACCCTTCGATTTCTGTCGGACCACGTCCTTGTCCTTGACGGATCCGTAGCTCTTCACGTTTCGCGCCGCCGCGTCGCGCTCGCCGTCGTCTTCCGCCGGCTTCACCAGCGCGGCCAGTTCGGCACGAACCTCGCCCGGGGTAGTGCCCAGCATGTGCGCCGTGCGTTCCACGTCGCCGCCAGTCAGTGAGAACGTCTTGAGCGTAAGTTGTCGCCGCGCATCTGCCAATGTCGATCCGACAGGAAGAGACACCGCCGCCGGCGCGTCGGTCGAATTGCGCAGATGGCGTGGAACGACATCGGTCAGTCCAATGCTGGCGCCGCGCGACATGATGACGGCGCGCTCCACTGCGTTCTTCAATTCGCGGACGTTCCCCGGCCAGTGATACGACAGAATCCAATCCATGGCCGCATCATCGAATCCCGTCAGTTTCTTTCCGTTCTGCTGGGAGAACCGCGCCAAAAACTCCGTCGCCAGCAACCGCAGATCTCCCATACGCTCCCGCAAGGGAGGTAGGTACAGCTCGACGACCGCCAGCCGATAGTACAGATCCTCGCGCAATTCGCCTTCGGCGAGCGCCTCTTGCAAGTCCCTGTTCGTGGCGGCCACCACGCGAATGTCGACGTCGATCTCTTTCTTGCCGCCCAAGCGCCGTACCTGACGCGACTCCAGCGCACGCAAGAGCTTCACCTGGATGTCGGGCGCCATTTCCGCGACCTCGTCCAGAAACAACGTGCCCTCGTGCGCCATCTCGAACGCGCCCGGCTTTTCGTTGGTCGAGCCGGTAAAGGCGCCCTTCTCGTGCCCGAAGAGCTCGTTCTCCAGAATGTCCTTGGGCAGCGCCGCACAATTGAGAGCGAGGAATGGCCCCCGTACGCGCTCGCTTTTCGTGTGAATCGCACGCGCAACCAGTTCCTTGCCCGTTCCCGACTCGCCGAGAATCAGCACGCTTGCCGTTGACGGCGCAACTGCGTCGATGACCTGATAAACGTTCCGCATCGCATCCGACTGGCCGGTCAGTTCACCGTAGTGCGTGAGCGCCTGAAGCTCAGACGCAAGTGCGCGGTTGGTTTGCTTGACCTGAAACTTCTCGAGTGCTTTCGGAATGAGCGCCTTGAGACGATTCAACTTTTCCGCGGTGAGCGGCTTCTCGATGTAATCGTATGCGCCCTGCCGCATGGCCTGCACGGCGGAATCGACGGTGGCCTGGCCCGTGATGATGATGCACTCGCTGGTGATCTCGCGCGCCTGCATCTCCAAGAGCAGCGCGAGGCCATCGAGTTTAGGCATCTTCAGGTCGGCCAGGATCACGCCGAACGTCCCCTCGAGCAGGTTCTCGAGCGCTTTCTGTCCGTCCGGCGCGACCTCGACGGAGTAGCCCTCCTCCTCGAGTACCGCGCTCAGGCCCGCGGCGATGCTGCGCTCGTCGTCCGCGATGAGAATCTTGGGCGTATCCATGTCCTAGCTCTGCGACTCCTCTCGCCGGCCATCGGCGCGGGGGAAGATGATAGTAACCCCGTCCACCCTATCGAGCACCCGAATCCCGGCCTCGAGAGCCGCGTCCTTCACGCCTGCGCCAAGCCGCAATTCATTTTCTCCAGCTGGTCGCGCGTCGCCACTCGATCCCTTCCGTATGACCGTCACGGCGATCTCGCCGCTTTCATCGCCCGCGCGCACGCCGCATTCGGCCTCGCCGGCGGGAAGGGTCACCATGTCGACCGCGGCGGCCAGCACCAGCCGAACGGCGTCGGCGTCCGCGCTCGTTACAAGCGGCATGTCTGGTGCCGCCCACACTGATAACGACCCGCCCTCCGCGGCGGCCGCAGCGCCGTACAACGCGGCGAACTTCTTGATCATTGCGTGCAAATCTATCGGCTCTCGAGCCGGGCGCGCCAATGCGAGGAGCGCGTCGAGCCGCTCGGACAACGCCTCGAGCTCGAAGTATGCCGCGTCCGCGAATCGGGTGACGCTGGAGGCCTCGACGCCTCGCGCCAACCTCGCGCGCAGCACCTCGAGGTTCAGAGCGAGTCCATTGAGCGGATTCTTGAGCTCGTGTGCGGCGCGCTCGGCCAGGCGCTCGAGCGCTATGTGCCACCGCGCTTCGACGGCGCCGCTTATTCGCCCGCCTCCGCGTCGTCCGGCGCCGCGTGTACGGCAACCGGCGCCCCGGGCGCACGGTGCATCGTCGGGGCCTTCACGAAGCGCGCGACCGTGTCTGCCGTGTTCGAGACGCGCAACTGCTCAAACAAGAAGCCGAAGGTCTTGTCGTAAGCTGTAGCGAGATCGCTCTTCACCGACTCCGGCATGTCCCAGATATCCCGCTTGAACGGGCCGAGCGCCTTCTTGCGCGTCTTGTAGTAGAACTGCTCGTCGGAGTCAGAGGGTTTGCGCTCGTCCTTCGCGTTCTGGTCCAGCCACGAATAGATCCGACCACGCAGCGCATCCGGCATGTGCTCGTACAGGATGTTCTGAAAGTTAGTCGCGAGGTGGATCTCTGCTGCTTCGACGCGCGGGAAGTTGTTGAACGCGTTGTCGGGCAGTGTGGACGCGCCGTGCTGCACCGCACCCGCCAACTGGTAGTCCTCGCGCGCGACCTTGGACAACTGCTCGAGCGCAGCGAGGTCCAACTTGACGGCGGCGATCGATCCGTCGGGCAGCACGACACCGCCGTGCGACGTTCCCGTTTGCACGCTGATCTTCGAGAGTCCCTCGGTGGTCGAGCCCGTGCGTTCCTTGAGCGTGGCATTGAAGCCATCCATGAATGCGTGAAGCTCGGGCACGGTGCTGTTGTGCGCACCCACTTCGCCGATCTCGCCGCCCACCGAAATCGTCACACCATCGGGTTCGATCTCGCGAACGTAGCGCGCGATGTCGACCGCCGTGTGATAGTTGAGCCGCTGCTGCTCGTCGAGCGTCGCGAGGGAGATGTCGACTAACGTCGATGTGTCGACGTCGATGTTGAAGAAGCCCGCGGCGATGGCTTCCTGCGCGAGCTGCTTCACGGCTGCGACTTCGCCGCGGCGGTCGACGGCGAATTTTTTCGCGTTCACCTGAAAGTGATCGCCCTGCACGAACAGGGGACCGCGGAAGCCTTCGCGCAGCGCGGCAGCGAGCATCACCGCCACATATTCGCGCGGGCGTTGGTCGGTATACGCGATTTCAGAACGCGCGATTTCGACGATGAACGCGCCGGCCTTCTGCTTCACCGCCGTGCGGAACACCGCGCGCGCCGTGTCGTATGCCATGCCGCGCACATTGATCGCCGGCACGGTGAAGCCATGCGTCTTCCCGCGGCCGCGCGCGAGATAGAGATCGTGAATGCTCGAGGGACGAACACCAGCCGCCTGCCCGATCTCCCAGAGCAGCCATTGCGCGTGGTCCTTCGTTTGTCCCTGTCCGAATACCGCCTCACGAACCAAACCGTCCATCGCATCCGTTTGGAGCACAGCCTCGTTGACGAGCGTCACTCGACCGTGTTCGACTCTGACGTCACTGCCGAACTGATGCACCCAGCCCCCCAAGCGCGAAGGACGACACGATCACACCGCGGGTTAGCGCGGCATGAAGGAACACTGACCGACCGCCGTAGCGCCCGCAAGGGGCGCGATCAACCGGCAACCCGGATCGTAAGACCATCGAACGCCGGCGCGATTCCCTGCGGCAGTTCAGCCTCGAGATCCGCGTGGCGATTGTGATGCGTGAGGTGCGTGAAGTACGTGCGCTGTGCGCCGATCGCGCGCGCCGCGTCGATCGCTTCGGCGAAGCTCAAGTGCGTCGGATGCGATGTGCGCAAGAGCGCATTGAGCACCAGCACTTCGACGCCGCGAAATGCGTCCATCGCGTCGGGCGGAATCCGCTGCGCATCCGTCACGTACGCGATCGGACCAACGCGATACGCCAACACCGACACTTCGCCATGCGGCACGGCGACCGGCAGCACGTGAGCGTCGCCGATCTGCACGACCTCGCTCTCGCGCAGCGGGTGCGCGTGTCCTTCCGGTTTGGACGTTCCCGGCGGCGGACGCACCTGGTCGTCGAAGATGTAGGGGAACCGTTGGGCGAGCTGGTGCAGCGTGCGCGGCGCGCCGTACAGCGGCAGCGGCGCGCCGCGACGCAGCGATACCGCGCGCAGGTCGTCTATGCCGTGCGTGTGATCCGCGTGCTCGTGCGTGAACAGCACCGCGTCCACGCGATCGATGTCGTTCGCGATGAGCTGCAAGCGCAGCTCGGGCGCCGTGTCGATGAGGAGACGCGTGCCGCTGTCCGTTTCGATCACCGCGCTCGTGCGCGTGCGACGGTCGCGCGGATCGGGCGAGCGGCACACCGCGCAGTTGCACCCGATCTGCGGAACGCCGAAGCTCGTCCCGGTGCCTAAAAATGTGAGCTTCACACGTGTTCCACGCGCAGCAGGTTCGTCGTGCCGGGCACGTCGAACGGCACGCCCGCGGTGACGAGAATCCGGTCGCCGGCTTTCGCGAAACCCGTCTCTTTCACCGCGCGGCTCCCGCGCTCGAACATCTCTTCGTACGTCGCTGCCTTGGACACGAGCTCGGGATGCACGCCCCACACCAGCGCCAGCTGCCGGTACGTGCGCTCGACGTCGGTGATGGCGAAGATGGGCACGCCCGGCCGGTGCGCGGACACGATGCGCGCGCTGAATCCGCTCTTCGTGAACACCATCACGAGCGGCGCATCGAGCGAATTCGCGGCGGCGGTCGTGGCGGCTGCGATCGCGTCTTCCGTAGACACGGCTGCGTCCGACTCGCGGCGCGCGAGCACCTTCGCCTGCTGCGGAATCGGCCGGCTCTCGATCTCGAGGATGATGCGCGTCATCGCGTGCACGGCGAGCTGCGGATACTCGCCCATCGCCGTTTCCGCCGACAACATCACGGCGTCCGTGCCGTCGAGAATCGCGTTCGCCACGTCGCTCGCCTCGGCGCGCGTTGGGCGGGGATTCGAGACCATCGACTCGAGCATCTGCGTGGCCGTGATCACCGGGCGCCCGAGTGCGTTCGCGAGCGCGATGATGCGCTTCTGTGCGAACGGCACTTCCTCGAATGGAAGCTCCACCCCCAGGTCGCCGCGCGCGACCATCACCGCGTCCGACGCTTCGATGATGTGTTCGATGTTGGCGAGCGCCGTGTCCTTTTCGATCTTGGCCACGACGAGCAGGTCCTTCGGCACCAGCGTGCGCAGCGTTGCGATGTCGTCCGCCCGCCTAACGAAGCTCAATGCGAGATAGTCGAGTCCCTGCTCGATCGCGAACGCGATGTCGGCGCGATCCTTCTCTGTGATGGACGGCGCCGACACGTCCACGCCCGGCAAGTTGATGCCCTTGTGGCTGCGCAGCAGGCCGCCGTGCACCACCCGCACCCGAACGCGCGGCTTCGACACGTCCAGCACCACGAGATCGATGAGCCCGTCATCCATGAGTACGCGGTCGCCGACGCTCACGTCCTCGGCCAGCGCATGATACGTGACGGGGATCTCGCCCGAGCGCGCCTCGTCCTCGGGTACGAGTACGATGTCCGCGCCGGGCACGATCTCCACCGGCGCGGCAAGATCGCCGACGCGGATGCGCGGACCCTGCAGATCGCCGAGGATCGCCACGGGGCGATCGAGCTCGCGCGCGAGCCGTCGCACGGTAGCGATGGTCTGGGCGTGTTCGTCGTACGTGCCGTGTGAAAAATTGATGCGGGCGACGTTGAGACCCGCCTCCATCAGGCTGCGCAGCACCTCGGGCGAACAACTCGCGGGACCGAGCGTGCAAACAACCTTCGTTCTGGCAAAAGGAGATCGCGGCATGGTGCAGTGAATCGTAAGAGCGGCATTAAGAAAAGGAAGCGCGCATTAACACGCGGCCTCGAGCGCCGTCTCAGGAGCAGAAGCACTCTCTGACGAGGAGCGTATGCACCCGAGATACCGTGTGTTGTGCATGGGCGCCGCGGCGATGATTGCCGGGCTCGCGGCCTGCAGCGGCGATGGCACCACGTCGCCGGATCAGCTCGTAGCTGATTCCACGATCACGAACGGCATCGCCAACGATGTGGGCGACGCCATGGCGACATCGGTCGACCTGATGACGTCCGACGAGCAGTCGGATGGCGTGAGCGGATCGTTGGGCGTGAGCGCGCCCGGCGTCACGATGGACGTGAATCGCAGCGTGAACACCGATTGCAGCGGTCCCGATGGCGACGGCTGGTTCACGTGCACGAGCACGTGGCACGGCCTCAGCCTAACGAACATGAAGCGCTTCTGGGACGGCAACACGGTCGCGTTCGGCTTCACCGATGCGACGGATTCGGTGAATCACATCCATACGCTCACCGGCTCGTACACGCAGGGCTGGTTTCCCTTCCGCACCGTCTGGGTCGATCGCCGCGACACAGCGAACATGGGCGTCGACCGGACCGGGACGCCCGTGACGCACGTGTGGAACCGGGTGGGCGTAAGGCAGGACAGCACGATGTTCGTTGGGCAGAACGTCACGCGGCACTGGCACTACCTGGCGTACGACACCGCCACCAACGTGACGTTCGACATGCCCCGCTCACAGAACATCTGGCCGGTGAGCGGTTCGATCGTGCACAACGTGACCGTGCACTTCGAGGCCGACCGCGCGACGCGCACGCAGACCAAGACGGTGACGCGCCGGGCGATGATCACGTTCAACGGCACGGCCGATGTCACCCTGCAAGTGGGCGGCCTGACGTGCACGCTCGATCTCGAGACCCACGAAGTGAGCGACTGTCACGGGTCGTGAGACACCGGTTCTGACGGCGTGCGCAGCGCGCGATAGCTGCGCACGTCGCCGTGCTCGAGGAACGGATCTTCTCCGTCGCACCGTACCCACGCGTGCGCCTCGAGCTCGCCATCGGGACGACGGCGCGCGCCGAGCACGACATCGGCGTCGCGCCCGTCGCGTCGCAGCAAGACCGCGATGACGGTCGCGCGACGCAGACACGTGTAATGCCACACCCAGGGCGCTCGCATGAGCAAGCGGTCGACGTGGTGCGCGATGCGACCGGGCGCGATGGCGTCGCCGCGCCGGCGTGGGGTTCGCTTCATCCAGCGCAGCACGGTCGAGGCCGGCAGGACCTCGAGCGCGCAGGGGACGATGGCACAGGCGACGACGATCTCGACCTTCCGCCCGAGTCGCAGCATGATCAATGTACCGCAGTGAGAGCAATCGCGAGATACATCCGTTTCATCATCGCAGCCGAACCGCACGGCCGAGACGCAGGCCCTTCACCCTCGATGGAGAGTCCCCAGATGGCACACCGTTTCACGCGAGCGCCGCTGACTGCCGTGCTCGCCGCGCTCGTCGCCGCGGCTCCGTTAGGCGCCCAATGGCAGGGCGTGATCAATTTTCACGGGCAACGCGGCGCCGACGACGGCCAAGGCAGCGACATCGAGTACGTCGAAGGACCTGGCGGCATGGCCAAGATGAATATGCTGCACAGCGAGGGCGGTCCGGTCAGTGTCATATTCGACAAAAATAAGAACACGGCGACGGTCGTGATGACCGCGCGGCGGATGTACATGACCATGCCCATGGACAGGGCGCAGGCGGAAGCGCAGCAGCAAATGGCCAAATCGAAGATCACCGACACGGGCAAGAGCGAGGTCGTGGCCGGCCACAAGTGCGAGATCTTTCACGCGTCCGATGCCGAAGATTCGACCGAGACCGACGCCTGCATCGCGAGCGACATGGGCACGTTCGCGACGTTCCAGGCGCCGGGCTCCGAAGGGCACGGCGGCGCGGAGACCATGTTGTCGAAGGTGAAGCAGTTCTTCGGCGCCAAGGGTGGGTTCTTCCCGCTCAAGGTGACGACATACAAGAACGGCAAACTCGAAGAAACCTTCGTCGCGACGAGCATCGAGGCGAAGTCCGTACCGGCGTCGGAGTTCGCGCCGCCGGCGGGCTTCACGGCCATGCCGGGCCCGGGACAACTCTGACGCCGAGGGCGCCGCGTACGTGAAAACGCCGGGGGCGTTGGCCCCCGGCGTTTTTCGTGACCGGTTGCGTTAGGCGTCACTGCGCGTACTGCGGCGCCTTCGCGTCCGCCGACACGACGAACTTGATGTACATCCCGCTCGGTCCGTGTCCCGGTACGCCGCACACGATCAGATAGTTGCCGGCCGGTTTGGCGGTGAAGTCCATGGTGTCGGTTCCGTCGGTGGGTATGCCGGCGGTCACGTCCTTGGTGTAGGCGCGCGCGATCGCCGGGTTGTCGGGCTGCAGCGGTAGCGGCATGTGGTCGGGCAGGATGATCGCCGAGTGCGGGATCGCGTCCTTGTTCTGGAAGGCCATGTGGACGGACCAGCCTAACGGAACAGTGATGGTCTGGTTGCCGCGCGACCCGCCGTTGAAGTTCATGCCGCCGTTCTGGCTGCCGTACGCGGCGTAGAGCCGGATGGTGACTTTTTTCGCGGCCGCGTCCACGGTCATGAAGGTGTTGCTGTCGAGCGCCGCCCCCGGCGCGGCGGGTGCCGCCGTGCGGTGCGCGGTCACGGCGCGGCTCGCCGCAATCGCCACGCATATTCCCACGGCGGCCACCGCCGCCATGCGTCCAAACGCGATCATGCTCTGCTCCACCAGAAAGTGATCCACCCGATTCCCACGCACGATCCCGCTCAGGCGGGGCAGCGAAGGGGCATGTCGTACTGTTACCCCGAACGCGGGAGGTGGGTCAAGGCCGACTCACCGTGGGGGGTCGTCTTTCTTGAGCGAGTCCAGCGCGCGTGTGAGCGAATCGATGTGGTGCTTGCGGGCTTCGATCTCGTCGTGAATCTCGCGGAGCGCCTGGAGGACCTGGGCGTTGGAGGCGGCGGAGTCTCGCGGTGCGGCCGGGGCCGGCTGGGACATCGCAGTCGTGGGCGTGGCGGACGTGGGAGCGGCAACGGCGGGCGCCGGCAGTGCGTTAGGCGCGGCGGTGCGCGGGCGATCGGCGGCGAGGGCGGGCGTGGGACGCGGGCGCGCCGGTACGGCGCGCTCGCGCGTTGGCCGCCCGGCCGCGGTCGCCTGGCGCGCCGCCTTGGGCGGCGCGTCGGCGACCGCCCGTGCGGGAGTCCGCGTTGCGACGCTCTCGGCGACCGGCGCCGAAGGCGGCGCGAGACGCTCCGCCGCTGGCTGCCGGAGCAGCGCGGCAGCCACGAACACCGTCTCGGGCCGCGGCGACACAACGGCGGCTGCCGTCTGATTCGGCACACTGCGCATCCCGCGCACCGTGAGCATGCTCGTCAACACCGCGACCATCACGCTGCCGGTAAGCACGAGGCCCGACAGCAGCCAGCGATCCGCCGTCGCCAGACGCGTCCGCACTTCACGTACCGCCGGCGCGCGCGCATGGCCGTCGTGAACCGTGCGCCGGCCCTCACGCCCCGGCGTCCCGTCGGGGCCGGATGGCTGCGTTAGGCGCTCGCGCGGCAGCGCATCGGCTGCCGCATCGAACGGCTCGCCCGCTGCGCTCCGCGACGCCGCGCGCGTCGGCACGCGCGGCGTCTGGTAGGCGCGCGGCAGGATCGCTCCCTCTTCGCCTAACCGCTTCGGCACGCGCGGACGCCGCACCGCCGTGCGCGCGACCGGCGGCCCGGCCGCACGCGCACCCGGTGTCACGCCCGCGCTCCCCGCGCTCCAGGCGCCGTCCAACGCCGAAATGAACTCGGGCCAGGAGACGTCGCGCGCGTGCGGCGTCGTCCGCGCGGGCGCATCGTCCGCCACCGACACGATCACCGCGTGGTCCACCACCTCATCGCCCGACCGCGGCGGCTCGTGCAGCATTACCGCGTTGCGAGCGTCCGTCGCCGCACACCCGGCGAGCGCACCGCTGCAGACGCAGCCGAGTCGCGGCGCCAGGTCCACGAGCGTGCGTCCGCCGTGCTGCGCCGGATCGAGCGACGCCAGGTCGCCCAGGTCGATGAGCGTCCGATCGATGCCTTCGGAGGCCAGCCACTCGGGCGCCGGCACACCGCCGGGCAGCGAATAGTGCCGCCGGCGGTCGCGCGCCGCGTGCCCGTTCTCGTTCGGCACCGGACGCTGCGCCCCCGGCGTGATCCCCCGCTCGGCTAACAGAGTTAGGAATTGCGCGGGCGCGAGGTGGATGTCGATGCTCGGGTGGCCGGCCCCGGGACAGTCGCCGACGTACGTGATGCGCAGCGGCACGCGCGACGTCGCGCGCACGTAGAGCGCCGCCGCCACCGGCGGCGAGACCAGACGCACCGCCGCGTCACTCACGCCGCTCGCGCCGCGCAGCTGCTCCCGGACTAACGGACAGATGCACGCCATTGCCGGACCGGCGTCGCGCGCCGCGAGCTGGTCCAGACAGCCGACGGCCAACAGCTCGTCGCCCCACGACGCCGGAATCACATCGTCGTAGCCGAACGCCAGACACGCGTTCACGAGTTGTGTGGATGTGGCCGGAAGCGCGGCCAGACACGCATCGGCGCCAAGGATGACGACGGACCCGCGGACGCCGCGATTGGCGTCGTGGGATGGAATGGACATCGCCGAACCCGGTGACGTGACGCGCGTGAAGGAATGAGGAACCCTTAACCGACGACCACCGCGCGTCCCGCGTTACGGCGAGCGAGTCAGTCTGTGTCGAGTCCCAGTCGCCGCGACGCGCCACGATAGTCGTCGCCGGTCTCGAGCGGCGGGAGCAGCTCGCTCGACGCCCATCGGCGCGCGGCGTCCGCGAGGCGCACGCCTAAGGGCGTCGACCGGCAGCGATGCGCGTGCGCGATGAGCAGCGCGCCGGCCGTGACGCGTGCGATCGCAAACGCAAACCGTCGCGCGGCCATTTCGCGGCCGGCTGCTTCTTCACCGGCGAGGCGTCGCGCGGCTTCGGCCAGAGCTCGCACGGCGTCGCGCACCCGCGCAGCAGATCCAGCCAGATCGCCTGCCGCTGCACCGTCGAGCTGCGTGTGAACCTCGTCGCACAGCGCATCGATCGTCTGCGGGTCGGCGTCGATCGCGCGCCAGACGTCGAGACTCAACACGTTGGTGGTGCCTTCCCAGATCGACAGCACCTGCGCGTCGCGCAGCAGGCGTGGCAGGCCCGTGTCCTCGATGTAGCCGGCGCCGCCGAATGCCTCGATCGCCTCGCTGGCGGTCGCCACGGCGCGCTTGCCGGTGTACAACTTGGCGACCGGTGTCAACAGCCGCAGCACGCGCTCGTCGCGCTCGGTCGCCATGCCCAACTCAGTTAGGCCGAGCAGCTCGATCGCGCGGAACACGAGCAGGAAGCATCCCGCCAGCTCGACCTGCATCGCCGCCAGTGTCTCCACGTGAAGCGGCTGCTCGCTCAGCGGCCGCCCGAATGCCGTGCGTCGCCGCGCGTAGTCCCGCGCCAGCGCAATCGCGCGGCGCATGCCCGCCACTGCCGCCAGCGCGTTGTAGACGCGCGTGATGGTGAGCACGGTGGCGATCTTGCGCACCCCGTGCGCGTCTCCGCCCACCATCCACGCCGGCGTGCCGTCGAGCTCGATCTCGGCCGTGGGCAGCGCGCGCGTGCCGAGTTTGTCCTTGAGCCGGAGCACGCGCATCGCGCGGGGCAGACCCGCGTCGTCGCGCAGCTCGATGTAGAAGAGACTCAAGCCGCGACTCCCATTCTCTGCGCCCTCGGGCCGCGCGAGCGTGAGCGCCATCTGCGATGTCGTGGCCGACGTGAACCACTTCGTGCCGAACAACCGGAAGTGCGGGCCGTCGCGTTTGGCCACCGTTGATGTACCCGACACGTCGGACCCGCCCGTGCGTTCGGTCATCCACTGTCCCGCGGTCCAGAATTGCGCCGGATCGCGGGACGTGAGGTGTCGGAACGCCGCACGCTGGCGGTCGTCGGACGACATCAATTCGAGGCAGCGCGCCGCACCGTCGCTCATCGCCAACGGACACGAGTACGTGGCCGACGACGGCGCGAACAGGTAGAGCCGTGCGAACTGGTCGACGCGCGAAAACGCACCGTGTGCGCGCTCGTAGCCGCGCGCCACGAATCCTTCCGCCGCCGCGATGCGCTCGAACGCACGCCACGCGTCGCTCGTCTCGATGCGGTCGATGCGGTTGCCCCACGCATCGTACGACACCAGCCGCGGCGGCTCTGCTTCGGCCTGCTCGGCGAGCGCGAGCCATTCGCCGGCCGCGCGCTCGCCTAACGAATCGAGCTCGGGCTCGATGTCCGCGAAGACGCCCGCTGGCGCCGCGCTCCGCAGGTACGACTGGAGCAGCGCGTCGTCGCGGTATTGATTGGCCAGTACCGGTGGCGACTGATGGAATCCACTCATAGCAATGCCACGACTCCCACGATCAACAGCGCCACCGCCCAGATGAGGTCGAAGTTCACCCAGCTCGTGCGCAGCACCGCCAAGCCTACTTTCTTATACACGATCCACGCGACGAGCGCCATGACGATGAGCATCGTTGCCGTATGAATGGCGACAGCGAGCGTCAACGGAAGCGCGGTCGCGTGCGGCGCATCCGACAGCGTGATCAGCATCGGCGCGATCATGAGGCCCGCGCCGTGCGCCGTGGCCATGAGAAAGGACCACCACACGAGGTCGACGACGTTGACCTGCATGCCGACCCAGCGTGGATGCCGGTAGTAGGCGCGCAGCTTGTACGCGCCGAACGCGAGCAGCACGCATCCCGACGCGAGCTCGAGGCCGCGCGGCGAAACCCATGTGCCTAACGCAAGGACGGCGCCGGCTACGGCCGCGACCGACACGGCGTGGCCGGCGGCGATCGGAATCAGGGCCAGCGCGATCGCGCGCTCGCTCCGGCGCTGGAGGCCGAGGGCGAGCGCGAACAGCCATCCCATGCCCGGGTTGAGGCCATGGAAGGCGCCGAACGCCGCCACCGCGATCCACGACGCGGCGTGCTCATGAGGGAAAACAGAAAGTATCAGTGGACGCGTCGCCTCCCTCGAGTCGGACCTGGTGCGGCCGCGTGTCACCCGACGCCAGGAAGAAGCGCGGGTCGAGCACCATCCCGCCGTTAGGCGAAACGTCCGCCTTCACCATCCATCCGGCGAGCCCATCGGGATAAAACTGCTCGTCCCACGTGCTGTACAACGAATTCGTGAAGTAGACGCGCTTGCCATCCCGGCTGATCTCCACCATCTGCGGACCGCCGTTGAGCGGGCCGCTGTCTCCGTGCGGCGTACGGTTCACGATGCCGCCAATGTGGATCGAACCCACCTGCTTCGGCGCGAACGGATCGCTCACGTCGTATTGCTTGAGCTCCCCCGTGCCCCAGCACGACACGTACAGAAAACGGTCATCGAGCGACAGGTCGATGTCGCTGATGAGCGGCGGCACCGCCTTGAATGGCTTGAGCGCCGGCGGCAGCACGCGCTCCTCGGCCGGCTCCGCAGGAATGGTGATCGTCTTCTTCGCCTTGAACGTTCCGTTGTCGCGATACCACGTCCAGATCGATCCGGACAGATCCGCGGTGCTAATCACCACACCGGCGAATCCATACTGCTTCGTGGGATCATGCGCCGGCCGCAGCTCGAGCACCATCTGGTGCTCGGCGCCCAAGTCGATCGACTGCACGTGGCGGCGGCGGCGCAGGTCCCACACGTGCAGCCGGTGGCCGTAGCGGTTGCCTAACAGATCATCGGGCACCGCGCCGTTCTCGAATTGGCGCGGCACGCCCCACTCGCTCGTGATCATCACGTCGTGGCCGTAGTGCCACCAGAAGTCGTAGGCCAGATGCTGATCGCCGCGGTCGAGCTCCCACGGGCCCAGCACCTCGAAGGAATAGTGGTCGAGGAGGAAGATGCCGCCGGGGCCGCCGTCGTCCGTGCCGCGCCCCGGCGCCGCGCCTAACGCACTGACGTAGATGGCGTCGGGGCCGCAGTGGACGGTGTGCGGCCGGCTGTAGCCCGTGCGCGCAAACACCTCCTCGGGCTCGATCACCTTCACGATGCTCGGCTTCCGGGGATCGGGCTTGGTGTCGATGATGTAGATGCGCGAGCTGCGGATACCCGGCACCACCAGGTAGCGGCGCTCGAGATGCGGGTGCGGCGCGTTAGGACAGAGCGCCGAGCTGCACGCGCTCCAGCCGAAGTGGTGCAGCTCGTCGCCGCTGTGCGAGAGCGCGAGCGTGTTGAGCACCTGACCGTAGCGCGACGACGATGGATCGACATCCACCACGCGAATCTCGTCGGGCCGGTCGTTGCGACCATAGTTGAGCGCGGCCACGTAGGCGACGCGCTCGGGCGGTGCATCCATCGCCATGCGGGCCGACGGGTAGAACGAAGGATCGGGTCGCCAGAGCGTCATCTGCCACCTCCTCGCCAATGCGCGCGCATCCGTCAACACGCCCGCGTGTCGCTCGTCGCGCACGTCGCTTCGTTCAGCAATACAATCGTCGGTACCGCGATTGCAAGCCGACCTCAACATTGAAAAACAGAAGGATTCATAAGGGAACAGGGAGGCGCTTCCGTCTTCCCCACTTCTTCACGACACCCGCGTTATTCGCGCCCGCTTGACACCTCGACCGCGCATACGTACGTTGACCAGAGACAACTGTAGGCCGTGGTGATTTGCCCGCATATTGCAGCCACGTTAAACAACTGCTAAAAAGCGACCTCCCGGGCACGTCGCTCGGGATTTTCGTTTTTTCGTTGGTCGTCTTCGCGCACTTCGGTGCGAGGCAGTTGCCTGTGATGCTGGCTCACGTTCCCGGGCTCGGGACCTGGTTCCCCAAGCCCGCCACGATGCGGACCACCGCCATGGCCGGCGCTTTCGAGCGTCCGGGGAGTTTGCGCATCCGGTAGCCGCACTGCCGCATCGCACTCGTCGCCCCCGGCCGCTCACCGAGCGGCCGTTTTTTTTCGCCTAACCTGATCGCCTGCGAGGATCGCCATGAGCGCAACTCGGATCTCGGACGTCACCCGCCGCGTCCACGACGCGTCGGCCACGGAGCGCGTGCGCGCGCTCGGCACCGAGACCGCGTTTGCCGTGGCCGCCGCTGCGCGGCGCGTGGCGCAGTCCGGACGCGACGTGGTGCTGCTGCACATTGGCGAACCCGGCATCCCGACGCCGCCGCACATCGTGGAGGCCGGCATTCGCGCGCTGCGCGATGGCATCACCGGATACGTCGCGCCGGTCGGCATCCCGGAGCTGCGCGGCGCGATCGCCGACACGGTTCGCGCGCGTGGCGTGCCGTGCACGGCCGAGAACGTGGTGGTCACGTCCGGGGCCAAGCCGCTCATGCTGTACACGCTGCTCGCCCTCACCGACGCCGGCGACGAAGTGCTCGTCCCCGACCCGGGCTTCCCGATCTACGAGTCGGTGGCACGGTTAGGCGGCGCGCTGCCGGTGTCGTACCGCGTGCGCCCCGGGCCCAACGGACTCGAGGCGTCGGAGCTGGCGGCCAAGATCGGCCCGCGCACACGACTCCTTGTCCTCAACGCGCCGCACAACCCCACGGGCTCGCTCATCGCGCCGACGGAGCTCGACGCCATTGCCGAGCTCGTGCTGGCGCACGACCTGGTCGTGCTGTCGGACGAGGTGTACGGCCGGCTCGTGTTCTCCGGCCGCCACGAGAGCATCGCCACGCGCCCCGGCCTCGCCGAGCGGACGGTGCTCGTCGACAGCTTCTCCAAGACATACGCGATGACCGGTTGGCGGTTGGGCTTCGCGGTGATGCCGGCTCCGTTAGTCGAACACGTCGGCACGCTCATCATCAACAACACGTCGTGCGCGCCGCCGTTCGTGCAGCACGCGGGCATCGCTGCGCTCACCGGCTCACAGCAGTGCGTCGACGATCTGGTCGGACGCCTGCGCGGGACGCGCGACGCGCTCGTACACGGTCTCGCCGGCACCGACGGCATCGACATCACCGCACCGGTGGCCGCGTTCTACGCGTACCCCGACGTGTCGGACCTTCTCGACCGTTCCGGTCTGTCCGTGGACGAGGCAGCCGACGCGCTCCTCGAGCGCCACGGTGTCGCAACGCTGGCCGGCACGGGCTTCGGCCCGGGCGGCGACCGGCACCTCCGGCTCTCGTACGCGACGGCGCCGGAACGCATCGAGACGGCCGTCGCGCGGCTGCGCGATTGGGCCGCCGATCTCTCTTCGCTCTCCTGAGGCACACATGGGCGACAGCAAGGTGACCCTGGCGACCCTCGCCGCGCTCAGAGCGCGCGGCGAGAAGGCGGTGTTCATCACCGCGTACGACTACCCGACCGCGACCTTCGTCGACCGCGCGGGCGTCGACATGATCCTGGTCGGCGACTCCGCCGCCATGACCATGCTCGGCATGCCTAACACGTTAGGCGTGGGCATGGACGAGATGCTCGTGTTCGTACGCGCGGTGTGCCGCGGCGCGCGTCGCGCGTTCGTCGTCGGCGACCTGCCCTTCCTCTCGTATCAGCCATCCGATGAGACCGCGGTGCGCAGCGCCGGCGCGTTCGTGGCCGCCGGCTGCGATGCGGTGAAATGCGAGGGCGGCCGGCGCATCGTCTCGCGCGTCCGCGCCATGACCGACGCCGGCATCGCGGTCATGGGCCACCTGGGCCTCACGCCGCAGAGCCTCGCCCAACTGGGCGGTTATCGCGTGCAGGGCAAGACGCTCGAAGCGGTGCAGCGCATCGCCGACGACGCCGCGGCGCTCGAGGAAGCCGGCGCCTTCGCGGTGCTGCTCGAGGCCATGCCGGCCGAGGCCGCGGCGCTGGTCGCCGAGCGCGTCGGGATTCTGGTGTACGGCATCGGGGCGGGCCCACACGTCGACGGCCAGTTAGTCATCTCCCACGACGTCCTCGGCAATTTCGTGGGGGAGATTCGGCCGCGGTTCGTCAAGCGATACGCGGAGATCGGTCGCGACATCGAACGTGCGGCACGCGAGTACGCCGCCGACGTGCGCGCCGGACGCTTCCCGGCCGAGGAACACTGCTACGCCATCGCGCCCGACTGCGAGGCCGAGATCCGCGCCGCGCGCCGCGCGACCGCGCGCGTCGAGTCACCCTATGCCCAGGCACTGCCATGACGATCGCCGTGAGTCCAGCGCCGGCTCCGACTACCACGGCGCTGCGTGCGCTGCCGCTCGTGTGCCGCAACTGCGGCGCCGCACGCGACGCCGGACCAGCCGCCATCTGCGACCAGTGCCTGGGCCCGCTCGCGCCGGTGTACGATCCGGCGCGCGCGCTGCCGTCACGCGACGCCATCGCCGCCCGGGCCACGTCGCTCTGGCGATACCGCGAATGGCTGCCGCTCGAGGGCGAGCCGGTCCACTCGCCCGACACCGGGTGGACGCCGCTCGTCGAAGCGCCGCGCCTCGCCCGTCGGTTAGGCATTGGGCGCGCGTGGGTCAAGAACGACACCGTGTCGCACCCATCGTTGTCGTTCAAGGACCGCGTGGTCGCCGTCGCGATCAACGCGGCTGCCGCGTTCGGCATCCAGACCATCGGCTGCGCCTCCACCGGCAACCTCGCCAACGCCGTCGCCGCGCAGGCCGCACGCGCGGGCCTCGAGGCGTGGGTGTTCATCCCGCACGATCTCGAGTTAGGCAAGGTGGCGGCCACGGCGATCTTCGCGCCGCGCCTCGTCCGCCTCCGCGGGACGTACGACGACGTGAATCGGCTCTGTGCGCAGGCAGCGGACCGTTTCGGCTGGGGGATCGTGAACGTGAACCTGCGCGCGTACTACGGCGAAGGCTCCAAAACAATGGCCTTCGAGATCGCCGAACAACTGGGCTGGCGGCTGCCGTCGGCGGTGATCGCGCCCATGGCCGGCGGCTCGCTCGTCACCAAGCTGCGCAAAGGCTTCGGCGAGTTTCTCGACGCCGGCCTCGTGGACGGTTCATTGCCCCGCATCTTTGGCGCGCAAGCGTCGGGCTGCGCGCCCATCGCTCGGCTCGTCGAGCGCGGCGACGACGAGCTCATTCCCGAGATTCCGCGCACGATCGCGCGGTCGATCGCCATCGGCAACCCGGCCGACGGCCGGTCCGCGGCGCGCATCATCCGCGATACCGGCGGCTGGGCCGCGCACGTGAGCGACGACGAGATCGTCGCCGGCATCCACACGCTTGCCGAGGATTGTGGCATTTTCACCGAGACGGCCGGCGGGACGACGTTTGCGGCTGCGCTCGCGCTCTCGCGCGCTGGCCGCCTCGGCCCCGACGACGAGCTAGTGTTGTGCATCACCGGACACGGCCTCAAGACGCTCGAAGCGTTAGGCGACGTGGCCGCCGCCGCGCCCGTCATCGAGCCGCGCCTGCGCGAGGTCGCCGCTCTCGCCGCGGCCGCGGAGACGTAGGAGGGCGTCGTGACCGTGTCCGTGTCGGTGCCCGCAACCGCGTCCAATTTGGGCGGCGGGTTCGATTGCGTCGGCGTGGCCGTGCACCGCCGGTTGCGCGTGTCGGTCGGCGTCGCCGCCGACGGGCCGCCGATTGCGATCGAGCGCGCCGGTACGCTGGCGTCGCTCGACGTCTCACCGGACGATGATCTCATCGTGATCGGATTCCGCGCGGCGTGCGCCCGCGCGGGGAGTCCGATGCCGGCCCGCCTCGCGTTTTCAGTGGAATCGGATATTCCTGTTGGGCGCGGCTTGGGCTCCTCGGCGGCGGCGCTGGTCGCGGGCGCGCTGGCGGCCGCGGCCCTGCTGGACGACACCGTGGACACCGGCCGGATCATAGCGTTAGGCACGGAGCGCGAAGGCCACGCCGATAACGTCGCGCCGGCGGTGTTGGGCGGCGCCGTGCTCGCGGTGGCCAACCCGGGTGCCGAACCTGTCACCGCGCGCCTCGACGTGCATGCGTCGCTGCGCCTGGCGTTCGCGATCCCCGATTTCACCGTCGACACGCACCGCGCACGCGCCGCACTGCCCGACGTGCTGCCGCATGCCGACGCACGCGCCGCCGCCGCTGCTGCGGCGGCGCTCATCGTGGGACTCGCCCGCGCCGACGCGGGCTTGCTCGCCGCGGGTCTCGAGGGACCGCTGCACGTGTCCTATCGCCGCGCACTCGTCCCGTGGTACGACGACGTCGTCGCCGCCGGACGCGCCGCCGGCGCGTTCGGCGCGACGCTCAGCGGATCGGGCTCGTCCGTCGTCGCCATTGCGCCCGTGGAGCGCGCCGACCAAGTGGCGGCCGCTATGGCCGCCGCCTGGTCGGCGCGCGGCATCTACGCCACGCCCTTCGTGTCCGAACCCTGCGCGGTCGGCGCCACCGTGAGCGCCGTCGACCGGAACGCACCGCCATTGCCCGGACGTTCATCCACCGTGGAGATTTCATCATGAGCATCACCCTGCACCTGCCCACCATGCTTGCCCGGTTGGCCGGCGACGCAAACGCGCTCGAGGCGCGCGGCGACACCGTCGGCGAAGCCCTCACGGACGTGATCGCGCGCTTCCCCGCGCTGGGGCCGCGCCTTCGCGATGACGCGGGCAAGCCGTACGGATTCGTCACGTTCTATCTGAACGACGAGGACATCCGCTTTCACGGTGGATTCGAGGCGCCCATCGCCGACGGCGACGAGGTGATCGTCGTGCCGACTGTGGCAGGCGGGTGACGCGATGGCCGCAACCGGAACGACGCCCGTGGATCACGCCCAACGACTGAGCGAATTGCCGGAGCTGTCGACGGAAGAGCTGCAGCGCTACAGCCGCCACCTGCTGCTGCCCGAAGTCGGTCTCGAGGGACAGCGCCGCCTCAAAGCGGGCCGCGTCCTCCTCGTGGGCGCCGGCGGACTCGGCTCTCCGTTAGGCCTCTACCTCGCCGCGGCCGGGGTCGGCCACTTGGGGCTCGTCGACTTCGACGTCGTGGACGTGACCAACCTCCAGCGCCAGGTGATGCACGGCACGCGCGACATCGGACGTCCCAAGCTCGAGTCGGCGCGCGACCGGCTGCTCGACATCAACCCGCACACGGACATCGAGACGTACGAAACGCGCCTCACGGCCGACAACGCGCTCGAGATCGTGCGTGAGTACGACGTCGTGGCCGACGGCACGGACAACTTCCCGACGCGCTACCTGGTGAACGACGCGTGCGTGCTCACGGGCCGCCCCAACGTGTACGGGAGCATCTTCCGCTTCGAGGGACAGGCGAGCGTGTTCGCGACGCCCGATGGTCCATGCTACCGCTGTCTGTTCCGCGAGCCCCCGCCGCCGGGTCTGGTCCCGAGCTGCGCCGAGGGCGGTGTGTTGGGCGTGCTGCCGGGACTGATCGGCACCATCCAGGCGACGGAGACCCTCAAGATTCTGTTAGGCATCGGCACCACACTGGCGGGCCGCCTGTTGCTCGTGGACGCGCTGCGCATGCAGTTCCGCACGCTCAAGCTCCAGCGCGATCCCGAGTGCCCGGCGTGCGGCACGCGCACGCTGCGCGAGCTCATCGATTACGAAGACTTCTGCGGACTGCGCGCGGCGCACAGCGGCCCCGGGGTCCCCGAGCTCACGCCGGCCGAGCTCGTGGCGTGGCGGGCGCGCGGCGATGCGATCGACCTGGTCGACGTCCGCGAGCCTGGCGAATGGGCGCTCGGCCACCTGCCCGGCGCACGGCACGTTCCGTTAGGCACCGTGTCGTCAGCGCTCGACACGTTCGCGCGCGACCGGACCACCGTCCTCTACTGCAAG
>DATJET010000093.1:0-2316 GCA_035496295.1 Gemmatimonadaceae bacterium
CAGATGCCGGGCGATGCCCGTTAGGCGGAGCGAATGCGGCGAGCGCGGAGCACAGGCCGAGCGCGGCCCACCGGTGCGAGCGGAGTGACATGCGGCGAAGGCGAGCGAGGAGACTGGCGCCCGGCGCGCGATGCACCGGACGGCCGGCGCATTGGGCTGCGCCGATTGTCGAATTTACGTCGCGCTGCGGTCGCCGCTAGGCGGTCAGATCACCGGAAGGACGAGAATGGCCGCCGTCCCGCTCGCGTTGCCGCTCTTCGCGGTGATGGTCGCCGTGCCGGCGCCGACCGCCGTGACGACGCCGCTCGTCGAGACCGTGGCCGCCGCCGTGTTGTCGCTGCTCCAGGTGACCGGCGCGCCGGCGATCACGTTGCCCGTCCCGTCTTTCACGGTGGCGGTGAGGGTCGTGCTGTCGCCTACCGTGAGGGTTGTCGCGCCCGGCGACACGGCGACGCTCGCCGCGGCCGGTGGCTGCACAACGATCGCGGCAGTACCGGACTGGCCCTCGCTGCTCGCCGTGATGGTCGCCGAGCCCGTGGCGACGCCGGTGACGAGGCCGTTCGCGTCCACGTTGGCAACGTTAGGCATGTTGCTCGACCAGGTGATCGTTCGGCCCGTGAGCGGGTTGTGTTGCGCGTCGAAGACCGTGGCCGAAAGCTGCGCCGTGCCCGGTAGCACGATCGTGTCGAGCGGCGGTGTGACGGACACCGAGGCGACCGGCGGTGGAAGCACGGTGATGTTCGCGACGCCCGACGACCCTCCAGCGCTCGCCGCGATCTGCACCGTGCCGGGCGCGACGCCCGTCACGACGCCGGCATCGGTGACCGTCGCAACCGACGCATTGCCCGTGTTCCAGAACACGTGCTGGTCCGACAGGACCTGGCCGCCGGGTGCCATGACCGTGGCTTGCAGCGTGACCGTGCTGCCGACAGCGACGCTGTCGGTCGCGGGCGTCACGGTGACGGACCCGACCGGTCCGTTAGGCGCGGTGCTCGAGCCGCACGCGGCGAGGGCGATGGCGGTCCACGATAGGCCCAGGGACCAGCGGACTCGGGCGGTGCGAAATAGACGTGTCATGGCGGCAAGTACTCGCTCGTTCGGGCCGGGCCCGCGCGTCGTCGCGCGCGCCGGCAGTTCAGCCCGTTCATTGCTGCAAGGCACGCGCCGCGATGCACAGGCCCTTGCGTGGTCACGCGATGCGGGTCGATGATGAATCTCAGAATCGCCTAATCCCGATTGGAAGGAGGCACAGATGTCGCTCGCGTGGTCGCGCCGCCGGCTCGTGCAACTTGCGCTCCTTTGTGCGCCGCTCGTTGCGTCGCCGTCCGTCGTCGCGCAGGGGCAGCAGGGTCGTCGTCTCTCGCCACAGATGCGCGAAGCGATCAGCCTCGATCTCAATGGACAGACGACGCAAGCGCGTGCGATCCTCGAGCCGCTCATCGATACGACGTCCGATCCGGCGGCCAAGGCCGATGCCCAACGCGCGATGGCGATGTCGTACGCCTTCGCCGGCGATTGCGCGAACACCGGCAAATACGAGTCGATGGTAATCGCGTACTGGCGGACGCGCGAGCAGGCCGAGCCTTCGAACGCGTTTTATCAGCAAGGCGAGTTGGCGGACGAGGCCGCGCGCGTCTGCATCGATGTCGGCGATCTCGGCGCCGCCGAGCGCTGGTACCGCGAGGGCTACGCGTTGGGCATCAAAGAGCCCGCGCCGCGGAAGCATCCGAAGTCCCTGTGGGACTTCCGCCTCGCCCACGCGTTAGGCAGGCTCGCCGCGCGCCGCGGCGATTTGGCGGCCGCACAGGCGCAGATCGATACCGCGCGTCGTATGCTGGACAGCGACACGGCGATGGCGGCGCAGCAGGAGCGGTTCTTCCCGTATCTCGTGGGCTACGTGGCGCTGTACACGCACGATCTCCAAACGGCGCACACGCAGCTCACGCGCGCGATCGCAATGAAGGGAGGGGAAAACGACCCGTTCCTGCGGTATCTGCTCGCCGTGACCGCCGAGCAACAGGGCCGGCACAACGAGGCGATGGCGCTCTACCGAAAGGCGTACGACCTGGCGACAGCGCACAATCCGCCGTCGGCGTTCGTGCGCCGCACGGTGCGCGAGAAGCTGAAACGTGCCTCAGGCTCCTAGGCCGACTACTGCAATATCGATCGCGGGTTGACGGCCGTTGCGCGACGCGCGGGGAGATACGCGGCGATAGCGCCCACCACGAGAATCACACCCGCGGCGCCGGCAAGCACGGATGGCTCCAACGGTCGCACGTGGAAGACCAACGATGTCATGGCACGCGCGAACGCCAC
>DATJET010000094.1:0-15734 GCA_035496295.1 Gemmatimonadaceae bacterium
TTCGAGAACGGCCGCCACGTCGCGGATGTCCTCCAGATGCGGCTCCGCCGCGCCCGTGTCCATTGCGTTCGCGAACGCCCCGAACAGTCCCGCGAACCAGCCGGGATACGACGACTTGTCGAGCTCCGCCGAATAGTCGTAGGACGTTACGTCGCCGTCGCGCTCGAGTCGCAGGATGCCGCCCACCCATTCGATCGAGCCGTGCTCGCCGACGAAGCGCACGCGGTTCTCGCGGTGCCGGGCCGCCCACGTGAGGAACATCACGCCTAACCGCTCCGGATACTCGAACAGGAGCTGCGCGCTGTCCTCGACGTCGTAGTCGGCGTGACGCAGTTGGCCCGTCCATGCGCGCACCGACTCCGGAAGCCCGGCCGCATCGAGCATCTGATAGATGAGATGCGTCCCGTGATCCAGAAGCACGCCGCCGCGACTGTGTTCGGCGAGACCGCGCCATGGCGTTTCGGTCGCCGCGCCCGTCCCGCGGTCAGCCATCATGCGGTGCACTTGGAATTCGGCTAGATGCCAGCGTCCGATCGCACCGTGGTGCAACCATTCGCGCACCTTGAGCCACACGGGGTTGTACCGGTACTGGTGACATGGCATCACCACGCGCCCAGCGGCGCGGGCGGCAGCCGAAATGCGCGAGGCTTCGGCGCGGTTCAAGGCTACCGGCTTTTCGCACATCACGTGGTAGCCTTGCTCCAACGCCCAGAGTGTGATCTCGAGGTGCGAAGCCGTGGGCGTGCAGATGTCGACGAAGTCGATCGGGCCCGCATCGCGGACGTCATCGAGGCGCCCGAAATGTGGAACGCCCGGCACCGGTGCGACGCCGGTGCCGCCATCCATCGTCGCCACGATCTTGAAACGCGTGCTGACTAATGGATCGCGCGCGAAGCCGGGCAAGTGCGCGTTGCGGGCGATCCCGCCCAGGCCGATCACCGCGCCTTGATAGACGCGCGGCGCCGGGACAGGTCCCGGCGCCGATGGACGGGGGGTGAGCTCGTTGATCCGCGTCGCCGACGTCGGCGTCGGTCTCACCTGCGCACCGCCATTTCCGAAGCTTCGGTCAGCACATCCTTCATGGTCGCCAGGGCGTCCATGGCCAGGTCTTCCGGAATGACTAACGGCGGATTGATGCGCACCTCGGGGTTGTAGATCATCGCCAGCACGCCCCGCGACAGCAGCGTGTCGAAAATCCAGCGCGTGATCTGCTTGTCGAGCAGCGTCCGGGTGCCAGGCACGACCAGGTCCATGCCGATCATGAGACCGCGTCCCCGCACATCGCTCACGATCGGAATTTCGCTCTCCCACTTCTGCATCTCGGTCATCATCTTCTCGCCGAGGTCGCGGCTGTGGGCGACGAGGTTCTCCTCGAGAATCGTTTCGAGCGTGACCCGCGCCGCTGCGGCCGCCATCGGATTGCCGCCGTAGCTCGACGAGCTGCCGCTCGGATTCGCCCACGGCTTCGCGAACGCCACGTCATCACGAATGAGCAGGCCGCTCATCGGGAAACCGCCGCCGAATCCCTTGCCGACGCTCATGATGTCGGGGACGATCCCTTCGTGCTCGACGCCCCACATCTTGCCGGTGCGCCCGAAGCCCGTGATCATCTCGTCGGCGATGAGCAGCGCGTCCAATTCGTCCGCCAGTTCGCGCAACGCCTTCAGGAAACCGATGGGCGGAACGATGTTCCCGGCCGTGCCCTGAATCGGTTCGACGATGATCGCCGCGATGTTGCCCGCCGTCTCGAGCTCGATCTTCTTCCGCAGGAAATCGACGCACGCCCAGTCGCACGCGGGAAAATTCTTCTCGAACGGACAGCGCGAGCAGGACGCGTACGGCGATGAATAGCGGCCCGGCATGAGCGGACCGAGTCCGTGCTTGAAGGTGCTGCCCAACAACGGAAGAACGCCCGCGGTCTTGCCGTGGAACCCGCCCCAGAAGCCGACGAACTCATCTTTCCCCGTGTACGACTTGGCCAGTCGCAGCGCCGACTCCACCGCTTCGGCTCCACTCGAGTAGAACTGCGTACGGTTCACATCGCCCGGTGCGAGCTCGGCCAACATGCGCACGAGCACGGAGCGGTTCTCCGACGTGAAGCTCCCGACGTGAATGCGTGAAACCTGCTTCTGAAGGGCTGCGACGTAGCGCGGGTGGGCGTAGCCGAGGCTCGCCACGCCGATGCCGGCCATGAGATCGATGTATCGATTGCCGTCGACATCGTACAGCAGCGCGCCTTCGCCGCGGTCGATGCAAATCTTGCTGAATAACGCGAAGCTCTGCGCGCCAGGCGCGAGGAATTCCTGCTCCGCGTCAAAGATTTCTCTGGATTTCTCACCGGCAAGCCACGCGGGTGATGCTATTTCCGTCACAGATACCTTCCGAGGAGGTGAATTGGAGCAGTGGGCGGGCGGATCGACGGCACGCAAAGCGGGTGAGGGGCGACGTGGCAATTACGCGGTGCGACTAAGGCACCGGCGGGCCTGTCTCCTCACCTGGAAGCAGGGGGAAAGGTGACGGAGTGCTGGTCGGTGCGCCAGCGAGCGAGGACGATATTAAGTCTTTTTTGCGCGGCTGCCTACCCCTTGCCCTACGGCCGTTTGCCCGCATCGGCGCGTGCCATCCTGGGGTGTTTTAGCCTAGGTCGAGGGCGCGCCGAACCTCGTCGATCATCGGGTCGATTTCACGCGGCGGGTTAGCCGACTCGCGGTCCGCGCGGGCAGGATCGTGGTATCGGACAACGGCGTCCGGATCCTTGAGCAGATGACCCGTCAGTACGCACACGACGTCATCATCCGGGGCGATCACTCCATCGCGCACGAGGCGCCGCACGCCGGCAACCGATGCGGCGCTCGCCGGTTCGCAACCGAAGCCCGCGGCATCGATGGCCGCCTTGGCATCGAGAATCTCCTCGTCGCGCACGCTGGTCACGACGCCGTTCGTCTGGCGCATCGCATGCACCGCACGGTCGTACGACGCGGGGTCGCCGATGTTGATGGCGGTCGCGACTGTGTTAGGCGTCACCGGCCGGAGCGCGGTGAACCCGTTGTCGAACGCGCGGGCGAACGGTGCCGCGCCCTCCGCCTGCACGGCGAGCAAACGCGGGAGCCGACTGATCAGCCCGCAGTCGTGCGCGGCGACTAACGCCATGCCGAACGCGGCGGTGTTGCCCAGATTGCCGGCCGGCAGCGCGATCCAATCGGGTGCCTGCCACGCGCATTGTTCGAGCATCTCGAGGACGATCGTTTTCTGTCCTTCGAGACGATACGGGTTGATGGAATTGACCAGGTAGACGCCGAGCTCGCGTGCCGCTTTGCGTGCGAGCGACAAGCAGGCATCGAAGTCCCCGCGCACGAGCAGCGTGCGCGCACCGTACGCCAGCGCCTGCGCGAGTTTTCCCATTGCGACCTTGCCCGCTGGTATGAACACCAGTGCCGGCATGCCAGCTCGCGCGGCATACGCAGCGAGCGACGCGGCGGTGTTGCCCGTGGATGCGCACGCCACGGCGCGCGCACGCACTCGTCGCGCGTGCGTCACGCCCACCGTCATGCCGCGGTCCTTGAACGAGCCCGTGGGATTGAGTCCCTCGTGTTTCACGCGCAGCGTTGGGCAACCGGCCCAGCGCGCAGCGCCGCCCGCGAAGAGGAGCGGCGTGTTTCCCTCGGGAAACGAAACGACGTCGTCGGCGCAGGCCGCCAGCATCTCGCGAAATCGCCAGACGCCGGACGCATCGGGTCCGTCAATGGCGCCACGCCGGTTTGCGAACAACTGGCGGAGTGGGTCGCCGCGCATCGAGGGCAGCGGCGCGACAAGCTCGAGCAAGCCGCCACACTTGGGACACTCGACGTCGAGGGTGTCGCCCGGCACCGCGGTCGCGCACCGGGAGCAGCGCATTATCAGAGTTGCGTCAGCGTCTTGCATTGAATCGGCGTGATCCGGTTTCCGTGGTCATGGAAACTAGCTCGAAACGTGACGACGGGGCTGGTGGTCATTCTACTGACGCGAGTCGCCGATTGCCCGAACGACGCGTGCCTCGCTACACTGTATCGAGCCCCCGAGCACGCCCCACCTCCTCACGTGGAATTTGGCACATGACGCACCCATTCCGTCGAGCCGCCATCGTCGGCGTCGCGCTGCTGCCGTTGGCCGCGAGCGCTTTCATTGTGGAATCGACGCGCGAACGCAGCGGTCCCCATCTGTTCGACGAAGTGCTCTCGCTCGTGTCGGACCGGTTCGTCGACACAGTGAGCAACACCGCGCTCTACGAGAAGGCGGCACGCGGGTTGGTGCGTGAGCTACAGGATCCGTACGCGGCGCTCTATTCGCCCAAAGAACTGCAGGACTTCACGCGTCAGACGGGTGGGCGGTACGGCGGACTCGGCATGCTGGTCGAGGATCAGGAAGGGGCGATCGTCGTGACCAAGGTGTATCCGCACACGCCGGCTGAGGGGGCGGGCGTACACGAAGGTGATCACATCGTCGGCGTCGACCAGCAGACGACGCGGGGCATGAAGCTGGTGCAGGTGACGGACCTGCTCAAGGGCACGCCCGGGACGTCGGTGCACGTGTCGTTCGCCCGTCCGGGCCTGACGGTGCCCATCGACCTCACGTTCACGCGTGCGGTGATCCACATCCCGGCGGTGCCGTACGCGATGCTGTTCGACGGCAAGGTCGGCTACATTCCCTTACAACAGTTCAACGAGACCTCAGCCGACGAGTTCGAGGACGCGGTCCGCCGCCTAACGCGCGACGGCGCGCACGGGCTGGTGATCGATCTCCGCGGCAACGGCGGCGGCATCGTCGATCAGGCCATCGCGATCAGCAATCTGTTCCTGCGCAACGGCCAGCAAATCGCGAGCGTCCGGGCGCGTGCCGGGGACACGCAGGTGTATCTGGCGAAGGGCGATCCGGTGGCGCCGACGATTCCGCTCGTGGTGCTCACGGACGGCTACACGGCATCGGCCAGCGAGATCGTGGCTGGTGCCCTGCAGGATCACGATCGCGCGCTCGTGTTAGGCACGACGTCGTTCGGCAAGGGTCTGGTGCAGTCGCTGTTCCCGCTCGACGGCGGCTGGGCGCTCAAGCTCACGACGGCCAAGTGGTACACGCCGAGTGGGCGGTCGATTCAAAAAGAGCGCAAATTCGTCGACGGCCGGTTGGTCGAGGAAGCCGATTCGGTGGAAACTGACTCGGCGCGGCGCGCGCGGCCGGTGTTCAAGAGCGACGCCGGACGGGTGGTCTATGGCGGCGGTGGGATCACACCGGACATTGTCGTACGGCCCGATACGCTCGACAGCACCGAGCAGGAGTTCGTGAAGGCGGTGACACCGAAGTCGCAGGAGTTCTATGTCACGCTCTACAACTACGCGTTCGATCTCAAGGGAAAGGTTCAGCCCAACTTCACCGTTAGTCAGCAGTGGCGCGACGAGTTGTACAAGCGCCTCACGGCTGCGGGCGTCACGGTGGATCGCAGCCTGTACGATCGCGCTTCGAGCGAGGTGGATCGCCTCCTCGGCGACCGCGTCGCGCGCCTGGCATTCGGTGATTCGACGGCCAAGCGTCGCGAGCTCGACGATGATGTGCAGCTCGAGCGTGCCATCGAGATCATTCGGAAGGGCCAAACCCAAGCCGATCTGCTCGCAACCGCGTCCGCGTCGCACTGAGTCAATGACGCGGCGGCGGTGGGGGTTTGCCGCCGCCGCGATGCTGTGTGTCGTGGCCGGCGTGTCGCCTGCGCGGGCGCAGGCCGTGCATCACACGATCGCTACGCTCGCGCTGCAGCATGGAGTGATCGGGATCGAAGCGCTGAGCACGGGCCACGTGCTCATCGGTGCGTCGACCGACGCCGGGAATGCGACCGTCAGTCTCGCCGCCGACGCCGGCAAAGACCTGGTGGATTCGATTACGCGCATCACCGCCCGACGCGTGGGTACGCGAACGACGCGCGTCTACCGGACGGTAGCCACCGATCCAGCGACGGGCGCCGGTGTGCAGTTCGCGCGGCACATCGCCAAAGGCGCGAGCACGTATCGCCTGTTCTTTTCCACCGGCGACGTGCGGGGCTTCCCGCTTGACGTGACGAGCCGCGAGCTGGGTCTCGTGCTGCGTGCGCTACGACGGGCGGTGCGGACGGCGCGCACGCTCGCGGCGGCCGACTCCGCCTAACGAACCGTCAGGGCATCCAGCCGATCGCGAGGTCGGCGCGCATGGCGTCCGGCATGTCGCGGCGGACGCTGTCATCGGCCACGGAGAGCTCGGCGATGTCGGCGATGTCTGCCCGGACATCGGCCAGCACGGCGGATTCCGGCGCGCGGCCGTCGGGCAGCTCGTGCACCCGGTTCGCGAGCACGATCACGAACAGGTCACTTTCCGGATCGATCCAGATCGACGTGCCGGTGAAGCCGGTATGTCCGTAGGCGAGGTCGCTCATGTAGCGGCCGCAGCTCGCGCCGCCGGCGCAGGTCTCCCAGCCTAACGCACGCCAGCCCGACGATCGGCGCGTGAACAGCGCGACCGTCGAATCGCGCACGATGCGCACGCCGTGGTACGTGCCGCCGTCGAGCATCATCTGCGCGAACACCGCCAGGTCGGCGGCGGTGGCGAACAGGCCGGCGTTGCCCGCCACGCCGCCTAACGCGTCGGCGGTCTCGTCGTGCACCTCGCCGCGCAGGGCGTGGCCACGGCTCGAGGCGATCTCGGTGGGCGCGACGCGCGGGCGCAGCTTGTGCGGCGGCCGGAACATCGTGGATGTCATGCCCAACGGACGGAACACGTGCGACTGCACGAAGGCATCCAGTCGTTCGCCGCTCACGGCTTCCACGACGAAGCCCAACACGTCGGCGCCGACGTCCGAGTACACCTCGCGCTCATCCGGCGGATATTCGAGCGGCGTCGCCAGGATCATCTTACGCGCCGCCGCGGTCGAGCGGCCGCGCCGGTAGACGTTTCGCCCAGGCGGGAGGCCGGCCCGGTGCTGCAGCAGCATGCGGATCGTGACCTGTCGTTTCGCGCCACGACGATACGCCGGCAAATACTTGGATACGTGATCGTCGAGGTGAATGCGATGCTCATCATAGAGCACCATGATCGCCGTCGTCGTCGCGATCACCTTTGTGAGCGAGGCGAGATCGTACATGGTGCGTGTGGGATCCACCGCGGCGCTGGCCGTGTCCCAGTCGAGTGATCCGTAGCCGTGTTCCCACACCAGACCGCCGTGCCGTCCAACGATGACCGCGAGTCCAGGATACCCACGCGCATCCAACCCGCGCTCGGCGACGTGCGAGATGGTGGCCAACCGGTCGGCCGACATCCCGACCGAATCGGGTGGAACGTTCTTCAACACGCAGTGAGAAGGGTTCGCCGGGCAGCTGCCGAGGAGCGCGAGTGCCAGCGAGATCAGCGGGGCGGGCAGCATTGTCCAGCGACGACTGCCCGTTGCGTTGGGCAACGAGGGCCATGGTACTTGCGAACTCGCGCCTAAAAGCGCACTGTATTGGACGCCCCCGCGCGATTATGCGCGGCGCAAATCCTCATTGCGTGCCGGGCCCCCGGCTCATGGCGGTGTCCTTTCTTCACGGTGATGGAGCGACACGATGCGACTCACTTTCTGTCTCGCGCTGGGCGCCGTCGTTGCTGCCGGCGCGCTTCCTGCCCAGGCCGACTTGGTTCACAGAGACTACAACAGCCAGGCGGCGATCTACGCGCGGGCATGCCAGAGTCCCAAGATCGAGATGATCGATGCCGAGCTGTTAGGCGCAAAGGAGGTCAATCTCCCGACGAACTACCTGCGCCACATCGACGACGCCGTGTTCTTCTACTTCAGCCCCGTCGAGTGGCGCACGCCCCGGTTCGCGGTCGCGCAATTCACGCTGCATCGCGATGGACACATCTCGGGCACTCGGTTAGTCACCCCGTCGACCATGGCGAACTTCGACAGCGCGTTGACGTCCGCCATCACGTCGGCCGCCACCACGAACGCGATCGCCGCCATTCCATCGAGCGTCACCGCCGATTCGTTAGTCCTTTCGTTGTACGTCGGCCGCCACGCCGACGGCGGCGACAAGCCGTACCTCGAGAAACGCACCACGTGTCCGGCGTGGCCGCTCGCGGACAATCCGCAGCCGCTCTATCCGCCCGACATGCAATCGCAGGACGTGCGCGGATTCGTTCGCCTGCAGTTCATGGTCGACGAGGATGGCAAGCTGGATCCCAACACGGTGCAGGTCCTGCAAAGCTCCGGCGACCCGTTCACGGAGGCGGTGCGCGCCGTGCTGCCCAATCTCCGCTTCAAGCCGGCGACCGTGCAGGGCACGAAAATCCGCCAGCTCACCGAGCAGACGTTCACCTTCGGATTCGACAACAACCACCCGGCTCCGTAGCGCCGGGTCTCAGTTTCGCTCGGCTCTTCATTCGCGCGGCGGCTGGCGTGTAGCTTACGCGGCCGTCGCGCGACCGCGCGATCGGCCGCCATTTTCGCGCGGAGCCGCATGACCGAGACGCCGGACGCCATCCGCACGCTTGCGCTTCGCAAGGTGTATCCCGCGCCCGCCACGAAGCGCGGCGCCGAGGCGCGTCCCGAGATCGTGGCTCTCGTTGGGCTCGATCTCGCGGTGGGCGATGGAGAATTCTTCGGGTTGCTCGGGCCCAACGGCGCAGGGAAGACGACCACGATCGGCATTCTCACCACGCGCCTCAAACCCACGAGCGGCACCGCCACCGTGGCCGGCGCCGACGTCGTGTCCAACGAAGTGGTGGTTCGCCAGCGCATCGGAGTGGTGCCGCAGCGGCCGAATCCGGATCGCAGCCTCAACGTGCGGGAGAACCTCGTGTTCCACGCGGCCTACTTCGGCGTGGCGCGCTCGGTGGCGGCGCGCCGCGCATCCGATCTCCTCGAGCAGTTTGGCATCGCGGACAAGGGCGAGGCAAAGGTCGATCAACTCTCCGGCGGCCAGCAGCAGCGCCTCATGATTGCGCGCGCTCTGATCCACGAGCCGAGCGTGCTCTTTCTCGACGAACCCACGGTGGGTCTCGATCCGCAGGCCCGCCATGCGCTGTGGGACATCTTGCGCGGACTCCATGCGGACGGCCGCACGATCATCATGACGACGCATTACATGGAAGAAGCCGACCGGCTCTGCGAGCGGGTCGCGATCATGCACCAAGGGCGGCTGTTGGCGCTCGACACGCCGCACCGACTCAAGTCGCGCGCACCCGGTGGCACGTTAGTCGAGCTCGTCCTCGACGGCGATGCAACGGACGTCGCGGTGCGAGCGCGCGAACTGCCGGGCGTGGCGAGCGCGGAAGCCCAGGGCGCGGTGCTCCGCTTGTACACCGAGCGCGGCGGCGAGCTCATTCCGACACTCATTCGCACTGCCGGCGACGAGGGCAGAGACGTGCGCGACATTCACCTGTCGCCACCGAGCCTCGAAACGTTGTTCATCTCCCTCACGGGAAGGAAGCTCGATTGATGCCGACCACCTGGGTGACTCCGCCGCCGAGCACGCTGCGGATTTTCGGCGCGCTCATGCGCCGCGACGTGCACGTCACGAAGCGCGAGCTGCCGTACTTTCTCGTGCGCACGACGCTGCAGCCGCTGCTGTTCATTGTCGTCTTCGGGTACTTGCTGCCGCGCATGGGCTTTGTCGGCCACGGCTACGGCGCCGCGTTGCTCCCCGGCATCATCGCCGTGAGCCTAACGCTGTCGAGCGTGCAGTCGGTGGCATTGCCCATGGTGCAGGACTTCGGGTTCACGCACGAAATCGAGGACCGGTTGCTCGCGCCGGTGCCCACGCGCGTCATCGCGCTCGAGAAAATCGTGATGGGCGTGTTGCAGGGATTGATCGCCGCGGCGGTCGTGCTGCCGATATCGCGGCTGATCATGGGACCCGTCGACGCGCTCGGCGGCGCACACATCGTGTCGGTGCTGCTGATCACAGTGCTCGGCGCGGCGGCGTTCTCGAACCTCGGCTTGTTGATGGGCACGGGCATCAACCCACAGCAGATCGGGCTCATGTTCAGCGTCGTCGTCGCGCCGATGATCTTCTTCGGGTGCGCGTACTATCCGTGGCAGGCCCTCCAGGCCGTGCCCGTGATGAAGTACGCGGTGCTGGTCAATCCGCTCGTGTACGTGGCCGAAGGTATGCGCGGCACGCTCACGCCGGCGCTCCCGCACATGAGCCTCGTTGCGGTGTGCGGCGCGCTGGTCGCGCTCACCGCGCTGTTCTGGGTGTTAGGCATCCGGAGCTTCGAGCGCCGCGCGCTGAGCTAACGCTCGACGGGGAACCCCGCCGCCGCCCACTCCGCGAATCCGCCGGACAGGTTCGCCACGTCGTGGTGACCGGCCGCCAGCAGCAAGCTCGCGGCGATCGCTGAACGCGTCCCGCCCTGACAGTGCACGACGACCGTGCCGTTCGACTGCAGCTCATCGGCGCGTTCGGCGAGCGTCGCGAGCGGGATCCATCGCGCGCCAGGCAGGTGCCCGGCGTGCCACTCGTGATCGTTGCGAACGTCGACGACGGTGACGCTGCCCTGCCGCGCTCGCAGCTCAGCGGCCGAGAGCGCCGGCACGGTCTGGATCGCGCCGCCGGCCGCATGCCACTCGGCAATGGATTCGGCGCCGAAATACCCGCCGATGTGGTCGAATCCGATCAAGGCGAGTGCGCGCGCGGCGCGAGCCGCGAGCACCGGTGCGTCATCATCGTCGACGATGAAATGGCAGGCGCCATCCAACGGCAAGAGGGAGCCGGCCCACGTGGCGAACGAGCGGTTGAGCGGAATGTTGATGGTGCGCGGCACGTGGCCGGCCGCGAAGTCGGCTGCATGCCGCGTGTCAATGACCGTGGCGCCGGCCTCGAGTGCCGTCCGCAGGCGTGCGGCGCCCAAGCGCTCGGGATGGGGCAGGTTGCCTAACACGAGCGGCCCATCGCGGTTGACCCGCTTCATCGCCGCGAAGTAGCGGGGGGGATCGGGCTGACCATCGAGCACCGAGCGGACGAACCGTTCCTCGTCCGTCTCGGCGAGCCCCCAGTTGAACAGGCGCTCGTAGCCTAACGTGGACTGCGGCATCGCGCCCAACGCCTTGCCGCAGGCCGACCCCGCGCCGTGTCCCGGCCAGAGTTGCAGATAGTCGGGGAGAGTTTTGAACTGCTGGATCGAGCGGAACAAATCGCGTGCGCTGGACTCCATCGTTCCGGCGACGTGCGCCGCGCGCTCCAACAGATCGGGCCGCCCGACATCACCCACGAACACGAAGTCCCCGGTGACCGCCGCCAGGGGACGGTCCGCGATCGCCGTGTCGGTAACGAGAAACGTGAGATGCTCCGGCGTGTGCCCGGGCGTGTGCATCGCGTCGAGGCGCACCGCACCCACCTGGAAGTGGGCACCGTCGCCGATGAGGCGCGCGCCCGCATCCTGCGCAAACGCGTACTGCCACGCGGGTCCGCCGGCACACGAGAGGAGCAGCGTCGCGCCCGCGCGCTCGGCCAGCTCGCGACTGCCAGAGACGAAATCGGCGTGGATGTGCGTTTCGGTGACGTGCGTGATGCGCAGCCCCTCGGCGGCAGCCGCGACGACGTATTGCTCCACGTCGCGGTTCGCATCCACCACCACCGCCTCGCCGCTCGCCTCGCAACCAATCAGGTAGCTCGCCTGGGCGAGATGGTCCTCGTAAAAGCGCCGCAGGAACACGATGCTCTCCGTTAGGGCGACGCGCTGTGGCGTCGCACGTAATCCACCGCCAGCGTGGCGAGCTCCTGGCTCCGCAGGCCGGCATCGATTGCGAGCTCGATGGCTTTGTCGAGCGGCTGCCGTTCGTCCAACACGAAGTACGGCAGGAGGAGCGCTCCCACCCGATTCGACGATGCGCAGTGTACGACGATCGGCCGCCGACTCGGATCGCGCAGCAGCGTGCGCAGGGCGTCGAACTGTTCATCGCCCAACGTCACTTGCGTGACCGGAATCGCAACGTACGCCATACCCGCCGCGCGCACCGCGTCGGGCTCATCGTGTCCCCTTGGTTCGTTCGGTGCGCGGAGATCGACCACGGTGCGCACACCGGCGGCCGCCAACTCCTTCCAGTCGCTCGCCGCAGGCTGTCCCGCGGCGCCGATTCCGGGCAGGGGACACGTCCCGTTCGGCACGGTTGCGAGAACCGATTCCAGCGTGATGCTACTCACCTCATCTCCTTTCTGCCGCCCCACAAGATGTCACCAAAGAAGCCGCGCGACGAGGGGCGCGTTGTTTGACGTGGTGCCAGCGCTCATCATTATCGGCTCATGCGCGTTTCCACGTCCATACTCGCGTGCGCTGCAGCGTTGGTCGTGACCGGCCACCGACTGCCGGCGCAGACGCTCACTATTCCCTCGTTGGCGTGGCGCACGATCGAGACCCGCTACTTCGTCATTCACTACCCGCGGTCCGCGGAAGCGTGGACGCTCGACATGGCGCGCCGCATCGACGCGGTGCACGATGCCGTTAGCACAGTGGTCGGCAACGCGCCCGCGCATCGGGTGACGCTCGTGATCGAAGACCCGAACAACGTCTCGAACGGGTTCGCGCTGCCGTTGCTCGAGGACCCGGTGATTTTCTTCTGGCCCATGCCGCCGGATCCGACGAGCGGAATAGGCGACAGCCGCGGTTGGGGCGAGCTCCTCTCGGTTCACGAATACGCGCACATCGCGCATCTGACGCGTCCGACGCGCAACCCGTGGGAGCGCATCATGACGCGTCTCTCGCCGCTGCGCTTGGGCCCGATCGCCATCCGCGCGCCGCGATGGGTGGACGAAGGTTACGCCACCTACGTCGAAGGAAAGCTCACCGGAATGGGCAGGCCACACAGCGCATGGCGTGCGGCGGTGCTCCGCGAATGGGCGCTCGAAGGAAAGCTGCCGACCTATGCGCAGCTCGATGTCGATAGTCGATTTTTGGGCGGCGACATGGCCTATCTGGCGGGCTCGGCGTTCCTCGACTGGCTCGTCGAGCGACGCGGAGATTCGAGCCTCGTGCATCTTTGGCGGCGCATGAGTGCGCGACGAATTCGGACGTTCGACGACGCATTCGCGGGCGTGTACGGCGGATACCCGGCCGACCTCTACGGACGGTTCACCGCCGAGCTCACCGGGCACGCGTTGGATGTGGAGCGGGAAACCGAGGCGCGCGTTGCGTCGCGGCCGGATTCGGGGCGCGGCACGACGGTGCAGGCGCTGGCGTGGGGCACGGGCGCGCCCGCGGTATCGCGCCACGGTTCGCTCCTGGCAATTGTGCTCGCCCAACGCAACGCACCGAGTCGTGTCGTGGTGTGGAAGACGGCGGCGGACACGTCGCCAAGCACCGCGGAACGCGCGCGTGCTGCGCTGCTCGAGCGCGACCCGCACGACGTGCCCGCGATCTCCTGGCGTCCGGAGCCCAAGGTGCCGCTGGCCACGCTCCATCCGCACGCCGGATTCGCCTACGGTGCGCCGCGGTTCATGCCTAACGGACACGAGCTGTTGCTCGTGCGGCGCACGGGGCGCGGCGACGGCGCGCTCCGCGACGATCTCTTCGCCTGGAACTTCGAGAGCGGCACCGTGCGGCGCATCACCCGTGACGCGGGGATCCGGACCGCCGATCCGTCGCCCGATGGCCGGCACGCCGTGGCCGATCGATGCGTGGACGGCATTTGCGATCTGGCGCTCGTCGATCTCGCGACCGGCGCGATCCGGACGCTGGCGGCGGGATCGCCGCACGTGGTGTACTATGGGCCGCGGTATTCGTCCGACGGAAGGCGCGTCATCGTGAGCGTGCAGCGGGACGGCGGGTGGGGACTCGCCACGCTCGACCTCGGCGCACCGGCGCCCGTGCCTAACGCAGTGGGTCCGCGCGACGGCGTCAACCGATACGAGGCGGCATTTCTTCCAGGCGACTCGTCGATCGTGTTCACCTCCGATTCGGGCGGCATTCCGAACATCGCGGTCATGCAACTCGCATCCGGCGCCACGCGTGCGATCACCGCGCTCGTGAGCGCCGCGTCGGACCCCGAGCCCGATCACGTGTCGCACACGGTGTACTTCCTGCGACTGCACGCGGGAGGACTGGACCTCGCATCGGTACCCGACACGGCGTCGCTGCCGCCGACGCTCGCAACCTCGCCCGCGCTCGCACCGGCGACGGTGCCTGCGCCCGTGACGGCGGACTCGTTCGCCCGCGCCACTTTGCAACCGCCACACGCGTACGGATCAGGGCCGCGCAACCTGATCACCCTGCCGACGCTCAGCCTGGGCGCCGAGGGCAAGTCGGTCGGCGCCGTGATCTCGGGGACCGATCCCGTCGGCCGCCTAACGTGGATCGCGAGCGGCATGTACGGGGATCGCGGCACGTGGCGCGGCGCGTCGGTCGGCGGCGCATGGCGTGGATGGCCGATCGTGCTCGGCGCCGAGGGCTTCTACGCGGATGAGCACCCGTCGCGACAACACGGCGGCGTGTCTGCTCCAACGTATCTGGACGTGCGCTACGCCGGCGGCGATGCGATTGCGTCCTTCGAGCGCCGATACACGGGGGCTGCGCAGGCGCTCCGCGCGGGCGTGTCGGGCGGTCAGATAGACGGCGCGCAGTACTCGCACCAGACACGCACCCTCGGCTTCGCCGAGTATCACGGTGCGTTCCGCCAGACGCCTAACGACTGGCGCTTCGACGAAGTCGTGTCGGTGGGCGGTGCCGGAGGTCGCACGGCGGACACCTCGTGGGCGCGAGCGACGGTCGCGGCCGCGCTCGAGGTGGGACGCGGCGGATGGGCACTCGCTGCCCACGCCGCGTACGGACAGTCAGCACGCGGTGCGCCCGCTTATGAACAATTCGTCCTTGGCGGCACGATTTCACCGCTGTTCGATGACGCACTGGCGTCGGAGCGCGCCCCGATGCCCGCCGCGCCGCTGGGCATTGCTGTTGGCCGGCGCGTCGCGACCTATCGCATCGATCTTCCGCTCGGCATCGTCAGCCCGTATTTCTGGGCCGGCAGTGCCGGGTCCGAGTTGCACGACTGGCACCGGTTTGCCGGTCTCGAAGCCTCGCTCGACGAGACGGGCCTGTGGGCGATTCACGTGCCCGATGTGCACGTGCTCGCCGGCGCCGGCTATTCGCTCGATCGGCCGACGCGTCACCACACGACAGTTTACATCGCGTTGCGCTTTCGGCCATGATGGACGGACCGCGCACGCCCCATGCAGCACACACGGATGTGCGTGTCACATTTGTCGAGGGAGAAGAGCAGTGATTTCGATTTCACGGTTTCGGATGCTGGCTGGGCTGGGCGCGTTTGGCGCGGCCAGCGGACTCGTGTTGATTTACGCGCTCGTGGTGTTCATCAGCCTGCCGGGCGGCATCGATCGAACGGAGTCGTTCATCGCCATCTGCAGCGTCGGCCTCTTGTTCCTGGCACTGGTGCTGAGCCACGTGATCTACGGGCGAATCTTGCTGCAAGCGGCTCGCGGAAAGCATTTCGGTCTCTGAGCATTTACCGCGTCGCGCAAAGCGGTCGAACTGACTCGAAACGTTTCGCTTCTGCGGTCGAAACGCGCCCTGACTCGGAGGCGATTTCGTGAGGAAGCGGTGAGCATCCGAGCGGGTGCGCAAGGCTGAATCTTCAAGCGGTTACAGGGTCCACCTCCTCCGCGTCTGTACCACGGGAGGAGTCCGGATGACCGAAACCGTCGAAACGCGCTGGGAAGGGCACAACGAGAACGGCCGCCGCGCGTTCACGCAAG
>DATJET010000095.1:0-27956 GCA_035496295.1 Gemmatimonadaceae bacterium
CGACTTGGGCGTGTCTTCGCTCCGGCGCTCTCGGGGATCAAGGTTATCGAGCATCAGGCGTATTTTTCCTCTAAAAGGACCTGGAGCGCCTCGCGTGCCCTGTGCACGCGCATCTTCAGTGCCCCGACAGTGGTTCCTAACAGATCGGCCATCTCCTCGTACGACCGGCCTTCGACGTGCTTCATGACGAAAGCCTCTCGAAGCGACGGCGCCAGCTGGGCCAATGCGCGATCCAGATCCGACCGCAGCTCGGTCCGGTCAAGCTCTTCTTCCGGCGTCGCAAACGCGGAGGGCTGATCATCCTCCTCGTAACTCAAATGCGTGCGGCGAATGTTCTTGAGCCAGTCCTTGCACCCGTTCGCCACGATCCGGAAAATCCAAGCATCGAAACGCCCGTGCACCTCGGCCAGATGCTGGTACGCTTTTATGAATGACGCTTGAAGGATGTCTTCGGCGACATCCGGACTTCCCGTCATGCCGAGCGCGTGGCGGTACAACGGATCGCTGTAGCGTCTGATCAGCATTCCGAACGCATTGCGATCGCCCGCCAGCACACGCCCGATCACTTCATGATCCGCTTCCTGCGAATCCGCGGCGCGAGGCGCAACCATCACTGAGGTCGTTTTCACGCCGCTAGTGTAACGCTTCATGCGCCCTCTGGACAGTCCTGACGAACTCGAGAGCGGTCGCACGAGGGTGGCCATGCTGGTGGGACGAGCAGAATGGCCGAACGTAACGTCCCGAATGACTACCGAAGTTTCGCGTGATACAGGAGCTCCCGTAAGGCATCCGCTCGGTAACGTCGCTTCGCGTGATCGCTGTCCGCGCGATAGCGACGGTATTCGCGAACGAATCGGCGACTGTGCCCGTCGACGGACGCGTCGCACAGCACGCGTTGCAACACCGTTTCACTCAGCAGGCCCTCCGAGTTGTAGCTCACCAGCACATGTCGGGCCCCCGTAGCAGCGAGCAGCTCGCGCAGGGAGCGCTCCGCTCCTTTCGATGAGCACCATGCGCTGTGCGTCGTCCCGGTCGTATCGCGTACCAGGCCGGTCTTGCCGCGAATGGACGGCGTTGTTTCGAACCACCCGCGAGCGATGATCTCGGGAATATGGTAGTAACCCGCGTACTGCCGGCTGTTGTAGGGCGGATCGACATACAGGAGCTCGAGCGCTCCGAGCTGGCTCGCTACCTTCTGCGCGTCGGCTAGGTGCGCGGTGGATCCGCGCGCTCCGCGGAGCGGCGGGCGCGGATCGAGATCGAGCGCGCGCTTGGCGTTGGGCTGCCAGGACTTGATGTAGGCGGCATACACACCTGCGGTGTTGGCGACACGATCGGCCGCTTCGATCAGGGCGGCCAGCAACAAGTAGAACGCGTCGTCGCCGATCAACCCTTCGCTGTGCCACTCGTGCAATCGCGCGCGAATCGTATCGATGCGCATCGCGTTCTCGTTGGTGAAATACATCCGGCCGCCGGCAGGGCCGTAGTGCGTCGCGATGAATCCGCGCTCAAGCTCGAGCCATCGCCCGAGGTATTCGCAGACGAGCGATAGCGCGCTCGGCCCACGGCGCGTTACCGCCTCGCGAAAACGCACGGAATGCATTGCCCGACGGAGATCCGGATCGCCTGCGCGCAGATCGGCGAAGCTGGGTACGCGTTGCGATACGACATAGGCGCGCTGGAACACGTACGAGTACGCCATGATGTCGCTGGACGCCACGCGCCAGCCGGCCGCTTTGAGCTCGCGCCCAACGACCGCGGTCCCCGCGCACGCGTCGTGCGCCGCGCCCGGACCGATGCCGAGTGCGGTGACCGCCTCGAGGATGAAAGGAAGGAGTCGGGTCTTGTTACCGATGTAGCGCACGGCGTTCCGGATGGGACAGGCGCAACCGGCGCCTTCCGTTAGTCACGCGAACACTCCCCATCCGCGGGCCCGAATGTCGGCACCGTGTTCGTCCAGGCGCGGCGGGGGATGGCGCACCGTGCCGGGTACCGATGGTGCGACTCCGGTGAGCGCGGACCCGCCCGCCTCGCGCAACACTTCGAGCACGGTGCGCACGGCGCCACACGGCACGCCGGCACGATCGAGTGCGGCGGCCACATCGTCCGCCGTGCGCTCGCGCACCTGCGCCGCCACGGCCTGCACCACCCGCTCGCGATGCGCGACGCGGCCGGCGTTCGTGGCGAGAGCGTGATCCTCCGCCAGGCGATCCAAGCCTAACGCACGGGCACAGGCGCGCCATTGGACATCGTTGCCGACTGCGATGACGATCGGTCGGTCGCGCGCCTCGAAGAGCTCGTAGGGTACGAGATTTGGATGCGCGTTGCCCCACCGCGCGGCGTCGCGGCCGGTGACCAGCGCGTTCTGCGCCACGTTCACCAGCGCCGCCGTGGCGCTCTGCGCAAGCGACGTCACGACATGGCTGCCCGCACCGGTATGGGCGCTCGAGACAAGTGCCGCCAGGATCGCGATCGCGGCATCCTTGCCCGCGATGACGTCGGCTAACGCAACGCCGACTTTCATCGGCCGTCCGTCGCGCTCGCCCGTGATCGCCATCCAGCCGCGCTCGGCTTGCACCACGTAGTCGTAACCGGGACGGTCGCTGTCGGCGCCGAAACCCGTGATCGTACACCACACGAGCCGCGGGAAGCGCGCGAGCATCGGGCGGGGATCGAGTCGGTACCGCTCGAGTGTGCCTCGCCGGAAGTTGTCGACCACGACGTCGGCCTTGTCGATGAGCGCTTCAATGAGTGCGCGGTCGCGTTCGGTCCCGAGGTCCGCGGCAACGCTTTTCTTGTTGCGGTTGATGCTGAGGTAGTAAGCGCTTTCGCCGCGGCTATCGAACGGAGGTCCCCAGGAACGGGTATCATCGCCTGTCCCGGGCCGCTCGACTTTGATGACGTTCGCCCCGAGGTCGCCGAGCATCATTGTGCAGAGAGGGCCAGCTAAGACCCTGCTCAGGTCGAGGACGTTAACGCCTTCGAGCAGTTGACGCGTTGCTGTCGCCATGTATGCGCTATAATGACAAAGGAAAATGCGATGGATGGGCTATACAGACTGCGGATGCCGAGCATTGTCGCTGGGCGCTTCGCACGGTCGACGACTTGCGTAGCTGCCGTGAAATCATATACTTACCGGCGCCTAACCCAGCGGCTCGGACAGGAGGGGTGCGGCGCACCCATGCGCCGGCGCTCCGACCCTCGTTTACCCGCGACGTCACAGACGCTGCGTCACCTCACTGCCCGATAGGGAGCGCACCATACTTATGGTGGAGAAGCCGCAAGCCGCAGAGACCAAGGCCACCGAGGAGCCACCGGTCGCACCGCCAGCTCAGCCGGTTGTCCCACGACGCGCCCCAGGGCACCGAAGCACGGACGCGCGCGACACTGTCGCCGAAATGGCGCTCAGAGCACAAGAAATCAGTCAAGAAGCTGGCAGCAAAATCGCGCAAGCGATTAAGGATGTCATCAACGCCGCCGCCGGTCTCGCTGGCTTCGCCATCGAAAGCGCGCGCGACATCGTGCAATACATGGTACGGCGCGGCCAGATGACGCAGGAAGAAGCCGACCGGATCATTCGCGAGGCAGAAGAGGCGCACGGTAAACGCAAACCGGCGGGAAAGCAGGCAGCCAGCCTGCCTCCTGCGCCGCCGGTCATCGCGCCACCGGTTAAGAAGCCCGCGCCGCCGGCCTCACCAGAGAAGCCGCCCCCGACGCGCGCCGCCGCTCCCGCCAAGCCCGCGGCCAAAGCCGCGAAGACCGCGCATCCAACGCACGCGGCGAGCCGACCCGCCGCCAAGAAACAGTCGGCTGCGTCGCGTCCCAAGTCGAGCGCGAAGAAAGGGGCCAAGAAAAAGCGCTGACTCACCGGGTGCCGAGCGCGCGCACACCGCGTTCGGCGGCCAGCCAACCCAGAAACTCGGCGACGGCGCTCGTATCATCGAGCGCAAACTCGGCGGCGGTGCCTGCCGCATCGTCGTGCGTCACGCGCGCCGTGACCGCGGCCGGCATCGCCATGCGTAGACTGGCGAAGGCATCTTCGTCCGTCGCATCGTCGCCGACATAGAGCACGGACCCGTGCTGCCCGGCGAGAACCTCTCGCGTGAGCTGCAGCGCGGCGGTTCCCTTGTTCACGTCCCGGTTAGGCCGGATCTCGAGCACCTTCTTCCCTTCCATTACGCGTAGCCCATGGCGATCGGCCGCGCGCTCCACGGCTGCGCGCAGCGCCGGCGCGGCCGACGGTGCCGCAAGCCGAAAGTGCACGCTCGCCGTCCAGTGCTTGTCTTCGATCAGCACGCCCGGCATCGAGGCGGCGGCGTCCGCGATCTCGCGCAGCGCGGCGGCGATCGCGTCGCGCGCCGTGCCTAACGACGCGCCGGTCAGTGGAGTCCCATCAGGGCGCAGGATCTCGAAGCCGTGGTTGCCGACGATCCAGGCGCCGCGCACGCCGGCGAGACGCTCGACGTCGGCCGCCGCGCGGCCGGAGACGAATGCGATCGCCACGCCGGGATGTGTAGCCAGTGCAGCAAGGAGGCGTCTCGTGTCCGGCGGCACGGACGCGTCGTCCGGGCGGGGTGCAATCGGAGCCAGCGTTCCATCCACGTCGAGCATCGACACGAGCGGCGTCCCGGCGAGCCGCGCGGCGACGTCCGCGGCGACGGGAAGCAGCGCACGCGTCACGCCGCGCCCGTCTCCTGCGACCGCTCGGCGATGATCGCCTCGGTCCGGCTGAGTATCGCCGCGAGCCAGTCGAAGATCGTCCGGCTCCGGAGGTGCGTGCGCATGCGGTGCATCCGCACGCGCCGCTCGCCGTCGCCCATACTCACGGCGCGGCGAATGCCTTCGACGAAGCCGTCGATGTTGAACGGATTGATGAGCACCGCGCCATCGATCTCTTCCGCGGCGCCGGTGAACCGGCTCAGCACCAGCACGCCGCGCTCCTCGATCTGACAGGCGAGAAATTCCTTAGCCACGAGGTTCATGCCGTCTTGCAGCGATGACACGAGACACAGGTCGGCGGCGCGATAGACGCCGGCCAACAACTCGGCGCTCACGTTCTCGTGGACGAGAACGATCGGCGTCCACGTGCGCGTGCGGAATCGCGCGTTGATCTCGAGCACGCCCCGCACCATTTCCTCTTCCAGCGAGCGGTAGGCAGAGATCTCGGAGCGCGACGGTGTGGCGACGAGTAAGAACGTGAACCGCTCGCGCATCTCGGGATGCTGCTCCCAGAGCAAGCGCAGCGCGCGCAGTCGCTCCGGGATGCCTTTGGTGTAATCCACGCGGTCCACGCCTACGCCTAACCGACAGTCGTTTTTCGCATAGCGCGAGCGCAGTCGTTCCGCGAGCGCCGTGTTCACAGAAGTGGCCGCCATCCGCTCGTATCGATCGACGTCGATACTGATCGGGTACACGCCGATCTCGACGTCGCGACCGTCGAACCGAATGGTGAACGTCTCCGCGTCGATCTCGGCTTCGGGGATGAATTCGGCGACGCAGCCGAGGAAGTTGAGTGCGTAGCGCTCGGTATGAAACTCGATGAGATCGTTGCCGAGGAGTCCGCGGAGCAGCGCTTCGTCGACGTCCACCGGGAGCAGGCGAAGAATGTCGGCGGGCGGAAACGGGATGTGCCAGAACTGGTGCAGCAGCTGCGGTTCGACGATCTCGCGGATCATTGCAGCGGCGAGACCGAAGTGGTAGTCCTGAATCCACACGACGGGTGTCTTGTCCGCGCGGTGAATCTCATCCGCCACGGCGCGCGCGAACTTCGCGTTCACGCTCTGATATCGCTCCCAAAACTCGTCGCGGTAGGAAAAGTGTTGGACGAGCAGATGGCAGAGCGGCCAGAGCGAGCTGTTGGCGAAACCGAGGTAGAAGCCATCGACTTCGGTGGCATCGAGAAAGACGCGCCGTAACGTGTAGGCGCTGGTTTGCAGCGGCACGCGCAAGCGTCCGTGCGCGTCGGCGGTGCTACTGTCGGCGCTGCCGGAGCCCCACGCGACCCACACGCCGTGGGTGGCTTGCATTGTTGGGTCGAGCGCGGAGACCAGTCCGCCGGGTGGTTGTCTTACCTCGATCGCGCGCTCGCCGCCCGCGCCCTCGACGAACCGGTGCTCGTAGGGCTCACGGTTCGATAGCATAATGAGTGTGCGGTCAACGAGGTATCGCGAGAGATCTGGCATCGGTCACCTGGTGTACGCACGAAGGGACTGGAAGCTCTATCATGGCCGGCACTCAACCGTCTGGCAATCGAGCGGGCACGGACTAGCTTTCGATTTCCCTCCGCCTCGAACCCCGCTTCCTAGTGATGAATATGCACTCGCTCCGACGGTTTGGCTGTCGTCGCTGCATGACACGGCACCTCGCGTGCCGCCGTTCGAGCTGAACCGTGCGTGAAGTCACCGCGCATGCGCCGGTGCGCATCGATTTCGGCGGCGGTTGGACAGACGTACCGCCTTACCCGGAGGAAGAGGGCGGGTGCGTGTGCAATCTCGCGATCGCGCGGTACGCGACGGCGCGGCTCGCGGAGCGCGGCGTTGGGCTGCACGTGGATGCGCACGACGAAGACCAGGCCTTGCCGCGCGCGGCGCTCGAGCGTGCAGGTATCTCGAACGTGTCTCTGCACTTGCGCAACGACTTTCCCCGCGGTGCCGGGCTGGGCGGATCGTCCGCGGCGGGCGTTGCGATTCAAGCCGCGCTCTCGGCGTGGCGCGGGGAGACAGCCGGCGCGACGGCGCTCGCCGAGCGCAGCCGCGCGGTCGAGACCGAAGGGCTGCGCGTGCCGGGGGGCAGCCAGGATCACTACGTGGCTGCGTTAGGCGGAGCGCTCGAGCTCCGGTTCAGTGCCGCCGTCGAGGCGCGGCGCATCCCACTCTCGCCCGCGCGCCGCGCGGAGCTCGAACGCCGCTGCATTGTGGGCTTCACCGGCGAGTCGCGAATCTCGGGTCACACGATCACCGCGGTGATCGACGCGTACCGGGCTCGCGAGCCGCGCGTGACCGCCGCGCTGCGCCGCATGAAAGCGCTCGCGGCGCGCATGGCCGTGGTGTTGGAGCGCGGGTCGCTCGACGAGCTGGCTGCGTTAGTCGACGAGCACTGGCAGTTTCAGCGCGGCTTGCACGAGCGCATTTCGACGCCCGGCATCGAGCGCCTGCTCGACGTGGCACGGCGCGCCGGCGCGACGGGCGGCAAGGCGTTAGGCGCGTCGGGCGGCGGCAGCGTGCTCATGATCGCGCCCGATGCCGCGGTCGACGCCGTGCGCGCGGCGGTCGCGGCGGCGGCGGTGCCGCTGGCCTTCACGATCGACACGGGCGGGGCTCGACTCGTCGACGTCGCGGTGCCGGCATGACGGTCGCACGCGGCGATGCGGTCGGGCTCGCGCGCACTCTCGTGCACATTGACTCGCGCAATCCGTCGCTCGTTCCCGGTGCGCCGGGCGAAGGCCCCGTTGCGCACGCCCTCGCCGACACGTTGCGCGCGTGGGGCTTCGCGGTCGAGGTGCACGACGCGGCGCCTAACCGGCCCAACGTCGTCGCCCGCGTGGGACCGGCGGGCGGCCGCACGCTCATGTTCAACGGCCACCTCGATGTCGTCGGCACCGACGGTATGACGCACCCGCCGTTTGCAGCCGACGAACATGACGGCTCGCTCTGGGGACGCGGCTCGTCCGACATGAAAGGCGGGGTGGCGGCGATGTGCGCGGCTGCCGCTCGCGCCGCCGAGGGCGGCCTCGACTGCGAAGTGATCATCGCGGCAGTGGCCGATGAGGAGTGGAACAGCATCGGCACGCGCGCGTTGATCGCGCGTGGCGTCCGCGCGGATGCCGCGATCGTGACAGAGCCAACGCGTTTGGCCATAGCGCCGGCACACCGAGGTTTCGTGTGGAGCACCGTCACGGTCCACGGACGCGCGGCGCACGGCAGCCGCTATGACGTGGGAGTCGACGCGATCCGCCACGCGGGCCTGCTGCTGGCGGAGCTGGACACGCTCGAGTCGCGCGAGCTCTCGCAGCGCACGCATCCGTTGCTCGGCCACGCGTCGTGGCACGCGTCGACGATCGATGGCGGGTTAGGCATGTCGACCTACCCCGACCGATGTACCGTGCGCATCGAGCGTCGCACCCTGCCTGGCGAAACACCGACACAGGCGGTGGAGGAGGTGAGCGCAGCGTGCGCGCGCGTGCGAGCCCGTCGCCCGTCGTTCGACGCCGAGGTCACGTTGGATCTCTCGCAGAACCCGAGCGACGTCGCGACGGATGCGCCGGTGGTGCAGCGCTTGTCGCGCGCGCTCACAGCCGCCGGCGAACCATCGCATGTCGAAGGACTCAGCGCGTGGACGGACGCGGCGTTGCTCAACGAAGCGGGCATCCCCGCGATCTGCTATGGTCCGGGCGACATCGCGCGCGCGCACGCAGCGGCGGAATGGATCGAGGTGGCCGAGATCGAGCGCGCGACGCGCGTGCTCACGCTGCTTGCACAGTCGTGGGCGCGTGACGAGGAGCCGGCATGGCGCGGCTGACGCCGGCACAGTACGATGCGCTGGAGCACGCGATCGCGAACGCCACGCGCGTCGTCGTCATGCGGCGCGGCACCGAGTACGTGATCGTTCCGCTCCGCCTGCGAACCGAAGGCCGACACGAGATCATCGAAGCCCGCAACCCGACCACGGGCGACTCGCTCGCGTTCGCGCTCGATGATATCGACACCGTTCACGTCGTCCGTTAGGACGCCACGATTCAGCGCGCACGCATGCCCCACGTCGACGTCACGCCCGAGCTCATTGCGATCTACGCCGACGAATCATGCCTCGGGAACGGACGCGAAGGCGCCAATCCTGGCGGCGCCGGGGGACTCATCGAGATCCCGCGTGGAGCGGGGCACGAGCCGATCCGTCGTGACTACTGGATTGCCGAGGCCGCCACGACCAACAATCGCATGGCGCTGCGCTCGGCGATCGAGGGGCTGCGTCTGATGGGACTCGACGGGTCTGCGCACCAGATAGTTTTCACGAGCGACTCACGATATTTGGTCGACGGCATGACGTCGTGGGTCTACGATTGGGCGCGGCGTGGGTGGCGTCGAAAAACCGGAGCGATCGAGAACGTCGCGCTGTGGCGTGAGCTCGTGGAAACCGCACGGCGCCATCGCATCGGTTGGCGATGGGTGCGCGGTCACGCCGGGCATCCACAGAACGAGTATGCGAACGTGCTGGCGACACGCGCGGCCGCCCGGCAGCTTGGTTCGAATGGCATGATCGAGTCGGACTTCGATGTGTGGCTCGCCTCGGAACGTGCGCGAGGCCGGGTGACGATCGCGCCCGACCCGATGCCGGATCCCGCGAGCTTCAGGCCGGCACGAGAGTTACCGGCTGTTCCGACCGAGAGTCTTTTCTGAGGTCAGTCTCTCGGGAGAGCTCCGATGCGGAAGGTCGTGATATTATTGGCGTTTGGTGTCGCGTTGGGCTACTGGTGGGGGTGGACGGACGCCCAGGTGAACCAGGATGACGTGGTGACACGCCTGGTGACCCGTGCGGGCGGGAAGACGCGCTCATCCATCAAGTCGAACGCGGACCAAACGATGGATAGTCTCGAACGACATTGACGCGTCCCACACCGCTTCCGGCGCCCGATGCCCGCACCGCGCTTCTCGCTTCTCAGCGTCTTGATTCCGTGCTACAACGAAGAAGCCACCATCGAGCGCACGCTGGACGCGGTGTTCGCCCAACGGAGCCGGCTCCAATCGTTAGGGCTGGGTCTGCAAATCGTCACCGTCGACGACGCGTCTAACGACGCAACGCACGACCGGCTCCAGCGCCGAGCCGAAGCGGGAGAGGACGGGTTGATCGTGGCTCGTCACGCGGAAAACCGCGGCAAAGGCGCGGCGATCCGCACCGCGCGGGAGCACGCGACGGGCGACATCGCCATCATTCAAGATGCCGATCTCGAGTACGATCCCAGCGACATACCGGCGATGATCAAGCCGATGCTCGCCGGCCAGGCCGACGCGGTCGTCGGCACGCGGTTCGGCGGCGCCGGCGCGCATCGCGTGCTGTACTTCTGGCACCGCGTCGGCAACCTCGGGCTGACTCTGTTGTCCAACATGTTCACCAATCTGAACCTGACGGACATGGAAGTCGGCTACAAAGCGTTCACGATGGATGCGTTCCGCCGGATGCATCTCACGAACTCACGCTTCGGCATCGAACCCGAGATCGTCGCGCGGCTGTCGCAGATGGGAGCGCGCGTGTACGAGGTGCCGATCAGCTACTACGGTCGTACGTACGCAGAGGGAAAGAAGATCACGTGGCGGGACGGCGTGGCCGCACTGAACCACATTGCGCGCGCGCACTTGTCGTGGCGCACGCAGGAGCGGCTGCCGAGCATGCACGCATGAACATCGCGCGCACGATTCCCTTGCGTTAGTAACGCACGAATGGATGGCTGGTATCCGCGGCCGACTGGCGCGGACGATAGCGGTACCAGGTGCGATCGCCGAACCGTGCGCGCAGCTCTTCGTTGCGCGGCCCCAGGTCCCGCACGTAGACGACGTCGCCGCCCACGCGGCCCTCGGGCCCGACGTGATTCAGGGTGAGAAACGGCGGATAGAGACTCATGCCGACCGAGTCGGCTTGCGCCTCATCAACGCATCGCGATGGAAGCGCCGCCGCGCTGGCGAAGCGGAGCGTGATGTCCGGCGTGACGTCGCCGCGCAGATGGAGCTCGCGGCGCTTTGCGTTAGGCGTTGCGGCAGCGAGGCGCGCAGCCAGTCCCACCGTGTCCGCCGGCCGGTCCTTTTCCTCGGCTTCCGTGGCCAGCTCCAGCGCGCAGGCATCGGATGTAGCGAGCAGGTGTTCGGCATCGGCGCGCGACACACCGATCGCCCACATGCGGGCCATGAGTCGCGCGCCCCAGCCTTCGTGCACGAACACCAGAGCGCGACCGAGGTGCGCATCGCGCGCTTGCGCGGCAATGTCTGCCTTGAGCTCCCACTGACCGCCGCGATATTCGGCGAGGCGCGCCGGCACGCCGATCGGCCCGGCCAATCCGCTGACCGCGCCCGCGACCGCGAGCGGCATCACCCCGTACGCCATCGTTCGCCCAGCCGAACCAACGCGTTCGGCGATCGCTCTCGGCGCGCGTGCAGCCAACAGCACGAAGGCGGGCACCGCCGTGTACAGAAAGCGTGGCCCGAGAAAATGGCCGTTGTGCCAGTAGAGCGCATACGAGCCCAACACCGCAACGATCATCGTGGCAAGCAGCGCATCCCACGTCGACGGCCGGCGCAGACATGCGAGCGCGACGATCGGCGCGACGAGTGCCGGTATCGGCCACTCGAACAGATACATGTCGAGCTTCATGAGGTAGAGCGACGCGAGCACGATCGCGCGGCGCGGCGTGTGTGCATCGCCGAACGGACTCGGATGGAATCCGAGTCCGTGATTTGCGCCCCACATCACCTCGTATCCGAACCGGAACGGCGCACCGGTGGTGCGCGCGTTCGCCCACATGAGCAGCGCCACCGGCACGGCGCCGCCGACGCACTGCACTGCGATCTCCGCCCATCGCCGCTTGTCGCGGGCAAGGACGCCCAGTTGATACAGCCCGATCGCGGCCGCGACGGCGAGCGCATCCAGCGGGCGGACCGCCGCGGCCGCGCCTAACGCAAAGCCGATGATCGCAGCGTGACGATATGCATCGGTCCGCGACACTGCGCCGCTCCACGCCGGCAGCGCCGCCAGCGCGAGCGTGGCGAACGCCAGCGCCGGCACGTGGTTCTGCTCGCTCGAGCCCATGAAAATGAAAAAGGGCGCCACCAGCAGAAGCAGCGTGGCCCCCCGCGCGAACGCCTCGCCGTACGCGCGCTGCGCGAATCGATAGACGTTGCGGGTGGTGAACGCGATCAACACCGGATTGACGAGCCACACCGCGCCTAACGCAAGGCCCGCCGCCAGCACCGCCGGTCCGCCAACCGGAAACTGCGAGTACCATCGGCCGCCCGCATCCACCACGTTCATCGCCGAGAAAAACGCGGGATCCGGCTCGGTCGGAATCGAGAGGTGACCGGCCACCAGCATGCGCGCGTGCCACAGCTGCGCCATCTCGTCGATCGATTGTGGCTGGCGATTGAAGCAGTACCACGCAGCGCCGGCAGCGAAGAGAAATCCCGCGATCGACACGACCCAGAGGAACGTGCGCGACGACGGCGCCATCACCAGCCCACACGCTCGGGTGCCGATGCGCGCTGCGCGGTCGCCCAGTGCGCGCGCCGCGAGATACGCGATCACGAGCACGCATGCGCCGCCGAACAGCCACAACGATACGACGTCCGACCACCACGGCAACGAGCCGGGAGCGAGCAGGTTCGCCACCGGCACCAGGCCGAGCAACGCGAGGATCAACGCCGTGACGCGCGTGACCAGCCGCGGGACAGACGATGTGAGATGCAGTGCACTGACTCCGGCGTCGAACGCACGCCCTTGCGCGAGCGCGGGCCGTGGCGCCTATAATAATTGGCAGGACAGCGCGTCCCACCTCTTCGTGGAATCGGACATGGATGATCTCGACCGGCTCTTTCGACGTCTCGTGGAGAACATACGTAACGGCTATCCGGCCTACCTGTCGCACCACTTCGAGGTGTCGGAGCTCTACCAGAACCTGATCCCGTACCGTCACAACCGGCGCGAAACAGGCATCGAGACCAACCAGGACTACGAGGTAGCGCTCTGTCGATTGCTCGCGGGAGAGCGCGGCTACCTGGCAGTTGACGACGGCATGGCCGGCGCGATACGGGCCGAGCTCGCAACGCCCAATCCGAACACGGCGATCTTCCGCGAGTTCGCCGCATCGCGCATCGCGCTGCTGTCCGGAGCCGAACAGCGTGCGGATGAGATGATGGTAGACTCGAGCGCTGTACCGAGGGGGGCTTCGAGTAGCCCCGCGCCGCGCGCATCAGCGTCGCCGGCGCCGGCGGCGCCGCGTCCTGCCTGGGCCGAGCGTGCGTCGAGCACCGGCGTTGCCACGACGATTCAGCCGACAGCCAGTGCGGCATCGTCTACATCCACTTCGTCGCGAGGCGACAGCAGCTGCCGGTACTGCGGCGGGAATTTGCCGGACGACCGGCGCGTCGCCTTCTGTCCCCACTGCGGGCAGAATCTGACCATCCAGCGGTGCCCTGCGTGTGGAACCGAGCTCGAGATCAGCTGGAAATTCTGCATCACGTGCGGTCGCGGTATCGCCACGTCGTAATGCGGCACGTCGCGGTCTGGGTGGTGTCGCTGTCCGTGACGGTCGCAGCGTGTCACGGAGAGAAGCAAGGCGGCCGAGTGCCCGTCGACACCGCAGCGGCGATGCCACTCGGCGGTACGGCGAGCACTGAAAGCACCGCAACCACGACTGCACCGGTTCCGCTCGAGAGCGCGACCGTGGCGCCTGCCGCGCCCGTCGTCATCCACCCGGCCGACTCGGCCGCCGGTTACGCGCTCTATCACGGCCGCGGACGATGCTTCACGTGCCACGGCGGACTGGGCCGCGGCACGGCAAAGTTAGGCCCGGACCTCACGGATACCACGTGGCTCAACGGTGACAGCTCGTTTGCCGGTATTCGCGGCGTCATCGCGAGCGGCGTCGCCACACCCCGACAATTCTCGGTGGCCATGCCCGCCTACGCCGGAATGCTCGACGACTCCGACATGACGCGGCTCGCCGCGTACGTGTACACGCTGTCACACCCGGCCGCCGTGAGCCACAGCCCCACTCCGCCCGACACGACGACGCCACGCGGCGACACCGGCCGGTTAGGCATGGCCTCCGGAGACACGACACACGCGGCGGTCCCGTGAGGCGCCGTCTCGCAGTCATCGCCGGCGACGGCATCGGACCCGAAGTCGTCGCGGAAGCACTGAAAACCCTTGCCGCCGTCGAAGCCGTGTTCGCGCCAGGCATCGAGATCGAACAGCTGCCGCACGGGGCCAACCACTACCTCGAGACCGGTGTGACGATCGCGCCGGCAGACATGACGCGCCTCGGCACCGACTTCGATGCCATTCTGTTAGGCGCGCTCGGCGATCCGCGCGTCCCCGGTAACGAGCACGCGCGCGACATCCTGCTCGGCATGCGGTTCCAGCTCGATCTGTACGTCAACGAGCGTCCCGCGCGTTTGATCGACGAGCGGCTCACGCCGCTCAAAGGCAAGACGCCCCGCGACCTCGACCTCGTCGTGTTCCGCGAAAACACCGAAGGCCTCTACGTGTCGGTCGGGGGAACGTTCAAGCAGGGAACGCCGGACGAGATCGCGATCGCAGAAGAGCTGAACACGCGCAAAGGCGTCGAGCGCATCGTGCGACACGCGTTCAAGTGGGCCGCCGATCACGGCAAGACGCGCGTGACCATGGCCGACAAAGCGAACGCGATTCAGGCGCATCACCTGTGGCGACGCGTCTTCGAGGAAGTCGGCCGCGAGTATCCGGGCATTCAGCGGGACACACGCTACATCGATGCGATGGCGATGGATCTCGTTCGCTCACCCGAGGCGTTCCAGGTGATCGTCACCGGAAACCTGTTCGGCGACATTCTCTCCGATCTCGCATCGATGTTGGTCGGCGGCCTCGGCCTCGCGCCAAGCGCCAATCGCCACCCCGGCGGCGTCACCATGTACGAGCCGGTGCACGGCAGCGCGCCGCCGCTCGCCGGCAAGAACGTGGCGAATCCCATGGCCGCCATTCTCACCCTTGCAATGATGCTCACTGACCTCGGCGCGGAAGACGCGGCGCGAGCGGTCGAGCAGGCAGTGCACGCGGCGATCGGCCAGGGGGTCGGCACGGCTGACGTCGGCGGTAAGATGGGAACACGCGAGGTAGGGGACTGGATTGCCAGTCACGTGCGCGACACCGGGGCCAAGTAGCGGTCCGTCCGGACGCCTGGCGAAGCAGTTCCCACCGTCTCGGTGACGGGCCATCTTTCAGCCACAGATATTCGCCATTGGAGATCCCGTGAAGACCCAGGGCCAAGCCCGTGATGTGGTATTCCTGTCCGCGGTGCGGACACCGTTCGGCACCTTCGGCGGTACCCTCAAAGACTTCAGCGCCATCGACCTCACCGTTCACGCCGCCACTGCGGCCATGCAACGGGCCGGTGTCGAGCCTGATGCCATTCAGCATTCGATCTTCGGCAACGTGATGCAGACAACGTCGGATACGATCTACTTCGCCCGTCACGTCGCCCTACGGTCTGGCTGCCCCAACGAGACGCCGGGCCTAACGGTAAACCGCCTGTGCGGATCCGGATTTCAAGCGATCGTCAACGGCGCCGAGGAAATTCTGTTAGGCGAGGCCGAAGTGTGCCTGGTGGGAGGCGGCGAATCGATGTCGCAGGCGCCCCACATTGCGCGCGGCCTGCGCTGGGGACTGCCGCTCGGCAAAATGCCGCCGCTCGAGGACTCGCTGTGGGAGGGGCTCAAGGATCCTGTCGCCGGATTGGCCATGGCGGAGACGGCCGAGAAACTCGCGGAGCAGTATCATCTCGATCGTGGCTGTGTAGATGAGTACGCGTTGCGCTCGCAGCAAACGGCGCGCGCAGCGTGGGAGTCCGGCGTGTTCGAGGAAGAAGTGATCGCCATTCCTGTGAAGAATCCGAAGACCCGTCAGATCGAGCAGTTCCGTCGCGATGAGCACATGCGCCCTGACACGACGCTCGAGGGACTCGCCAAGCTGAAGCCGGTGTTCAAGGCGGACGGTGTGGTCACGGCCGGCAATGCGTCCGGCATCGGGGACGGCGCGGGCGCGCTCGTGGTTAGCAGCGCGGAATGGGCGTCGAAGAATGGCAAGAAGCCGCTCGCCCGCCTCGTATCGTGGGGTGTGGCGGGTGTCGATCCGACCATCATGGGCATTGGACCGGTTCCCGCGACGCGCATCGCGCTCCGTAAGGCGGGAATGTCGCTCGACGACATGGACTTGATCGAAGTGAACGAAGCGTTCGCGCCACAGGTGTGCGCCGTCGAGCGCGAGCTGGAGATTCCGCGCGAGAAGTTCAACGTGCACGGCGGCGCCATTGCGATGAGCCATCCGTTGGCCGCGTCCGGCGCGCGGATCACGGCGCACCTGATTCACGCCCTGCGGGCTGGTGGCAAGCGCTACGGACTCGGCTCCGCGTGCATCGGCGGCGGACAGGGAATCGCCGTGGTCATCGAGGCATTTGTGTGATGCGCGCTCCAATGGCGCGTCATGCCACTCTAGCACCGGATCCAGTCCCGTGAGCCGAATCTCAAGGTCTTCCGCCCGTGTTGTTGCGCTGTGGTTGTTGACCTCCGCCGCTGTCGCGTGTGCGTCATCCCAAAACAATCCGGCGACGACCGCCGAGCCACTCGCGGTACGTCCCGATCTCACGTGGCGCATCAGCACCCGCTACCAAGTCGACCTCTGGTTGCACGGCTACGCGCTACTGCAGCAAGACACCACGCTCATTCCGTACTTCAAGCCGGGCTACCGTGATTCACTCGTCGCGTTCAAGAAGCGCGGAAACATCACGACACTGCTCGACACTGATCAGGACTCGCTCCGCACGCAGCTCAACTCCGACTCGCGATTGGTGGGCGGACAGTTCCTCGGCCTGTACTTCCGCTCGTGGGAGACGACACAGAAAGCGATCGACCAGTACCTGAAGAGCTCGGCCGGGCCGGAGGAGTCGGCACGCCGCGTCAACTCGCCGCGGCAGCTCATGGACCCCGATTCGCGGGCCGTGTTCGGCATCATTCAAGCGTCGTACTCGACGCCGGCCGAGCGGCAGTGGCTGCGCAAGTTCACCGCGGCGATGCAGGACGAGAACGCCAAGTACTACGCGAACTGGTGGAAGTCGCAGCAGTCGCAGCGGGCCGCCGTATTCGCCGCGGTCGATTCGCTGTGGACGCAAACATACTTCGCCAAATTTCGGCAGTTCCTGGCGAAATCGGGGCAGTCACGCGGCGAGATCCTGCTGTCGCTGGTGCTCGCCGGGGAGGGCCGTACGTTAGGCGAGCCGGGCCGCGGACCCACGATCACGATCACGTTCCCCGACAGCGTGAGCCGCGCGGTGGAGGCGATGTACGTGCTCGCGCACGAGGCGGTGTCGCCCGTGTCTAACGCAGCGGTGAACGACAACACGACGCCGGCCGAGAAGAAGGAGGGCGTCGCGGACCGGTACACGAGCCCGGCGGCGGTCCGAGGCGGCCTGCAACTCCTGCAGAAGATCGCACCGGAGCTGGCCATCGGGTATGCGCGCTACTATCTGGATGCGGCACACATCTCCTACACGCCGGGCGCCGAGGTCGCGGCGATCGAGAAGGCCTTTCCGCTTCGGCAAACGATTGCCGATCAACTCACGAGCCAGCTCAACTCGGATGTGAGCGGCAGCTGAGTGATGCATGGCCGATGAGAGCGGGCTGCCCGCACGACAACAGCCGCTCGATCGCGCGGCGATGGAGCGAGTGTTGGCGCGCGCGGCCGAGTTGCAGACGGCCGACGCCGATCCCGCCGATGCGGCGCTCAACGAAGACCAACTGATCGAGGTCGCGCGCGAAGTCGGTCTGTCGCCGGAGCATCTCAAACAGGCGCTGGCCGAGGAGCGAAGTCGCGCCCAGGTACCGGACGAAAGTGGCTTGGCGGCGCGAGTGTTCGGGCCGGCGCACGTCCATGCTTCGCGGACGATCAAGGGAACTGCCGCAGCGATGCTCGAGCGTCTGGACATGTGGCTGCAGCGCGAAGAGTCGATGCAGGTCAAGCGTCGCTTGTCCGACCGCATGCTATGGGAGCCGCGTCCCGGTTTGTTCAGCGAGATGCGACGTTTGCTCAACGTGAGTGGTCGCGGCTACTACCTGCGCCCAACGCGCGAGGTCGGCGCGACGGTCGTGCCCGTCGACGCCGAGCGCGTGTTGGTGCGTCTCGAGGCCGATCTGTCCAACGTTCGGTTCGAGCGCGCGACGTCGGGCGCGATAGTGGCCGGCGCCGGCGTGTTGGGCGCGGGCGCGCTCGCCGTGCTTGGGTTCTTTCTTCCGGTGGCCCTCGTTCCCGCGGCAGTGACGGTCGTCGGTGGCTACTTCATCGCGCGGAGTCACGCGCCCATGGTCACCCGCGCGCAGCTGGCGTTGGAGCAGTTGCTCGACCGGTTGGAGCGCGGCGACAGCCCGCCGCGTCCCAATGTTCTGTCTGCGCTCGACGTATGGCGCTGACCTTGCGCACGCGCGCACGCCGCCCGGCCTAACGGCCTCGATCTTCACCTCAATCGATCGTCCTCATGACAAACATCAAGACCGTCGGCGTGCTCGGCGCCGGACTCATGGGCTCCGGCATTGCGCAGGTGTGCGCCCAGAGCGGATTCACGACCAAAGTGCGGGAAGTGTCCGATGCGCTGTGCCAACGCGGGAAGGCAAGCATCGAAAAGAGCTTCGCCCGCGCTATAGAAAAGAGCAAAGGCAAGGTCACCGCGGCCGACCGCGATGCCGCGATGTCGCGGCTGTCCTTCACGACGAATCTGCGCGACCTCGCCGACTGTGACATCGTGATCGAAGCCGTGGTCGAAGACATCGAAGTGAAGAACGCGATGTGGAAGGAGTTGGACGGCCTGTGCCCGTCGCACACGATCTTCGCTTCGAATACATCGAGCCTGACGATCGCTGCCATGGCCGCCGCCACCACGCGACCGGGACAGATGGTGGGGCTGCACTTCTTCAATCCGGTACCTGTGATGAAGCTCGTCGAGGTGGTGCGGACCGTCACCACCAGCGACGCCACCTTCGATGCCGCGTACGCGTTCGCGCGTCAGTTAGGCAAAGAGCCCATTGCAGCCAAGGACAATTCCGGGTTCGTCGTCAACCTGCTGCTCGTGCCGTATCTCGTGGATGCGATCAACCAGCTCGAACACGGCATCGCATCGGTCGAGGACATCGACAAGGGCATGATGCTCGGCACCGGCTATCCGATGGGGCCTTTCACTCTGCTCGACTTCGTGGGCCTCGACACCACGTACAAGATCGCGGAGATCATGTTCGACGAATACCGAGAGAAGCGGTACGCGCCGCCGCCGCTGCTCAAGCGCATGGTCCTGGCCGGCATGTACGGTCGAAAGTCCGGCAAGGGCTTCTATGACTACACGGTCGATCCGCCGCGCGTGAACGAGCTCGGCCTCTAGGCCGCCCGGTCGCCTCGCTCGAGACACGCGATGCCGCAGCTCATAAAGGATTTGATATCCCGCGCCGCGTACAGCGAGGGCGCAGGCATTGCGCGCGCTGTGCCGGAGGCAGTCGCCATGCCTCGCACGCCGGACGATGTCGTCGCGCTCGTCCGTTGGGCAGCCGGCACCCGCGCCGCGCTTGTTCCGCGCGGCTCGGGCAGCGGCATGGCCGGCGGCGCCGTAGGAGATGCGATCATTGTCGACCTCAGCCGGCAGCGCGACATCCACACGGTGAACACTACGGCGCGATCGGTTGCCGTTGGGCCGGGTGCGATCCGCGAGACCGTGGACGCCGCTGCCCAACGCACCGGCCTGCGTCTCCCGGTGGACCCGTCGAGCAGCGCGTTCTGCACCATCGGCGGCATGGCCGCGACTAACGCAGCCGGTGCGCACACGCTGCGCTACGGATCGATGCGCCGCTGGGTCCGGGCGCTGGACTGCGTATTCGCCGACGGCCGGCGCGCCGTCGTCCGCCGCGGCGCGCCGCCGCCCAGAGACGTCGCAGCCGTGAACCGCTTTCTCGACGACGTGCAGCCGTCGATCGCAGCACAGTCGCGCGACGTCACGTCCGCTCATGCAGGCGTGCTCAAGGATTCATCCGGCTACGCACTGCACGAATTCGCGCACAGCGGTGAGCTCATCGACCTGCTCGTTGGGAGCGAAGGCACGCTCGCGCTGTTCGTCGGCGTCGAGTTGGCTCTCGCACCGGTGCCGGGCGCCACGTCCAGTCTGCTCGCTTGTTTCACCAATCTCGAGCGCGCTGCAGCCGCGGCCGTCCGCGCGAGAGACGCGGGCGCTTCAGCGTGCGAGCTGCTCGATCGAACATTTCTCGACGTCGTCGCCGACGGCGGCACGATTCGTTTCGACGAGGATGTCGAGGCCGTGCTGCTCGCCGAAGTCGAAGGCGACAGCGCGGAAGCCGCGAACGCGAGCGCGGGATCGCTCCAGCAGTCGTTCGAGGAATCCGGTGCGTCGTCCGTGCGACTGGCGTTCGACAGCGCGACCGAACACGACCTATGGTCGCTGCGCCACGCCGCCAGTCCGATTCTCAACCGTCTCGATCCCGCGCTCAAGTCGATGCAGTTCATCGAAGACGGCGCTGTGCCGCCCGAGCGATTGCCCGAGTACATACGCGGCGTCCGTCACGCGCTCGACGCCGCCGGTATTCGTGGAGTCATTTTCGGTCACGCAGGCGACGCGCACGTGCACGTGAATCCGCTCGTCGATGTGAGACGAGCCGACTGGCGTGCGCGCGTCGAGCGTCTCCTCGACGATGTCGTGACGCTCACCGCATCGCTCGGCGGCACGCTGAGCGGCGAGCACGGCGACGGACGTCTTCGCACGCCGCTACTCTCGCGCGTGTGGCCCGCCTCCCTGCTCGAGCTATTCGCGCAAGTCAAGAACGCGTTCGACCCGGACGGCATCTTGAATCCCGGCGTGAAAGTGCCCGTCGCGGGTCAGGGCGCGCTCGGCGAGATCAAGTACGATCCGTCGCTCACACCGCTTCCTCCGCCGGCGCGCGCCGCGCTCGATGCAGTCGAGCGCGAAAGAGCGTACGCGACCTCGCGCATCGACATGGTTTCGGCGACTCACGTGCCTGACTAAGTTTCCTCCGCTCGCGTTCCCGTCCTCCAGCAACACTCCAGTCGCATCACGATGCCCGTCTACATCCACGAGCCGACCATCACGCTGCTCGCGCGTCCCGCCTTCGCCGAGCCGTCGCACTTGCCCGTGAATTGGATCGGCGAGTCGACGGATGGGGAGCGACTCTCGGAATTCGCCGGACGTCTCTGCTACATGAGTCAGCGCAACCCGGCCAGCCGATCGACGCGCGATTACATCGAGAACATCAAGCGTCAGGGACACGGCAGCGTTCTCGAGCATGCGACGTACTCGCTGCTCCTCGAGGGCGTGAGCCGATCGCTCACGCACGAGCTGGTGCGCCACCGTGCGGGCTTCGCTTACTCCCAGCTCTCGCAACGCTACGTCGACGAGTCGGAGGCAAACTTCGTCGTACCGCCGGCCATCATCGGCGACGAGCGGCTCGAGACCGCATGGCGCGAGCAGATCGAATCCGCGCAGCGGACCTACGTGATGCTGGTCGAGGAGCTCATGAAGCGTTACGCGTGGGTCGCCGACAAAGTCCACCGCCGGAAAATGGCGCGAGAGGGTGCACGCGGCGTCCTTCCAAACTCGACCGAGACCAAAATCGTCGTCACGGCCAACGCGCGCGCCTGGCGCACGATGCTGGAGCTGCGCTCGAGCGAAGGCGCCGAGTTAGAAATCCGTCGCGCCGCGGTGGCCGTGCTACGCGTGCTCTCTGCCGAAGCGCCGGCGCTCTTTTCCGATTTCGAGCTCTACGAAGCCGCCGATCGTCGTGAGGCGGCGCGCGTCGCCTACCACAAGGTGTGAGTCGCGCGCGTCACGATGACGCGCAGATGAAAGAAACGCATTGCGCAAGGATTTCGCGTTTCTTATTTTGCGCGCACACGTGATGCGGTTCTCCGTCGACGTGAGTGGATCGAATGGCGCGGATCGGATTCGCCTACAATCAGAAACCGGACGACGACGAAGCGCGGACAGGCGATGATGAGCCCCGCGCCGATGAAGAGCCTCCCAGTTCATCTCGGATTCTGCAGTCGCGAAACGATTCTACCTCGCGCGTCGCGGGGGCCTTTCAACCGCAGCGCACGTCCAATCGGAGCAGCACCGACGACGAGTTTGCCGAGTGGGACAGCAGCGAGACGGTCAGCGCCGTCGAGCACGCACTCTCTGGCTTAGGCGAAGTCGTACGGCTCGAAGCGAACGCGGACTTCCCCGAGCGGCTCCGAGGTGAGCGGCCGGACATCGTCTTCAACATGGCGGAAGGTCTTCGCGGCGTGAACCGCGAATCGCACGTGCCGGCCATGTGTGAGTTTTTCGGGATTCCGTACTCGGGATCCGACCCGTTCACGCTGTCGTTGTGCCTGGACAAAGCGCGCACGAAAGAATGTCTCGCGTATCACGGCATTCCAAATGCGCCATTCCAGGTGATGCACGACGCAAGCAGTCACTCGGGAGCACTCCGCTTTCCGGTGTTCGTCAAACCGGTGCACGAGGGCTCGTCGAAGGGAATTACCGAACGGAACTATTGCCGCACGCCGAGCGAGATGCGCGAGCAGGTCGCATTTTTGCTCGATCGTTATCGGCAGCCCGTGTTGATCGAGGAATTTTTAACCGGCGCGGAGTTCACCTGCGCTGTGTTGGGCAACGGCGGCGATGCGCACGTGTTGCCGATCGTCGGAATGAACTTTGACGTATTACCAAGCGGATCTCTCCCGGTCTACGGATTTGAAGCGAAGTGGCTGTGGGACCGGCCGGAGCAACCGCTCGAGATTTTTGAATGCCCTGCACGGATTGATGAAGCGTTGCGATGCGCGATCGAACGGGTCGTGCTCGCCGCCTACCGCGTGCTCGGCTGTCGCGATTGGTCGCGGATCGATGTGCGACTCGACGCGGCAGGCGTGCCCAACGTGGTCGAGGTGAACCCGCTTCCCGGGATTCTTCCCGATCCGGCAGACAACTCGTGTTTTCCCAAGGCTGCGCGCGCCGCCGGATTGAGCTATGACGAGCTCATTCAGACATGCGTGCGATATGCCGCGGACCGGCAGGGCGTTTCCCTGCCGAGCAACGCTGCACGTCGACGCCGGACAGGCGTCGCGCGTGCGGCGGCCTCGAGCTGAGGTCGCATGCGAGACCGCGTCGATTGCGGAAGCTGCGCGTCATCCCGGCGCGCCCCATCCGGCGCATCTCGGCGACTGACGCTCATCACGAGTTGGAGGAGCGCATGAAGATAGCCCTGTTATTCGATGGACCATCGGCGCTCGGCAAGTCGGCAGACCTCGCGATCCTCGAGACGCTCGAAGCGATCGAGGCCGTGCTCGTTGCCGACAACCATCAGGTAACGCGATTCCCTGCCCAACCGGACGGACGCTGGGTCGAGCGCATGCGCCGCGGCAAGTTCGACCTCGTGTTCAACATGTGCGAAGGACTCGACGGCGTCGCCGCACTCGAGCCAGCCGTCATCTCGGCGCTCGAGGTGCTCGCGGTGCCATTCACCGGTTGCTCGTCCTGGACCGCGAGTCTTTGCCTGCGCAAGCACGTCGTGAACGCGTTTCTCGAACGCGCGGGCTTGCCCGTTCCGACGTTCGCGGTCGTGCATCGCGGCGCGCCCGTGCCGGCCGTCGGCTTCCCTGCGATTTGCAAACCCACCGCCGAAGATGCGTCAGTCGGCGTCGAGCAACGCTCGGTGGTTCGCACCAATCGCGCGCTCGCCGCACGCGTCGAAGCAATGCACGAAGGCTGGGACGAAGTACTCGTCCAACGCTACATCGACGGACGCGAAGTGAACGTCGGCATCGTCGGCAACACGGTGATGCCGGTCTCGGAAATCCGTTTTGACGGATTGCCGAAGCGCATGTGGCGCATCGTCTCGTATCGATCGAAGTGGGTCGCGGGCAGCGACGAAGACGTCGGCGCCGTGCCGATGTGTCCCGCGGATCTTCCCGAGTCGCTGAGCGATAAGATCAAGGAAGTCGCGCTCGATGCGTGGCGGCTCGTCGGCGGAACCGGCTATGGCCGCGTCGACATGCGGATCGATCAAGAGGGACAGCCGTGGATCCTCGAAGTGAACGCGAATCCCGACATCGCAAGCGATGCTGGACTCGCGCGCATGGCGGCCGCCGCCGGTCTCGACTACGGTGCGCTGATCCGCGCCGTGTGCGACGACGCGATGACGCGCAGCGCCATGAACGTCGATGAACGGTGGGCGTTAGCCCAACGGTTGTCTGGTGTCATACCCGAGGTCAGTGACGCTGCTGCGCTGCAGCTCGTCGCGGTTGGTCAGCGCTGACCCATGGACGTCCCCCGAGGTAGACGGGACTCGATGCGCGCGGCGCGGCGTCACTCGCCAGTCGCGACGTCGGCATCGAGTCCTCTCGCCTCCCGACTCGCTCCTCGGCGCCTTCACCCCGGAATGCGAGTCAACACCCTTCCCTCTGCGCCGTCGCCGTACCGGCTGGCCGTCGCCTTCGCGACGTCCCTAGCCATCCTCCGGTCGCGACGCGTCCTCACTCCCCGAGGTCGATCGAAGGCTCCACGCAACGTGCGCTCGCAGCCCCGGTATTCCATCGACCCTAACGCACCATCACGATCACTACACGCTCGCCATCTTGGCGGGGAGCAGAATTACCATGAGTGAGTGGCAACGCATCCTGAAGGAAGACAGCATCGCCACCCTGGAGCATTTGGCCGATCGATTCGGTCGAGACGTCGTTGATGTAGAGGCGCTCAAGCCCGCGTTCGACAACTTTCAGATGCGCATCACGCCGGCCGCGCTCGAGCAGATCACCGCTGTCGGCGACCCGATGTGGCACCAGTACGTGCCCACGGTTCAGGAGCTGGACATCCACGACGGGATCATCGACTCGCTCGACGAGGACGCCGATTCGCCCGTGCCTAACATCACGCACCGCTATCCGGATCGCGTGTTGTTCCTCGTGAGCCCGGTGTGCGCGTCGTACTGCCGGTTCTGCACTCGCCGCCGCAAAGTGGGCGACCCGGAAAAGATTCCGCTCAATCAGTACGAGTCCGCCTTCGCGTACATTCGCGCGCATCCCGAGATTCGGGACATCGTAATGAGCGGCGGCGATCCCATGATGCTGTCGGACCGGCGGCTCGAGTATCTGCTGCAGAATCTCCGCGCCATTCCGCACGTGGAGATCATCCGCATTGGCAGCCGCGTGACCTCGCACTTGCCCGAGCGCATCACGCCCGAGTTCTGCGAGATGGTGCGAAAGTATCATCCCGTGTACATGAACACCCACTTCAACCACCCGTGCGAGCTGACACCGAAGGTGGTCGAGGCGTTGGGTCGGCTGGCCGACGCCGGCGTTCCGTTAGGCTGCCAGACCGTCCTGCTGCGCGGGGTGAACGACGATGTGGGCGTGATGAAGGAGCTCATGCAGCGCCTGCTCAAGGCGCGGGTGCGGCCCTACTATATCTACATGGCCGACCAGGTGGCGGGCGGCGAACACTTCCGCACCACCGTGCAGAAAGGCCTGGAGATCGTGCGGGCGCTGCGCGGTTGGACGTCGGGGTTGGCCGTGCCGCACTTCGTGATCGACTCCCCGGGCGGCGGCGGTAAGGTGCCGCTCCTCCCCGAATACGTGGAGGAGATCACCGACGACGAAGTCGTGTTTCGGAACTACGAGGGGAAACGGTTCGTCTACAAGCAGCCGCGCATTCCTGTTCCGGCGGCGGGGTGCGGATCGGACATGGACTCGCCGGACATCGTGCCGATCGAGATCGGCAAAGCGCCGCGCCGGAAGCAGACGGCGCGGCGCAGAAAGTCGGTCAACGGCTGACTGCTTGCGTAAGGCGCGGTCTTCCGCGCCTTACGCTTCCACCAACTCTTCGGTCTTGGCGGCCCCGGCGATGATTCGCTGCGCCGCTTCGGCGGGAACCTCTTCGTAGCCACGGAAGCGGCGGGTGAACGTCGCGTACCCGTGCGTCATCGAGTTGAGGTGCGTCGCGTAGAGGTGCATCTCCGCTTGCGGCACCACGGCTTTTACCACTGTGCCTAACCCGTCCCCGGCGGGCTGCGAGCCGAGGATCTGTCCGCGGCGCGACGAGACGTCGCCCATTACGTCACCCAGGAATCCGTCCGGCGTGCGTATCTCCAACTCATCCAGTGGCTCGAGCAGCACCGGCTTGCACTTCGGCGCGACGACCCGAAACGCGAGGATCCCCGCCATCTTGAACGACATTTCGTTCGAGTCGACCGAGTGGTACGAGCCGTCGAAGCATTCGACCTTGAAGTCGACCATCGGATAACCGGCAAGGACACCGCGCGCGGCCGCTTCCTGAATTCCCTTGTCGACTGCCGGAATGAACTTGGACGGAATCGCACCGCCGACGATCTGGTCGTCGAACATATACCCTTCGCCGCGCGGCAGAGGCATGATCCGCACCCAGCAATCGCCGAACTGGCCGCGACCGCCAGTCTGCTTCTTGTGCCGGCCTTGGCCCTCGCCTTTCCCCCTGATCGTCTCGCGGTACGCAATGCGCGGCTTGGTGAGCTCGGCGGTGACGCCGAATTTCCGCTTGAGCTTGGCCATCGACACCTCGAGATGGCGTTCGCCCACGCCGGCGACGATCGTCTCGTGCGTCTCTGGATCGTAATGTGTGGTGAAGGTGGGGTCCTCGTCGTGCAGCCGATGCAGACCCTGCTGCACTTTTTCTTCGTCGCCACGGGCCGACGCGTGCACGGCGAACGTGACTAACGGCTCGGGCAGGCGGATGTCCGGCAGCCGTACGGGGTGCTCGCGTGTCGACAGGGTGTCGTTGGTGTGCGTGTTCTTGAGCTTGGCCACGCAGCCGATGTCGCCGGCGTGCAGCCGCGGCACCTCCGTCCGGTCCTTGCCCTGCGACACGCTCAGGTGTCCGAGCTTCTCCGAGATGTTGCGGCTGGCGTTGTAGACCTCTTGTCCGTTAGCCACCATCCCGGAATAGATCCGGAAGAACGAGACGTCGCCGACGTGCGGCTCGGTGAGGGTCTTGAACACCGACGCGGCGAACGGTTGCTCGTCGCGGGCGTGTATCTCGATCGTCCGATCGCCGACAGCGCCCGTGAAGGCGTGCAGCTCTTCCATCTCGTACGCCGACGGCATGAGCTCGACGATCTTCGTCAGCAGCGCGCGCGTGCCGTAGGTCAGCTCCGCCGAGACACAAAAGAGCGGGAACAGCTCGCCTCGCTTCATCCCCTCCTTCATCGCCGCGATCGCTTCGTCGCGGGTGATCTCCTGACCCTCGAGATATCGCTCGAGCATCGAGTCGTCGGTCGCAGCGATGGTCTCGATCAATTCCTGGTAATACTTGTCGAACTGTGCCCGATGCTCTCCGGGCACATCCAGTTCCTCGTACTCGCCGCTCTTCGTGCCCTTTTTGTAGCTGTGCAGCTTGCGTGAGAACAGGTTGATGATTCCGTTGAACGCGGCCCCCTCGCCGACCGGAATCTCCACCGGGATCACCTTGGTCGTTAGGCGGCTTTTGATGGAGTCGTAGACGCGGTCGAAGCTGGCGTTTTCTTTGTCGAGCAGCGACACGACGAACAACACCGGATCTTTTCGCTCGACCGCCTCGCGGAACATCTTCTCGGTGCCGACCTCGACGCCCGCCGTAGCGCTCACCACCACGAGTGCGCCATCCGCCGCCGCCAGCGCGGAGATCGCGTCACCGTGGAAGTCGAGATATCCCGGCGCGTCGATCAGGTTGATCTTCGTATCCATCCACTCTGCATACGCGCAGCCGAGATTGATCGAGTACTTGCGCTCGACCTCTTCGGGCGCAAAATCCGTGAGCGCCGTACCATCACGGACCGATCCGTGACGCTTGCTGGATCCGGAAACAAAAGCGAGCGCGTCGACCAAGGTGGTCTTCCCGCTCGCTCCGTGCCCAACGACCGCCACGTTGCGGATCTCCGAGCTGCTGTACTCCCGCATGGTAGGCTCCTCCGCTGTCGGTCCCCTCACCGCGGCCGGCGGCGCCGGACGCGGTCCTGGTGATGGCGCGCCGGGCTCGGCCCGGTCACGATCTCCCTCCTTCGCTATGCTAGCCCACGGTCCCGGGGCGGAGCAAGGGAGCCCGACGGTTCCTAGAGCACGCCAATGCGCGGTGCCCGGCCGAGGAGCCTACGCAACTCGTCGACCGTTGCGTCAATCAG
>DATJET010000096.1:0-2110 GCA_035496295.1 Gemmatimonadaceae bacterium
GCCATGATCCTGCTCGACAATGCCGTGAAGTTCACGGGCCAAAATGGCGAGGTGCGCGCCGCCGTCGCGCGAGTCAACGACGCTGCCGTCCTCACGATCGAGGACACCGGGATCGGCATCACTCAGGAACAGTTGCCGCACGTGTTCGAGCGGTTTTATCGTGGCGACGCCGCTCGAACACGCGATGCGGGCGTGGAGGGCGTGGGGCTTGGTCTCTCGATCGCGCAGTGGATCGCGCAGGAGCACGGCGCGACCATCCGCATCGCGTCCCGCCCTGGACAAGGGACCCGGGTGGTCGTTCAGTTTCCCCGCCGACTTGTGGACGGACGCAGCGGGACTCAGCGTGAAAGCCCGGGCACAATGTCATCGTCGTGACAGCTTGGCACGGTAGGATTCCGCATTCCGTCTCGCGACATGCGTCGTCTCGCACTTCTCACGTTCGCTCTCATCGCCGCCGCGGCGCGGCCGGCGAGTGCTCAGACGTCTCTCACGCGCGCCGCGGCCGTGCAGGCCGCGATCGACCGCGGCGGGAGGCTTGGCGTGGCGCGCGCCAACGCGGCCGTGGCGAACGCGTCGCTGCTCGCGGCGCGCGCATTCCCCAATCCGAGTCTCTCGCTTTCCTACAGCAAGGACCAGCCGTCGTATCACGGATTGATCGAGCTGCCGCTCGATCTTTGGTGGCTGCGGCGGCTGCGCGTTCAGTCGGCGCAGCTCGGGCTGCAGGCCGCCCAGGTCGAGTATCAGCTCGCGCGGGCCACGATCGGGCTCGACGCCGACACGATCTACACGAACGCGATCGCGGCGCGCGAGCGGCTGGCGCTCGCGCAGCGCAACGCGCACGACGCCGACAGCCTGCTCCACATGGTCGAGCGACGGCGCGACGCCGGTGACGCCAGCGATCTCGACGTGGAGCTGGCGCGTGTGAACGCCGGCCAGGAGGCCAACGTCGCGGCCGCCGATTCGCTCACCTGGCTCAGTGCGCTGCTCGATCTGCAAGCGGTGCTCGGTCTCGCATCGGATCACGTGGAGGTGAGCGCGACGGATTCGCTCACGATGCCGTCCGAAGCGCCAACGCCCGGCGCGAGGACGCTCGGCGAGACCGCGGCGAGCCTCACGCTGGAGGCGGCGATCCAGTCGGCGCGGCTGCAGCACCGGTCGCTCTGGGTGTCGCCGGCGCTCACCGGCGGCTTCGATTGGGGCGATCCGACGCAGAACCACGGCGGACCGCTGCCAACGTTCGGCGTCGGCATCGGGCTGCCGCTCCTCGACCGCAACCGCGGCGCGATCGCCCAGGCCGAAGCCGAACGCACGCGCGCCAACGCCGAGCTCACGCTCGCGCACATCGAGGCGCGGACCGAGATCGCGCACGGCACGCACGAGTGGCAGAATGCCACGGCGCGCGTGCGGCGCGATCTGGCGGTGGTGGCGAGTGCCGATCGCGTAGCGGCGATGTCGCTCACCGCGTACCGCGAGGGCGCGGCGGCGCTGCCGAACGTGCTCGAGGCGCAGCGGACGGCGCGCGACGTGATGGCGCAGTACATCGACGATCTGGCGGCGGCTTGGATCGCCGCCGCCGAGCTGCGCGTGCTCGCACTCACTCCATCGACGACTTCACAGCCATGAGACGGACCATGCAGGGGCGCCGGAGGGCCGTCGCGGTGGTGTCGCTGTTGGCGGTCGCGCTCACGACTGCCTGTCACAAGCCGGGCGGTGACGAAGGCGACGAGGTGCAGGCGGTGGTCGCCGCGAACACCGACGTCGTGCATCCGCAGGCGTTCACGGAGACCATGGGCGCACTCGGCATCGTCGCGCCGCGCGCGGGCCATCAGGCGACGCTCAGCGCGCCGGCAGCGGGGCGCGTCGCGCAGGTGTATGTGACGACGGGCCAGCGGGTGCGGCCAGGCCAAAGACTGGTCGAGCTCGACCAGGCGCCGTTTCGCAGCGCCGCGCAGGCGGCCGACGCGGCATTGACCGCGGCAGAGCAGGCGGCGGAGCGCCAGCGACGATTGGCCGATGAAGGGATCGTTCCGCGCAAGGACGCCGAAGCGGCGACGGCGGAGGTGGCGAAAGCGCGGGCCGAGGCGGCCGACGCGCATCGCGCCGAACGACT
>DATJET010000097.1:0-6791 GCA_035496295.1 Gemmatimonadaceae bacterium
CTGTCCTAGCGACGCAGCCGCGCGAGCAGGCGCAGGATCTCCAGATAGAGCCACACCAGCGTCATGAGCAGCGCGAACCCGCCGTACCACTCCATGTACTTCGGGGCGCCCATCTGCGCGCCGCGCTCGATGAGGTCGAAGTCGAGGATGAGGTTGAGCGCCGCGATGCCCGCGAACACCACGCTGAGCCCGATGCCTAACGGGGTGGAGCTCCACAGGACCGGCATCGACACGTGGAACAGCCTGAGCACCATCGTCAACACGTAGAACAACATGATACCGATGGTCGCCGAGATGACGATGCGGCGGAACATCGGCGTGGCGCGAATCAGGCCGGTCTGGTACGCCAGCAGCATGCCTAACGCAACCGTGCACGTGAGGCCGACGGCTTGCAGCGCGATGCCGTGGTACGCCGCGGCATAGATGGCCGAGATGGCGCCGAGCGCCAGGCCCTCGAGCACGGCGTACAGCGGAGCGGTGAACGGCGACGTCTGCGGCTTGAACATCGCGATGAGCGCGACAATCAGACCGCCGAATACGCCGACCGTCACGGCCGGTCCGACAACCGCCGGATTCGACACCGTCGCCGTCCACACCCAACCGGCGGAAAAGATCGTGAGCGCGACGAGCAGCAGCGCCTTGAGCGCCGTGCCCGAAACCGTCATGCGCTCGGCGCTCACGCCGGCGACGGCGTTCCGGAAGACAGATTCTCGCAACGCGGGGTTCGTGCGTGCCATGGAAATCTCTTCGCTAAGGGAGAAGGCCCAATGCCGGCACGCGAGACACGCTCGCCGACGATTGGACGTTAGTGGTACACCGTAAACCTACACAAGATTCTAGCGAGCGGACACGAACCTAGTGAACACGCGGTGTGGTCCGGTGCTCTGTGACGTGATCCGGCTCGGTCGGGCGGAACATGAGGTCGAACGCCAGCCAGAGATCGCGGGAGAACGGGAAGAACAGAATGGGCATAGCGATCGCGAGCACCACCGAGAGCGCCCACACGAGGTTCCAAGGCACGTCGGGCCAGACCGCGACAATGACCACGACCGCGATGCCCACCGACACGAGCTCGGCCACGACGAGGTTGAACATGTACGCGCCGAGCCAATAGTCCTCAGACTCGCCGCGCTCGAACGCGAGCTCGCAGGTGGGACAGGCGTGTTTGAACTTGAACCACGAGCGCCGGATCCCGCGCCCGCCGCATCGCGGGCAGCGGAGCACGAGCGCGCGCCCGATCATCGTGGCGCGCGATGGCAGCGGCCACACGACGCGTTCGTCAGACCTCACCTACGCAATGTCGCCGCGATCGCCCTCGCCGCCTACTCCGCCAGGCGCTGAACCCGGCTCCTGTCCAACTTCGGAACCCGGAATCGCGGACTCCTGCACCCAGCCGGTGGGTCGCTTGGACCACACCGAGCCGTCGTCGCAAACGACGAGCACGTCGTTGTCGCGGCGCATGGCGGAAACGGGTCGTCGCACGCGCGTGCTGTGTGTCGGCAGACCGGGCTGTCGGTCAGGGTGCGGCATGCTGTCGGACAGCGCCTCCTCGATGTCGTATTCGCGGCCGCCCGACGTGCGGGGCGCGTCCGCGAGCCCGAGCGGCGGCGACGCGGGCACCTCGCGCTCGACGGTGGCCGGCTGCCCGCCTAATGGAGCGGACGCGGCGCCCGGCTGCGCGGCGGGGGCGGGGGGTGCCGCGGCCTCCGGTGCCGCCGAGGGCGCGGCGGGAGGATAGTACGGCTCCTCGGGCGGTTCATCGGTGGGCGGCGCGTCGGCCAGGGGCGCTTCGCCTAACGTGACCGGACGGTCCCGGAGGCGTGGATAGTTGTGGACGTAGTCCCAAACCTTCGACAACACGCTCACCGCCTCCGAATGCTCTTCATCCAGGCGTCGCCCAAACTCGGCGTACGCGGCGTCGAGCGCGCGCGAAATGTCGTCGGCCTGCTTGCGACGGAGCTCCGCTTCGCGGCTCGCCGCGTCGCGCTCGGTGCACGCCAGCGCGTACTGCTCGCGCAACGTGCTGACGTACGACCTGAGCGTTTGCTGCCGTTCCGCGCCCTCGCGGCGTTCCTTCGACAGCTCCGACTCGAGACGGATGCGCTCGTCTTCCAACAGTGTCACGCGACGGGCGAGGTCCGCGCGCACGTCGGCCGACTCGGCTCGGTCCGTGTGGAGGTCGTCGGCCGTGCGCTCGAGCAACGCGCGGGTGGCGGCGAGGTCTGCCTCGAGGCGCGACGTGATGCGCACCGCGCTTTCGCGTGCGGCGGCGAGCTCGGCGCGCAACCCGAGAGCACTTTCCTGCGCGGCGGTGAGCTCGGCCGCGCTCGCGGCGCGACGCGCGGCCGCGTCCTGGCGCTCGGTCTCGAGCGCCATGCCCAACCGGAGCTCGGTTTCGCGGGCGGCCGCGCGGGTGGCGTCGACCGAATGTTGGAGCTCGGTGATCGTCCGGCGTGCCTGGTCGAGGTCTCCGCCTAACGTCACACGCTCGCGGCGCACGAGGCCGAGCTCGCGGAGCTCGTCGTCCTGGTGACGGAGGCGCTCGGCGTGTTCCTTGATCGTGTTCTTGAGGCGCTCGATCGCCGCCTCGCGGCGACGCAGCTGCACGACGTGCTCGCGCCGCGTCACGCGGCGCTGACGCCTAACAAACAGGTAGGCGACCAGCGCGCCGACGGCGGCGCCGATCACCAGCCACACGATCACCCACTGGGTTGGCAAACCCACGAGATCGAACCTCGGCATCGAAGCGGATGCGGCCTACACCGGCCGCTGCGCGACATCGCGCATGAGCCTTCCGAACCAATCGCGGCCCCGGGAATCAAAATTCGGCACTCCCGAACGGCCGAAGCAAAGCCGCGGCTGGCTCCGGTGCAAGGGACGCGCCCGCATCGGCGCGTAACGGTGAACATCCAAGCGCTTGAGGGTCAACTGGTTAACTTGTCTCGCGAAGTGCCGTTGCGCGAGTACATCACCAATCAGCCCGGGTGGATGTCGCCTGCGCGCCACGTGATCCCCCACCCACCTGACCCGTCACCATGGCCCGCTGGAGAGCATCGAGCATCTGGCGCGCCTGCGACTCGGAGATCTGCGGAGCGGACTGGCCGCCCTCGGAATTCCCGAAGCCGCCGCCCTGCGATGCGCCGGCGCCGGTTCGCGGTGCCCCGGCGTAGCCGGACTTGGTGAGGTTGCCGCCGCCCCAGTCGGCCTTGCGGTGCGGACCGCCGCCGAACCGGGTCTGTTCGTCGGCGAGACGGCGCAGGGCAAGCTCGAGATTCCATTTCGCGTCCACGTCGCGCGGGTCCATGACCAACGCTTCGGTATACGAGTTGATCGCGGCGTGGAGCATGGGCCGTTTGTCCGGCTCCTCATCGGCTACATGCATGTAGGCGTCGCCGAGGTTGAACAGCGCCCGGCGTCGCACGTCGGGCGGGCCGCCCAGCGCGAGACGGTAATTGGTGACCGCCTGGTCGAACTGCGCCAGGCGGTAGAGCGCGTTGCCCATGTCGTAGGACAGGAGCGCCGCGGCATCCGGGTCGTTGGACCGGCGCGCCTCGCGGGCCAGAGCACGCAGTTCGTCGAGCGCGTCGCGATAGTTACCGGCCTTGTACAGAGAGATCGCGCGCGCGGCGCGGCGTGCATCGACCCGCGGCTGCGCGCCTAACGCACCGTAGAGGCCCGCGGCGACCAGCACCACAGCAGCGGCGCGGGCGGTGGCGGACCGACTCGCGGCAGCGCGGCCTGATGTGCGCGCTGGTGCCCGCAGGAGCGACTCGAGCACGAGGGCAATCAGCGCGAGCGCGGCCGGCCACACGAAGCGGTCGGTGAGCGCCGCCCGCTCACGCGACGCGGTGCGGGCTGCGCCTAACTGGCGGATCGCGGCGATCACGGGCGCGACGGCGGCGGGGCCCGTCCAGCGAACATACCGGCCGGCCGAGATCGCCGCCGCGGCGCCAAGGTCCGACTCGTCGAGGCGCGAGACCACCGTTTGTCCGCGCCAGTCGCGGTGTGGACGTGAATCCGCGGGCGTCTCGGGCACCGTGGCGCCGGCAATCGAGCCCACGCCGACGGCGTACAGATGTACGTGGGATTGGGCCAGCACACGCGCACCCTCACGCATCGATCCCTGCGTCGCCTCTCCGTCCGTTAGGAGCACCACCGTGTGCGAGCCGGCGCCGCCGTCGCGGGCAAATGTGTTCGCGGCGAGGTCGAGCGCGCCTTCGATGTCCGTCGCCGGATCGGGAACGTCCTGTGTGCTCACGGCATCGATGAAGCGCGCGAAGATTCCGTGGTCAGTGGTCAGCGGCAGTTGGAGGAACGCGTTTCCGCCGAACACTTCGAGGCCCACACGGTCGTGCGGTAACGAATCCGCGATCTCGCGCGCGGCGGCTTTGGCCTGGGCAAGGCGCGACGGATACGCGTCGGCGGCGTTCATGGAGCGCGAGAGATCGAGCACGAACAACACGTCGCGCGATGAGCGTTCGACCGCGCTGCGCGATTCGCCCCACTGCGGGCGCGCCAGCGCCAGGACGACGAGCGCTAACGCGGCGATCAGAAGCGCATCGGCCGCGAGGCGCCGGCCGCGCGGCGGCATGGCCGACGTGCGCGCAACGAGCGGCGCATCGCCGTACCGGGCACGGTCGGCGCGACGGCGGCGCTCGCGCCGCACGAGGGCGTAGATGCCTAACGGCAACAGCGGCACGAGCACCGCGAGCCAGAGCGGAGCGTCGAGGCGCATGCTCATGGCACCGTTCGGAGCCACGTGGTGCGCAGGGCGAGCTCGAGCGACAGGAGCAGCACCGCGGGTACCAGGAACCAGCCCGCGTGCTCGTTCCACGTGAGCACCTCGCGCTCCTCGAGCGTGGTTTTTTCGACGTGGTCGATTTGGCGCACGATGTCGGCGAGGGCGCGCTCGTCGGTGGCACGATAGTACGTACCGCCGGAAGTCGCCGCGACCGCGCGCAACAACTGTTCGTCGCGCGCGCTGAGCACTGCGGGTTCTTCACCGTAGGCGAGCTCGCGCCGCTGGTATTGTTGACCCATGCCGCGCACCCAGGCATCGCTGGGCAGGCGCGAGCCGGGGCGCGCGCTCATGCCGATCACGTAGACGCGCACGCCGATGGCGCGCGCGATGCGGGCCGCGACGAGCGGGTCGGGCGCGCCGGTGTTGTTGCCGCCGTCGGTGATGAGCACGATCACGCCGCTGTTGCGCGGCAAGTCCTTGAGATGGTTCTCGGCCATAGCGAGGGCGGTACCGATGGCGGTGCCGTCCGGCAGCAGGCCGATGTCGACGCGATCGAGCAGCTCCGTTAGGACAGCGTGGTCGTCGGTGAGCGGCGCCTGCGTGAACGGCCGGCTGGCGAAGATAACGAGGCCCATGAAATCGCCGCGGCGCTGGTCGATGAAGCGCGTGAGGACTCGCTTCGCAGCGATGATGCGGTTGTCGGGCGCGAAGTCGAGCGCTTTCATGGAGCTCGAGATGTCGAGCGCGATGACGATGTTGCGGCCTTTGGTGGACACGTCGCGGACGTCGCCGGGCGAGCGCGGCCGGGCGAGGGCTATGACGAGCGCGAGCAGGCCCAAGGCGCGCAACGCGACGGGCCACCAGAGCGCGCGTTCGCGGCGCGAGGGCGGCGCCGAGTCGAGGAGCGAGAGCGCGGGGAGTCCGAGTGCAGCCGCGGGGGGACGGCGGCGGCGCGGCCAGGCGAACCAGAGGTACGCCGGGACGATCGCCAGGAGCGCAAACGCCCAGGGATCAGCGAACCGCATCGGCGTCTCCTGCACCGGCGGCGGCCAAAACGGGCGTGGCGGCGTCGTGCCATGCATCGAGGACGTTCGTCGCGCGCGCGACGAACGCACGCGCGACATCGGCGTCGGGGCGGAGGCGCGCGAATTTGACGAGGTCGGCTTCGCCTAACAGAGCGGCCGTGGCGGCGGCGTGGCCCGCAAGTGCGCCGGGCAGCGCGCGGATCAGCTCCGGCGTGGTGCGGTGCACGGCCGGGATGTCGTGCGCGGCCTCGAGGTAGCGGCGCAGCGTGTCGCTGACCTCGTCGTAGTAGCGGGCGACGTCACGGGCCGCGAGGTCGGACGCGGCGAGAGCGCGGAGCCGAGCGCGCGCTGTCTCGTACGCGCCTAACGGTGGCTCGATGGGCGCGGCGGGCATCGCGGCGTTCGGACGCCGGCTGCTGCGGAGCACCATGGCCGCGCCCGCCGCCAGCAGCAGCGCCGCCACGGCGATGAGCCACCAGTGCGACGCCGAGCCCGCCGAGCCGCCTAACGACGCGATCGGGCGAATGTCTCGCATGGCGATCGCGGTATCCGGCAGTGTTGCCATGACCGTGACGAGTACCGCGCCGCTGACCACCGAGTCGGGCACCTCGGCACCCGCGCGGCGATACGGGAGCGCGAACGCCGGACTCGTCAGGCTACCGGTCTCAAAGAACGCGATGCGCGCGCGGTAGCGGTGCGCGCCGTCGGCGGCGCGCGGCAGCGTGTCCATCGCGAGGAGACGGACGCTGTTGGGCAGGGAGTCGCGCGGATGCGGATCGCCGGCGATCGACGCATTGTCGGGGAGCGTGGCGCGCAGATCGATGGTCACGGTGTCGCCCACGGTGACTGCGCCGCCGCCCGAGGCGTCGAGATGCTGCGCGCAAACGGCGCGCGGCGCGAGCGCGACGGTCAGCGCGGCGAGGCACGCGCACGCCAGACGCCCATGCATGTCAGTGCCGCATGCGGCGCTCGCGCCGCCGAAAGAAGCCTAACAACGGCGCGACGTAGCCGTCGGCGGTGCGCAG
>DATJET010000098.1:0-3491 GCA_035496295.1 Gemmatimonadaceae bacterium
TCGTGAGATAGTCCGGTGTGGTACCGAGGTCACGCGGCGCACCGGGCTTGTGCACATTGATGAAGAGCCGGATGATGAGCGCGCGCAGCGTGTCCGGGCTGTTGTTCTGGTAGAGGATCTGCTCGGTGCCGCGAATCGTACGGTCGGGCGGCATAGCGCTCACGGTCATCGTGTAGCGCGCGTGGTTCTCCCAGTACTTGGGACCGGGACGGCCATCCGTCGACCGTGTGCCTTTGGCGTACGCCTCCTTGATGGCACGCGGTACGTAGATCGACGACGCCGACTGCGCGGCCACACCCGGCGCTGCCAGAGTGGCCGCGAACACCGCGCCGCTAATCGTTAGGCGAAAACCGGATGGGACACTGACTAACGAGGGCATGGCGTGGTCGTCCGGTGAGAGAAGCTGGTGGGCAGGCGACGCCAACTGCCCACCAGGTCGTTATCCTCGCGACCGAACTCTCTCGCCGCGCACGCCGCGCCGCAAGTTTTTACCGGATCATGACGCCGCCTTCGCCAGCGCCTCCGCATCCGCGTCGGACAACGTAATCGCTGCCGCGGCCATGTTCTCCTCGAGATGCTTCACCTTCGACGTGCCCGGAATCGGCAGCATCACCGGAGACCTGTGGAGCAGCCACGCGAGCGCCAGTTGCGAGGGCGTCGCACCCAGTCGCTTGGCCATCTGTTGCAGCGCGCTGCCGTCCTTCGCCAACCCACCCGTCGCCAGCGGGAACCACGGAATGAATCCGATGTCGTGCTTCGTCGCGTGGTCGAGGAGCGGCTCGGCTGTGCGCTCTTCCAGGTTGTACTTGTTCTGCACCGTGACGATCGTCGCGTAGCGCTGCGCTTGCTTCAGTTCGTCGATGGTCACTTCGGACAATCCGATGTGGCGGATCTTTCCTTCTTTCTGCAGCAGCGCGAGCTCACCCACTTGCTCAGCGAGCGGCACTTGGGGATCGATGCGGTGGAGTTGAAAGAGGTCGATGCGCTCCAGGCCTAACCGTCGCAGACTCATCTCCGCTTCCTGTCGCAAGTACTCGGGGCGGCCCACCGGTTTCCAATCGCCCGGCCCGCCGCGCGTGAGGCCCGCTTTCGTGGCGATCACGAGATCGTCCGGATACGGATGCAATGCCTTCCGGATGAGGTCCTCTGCCACATACGGGCCGTACGAGTCCGCGGTATCAATGAGTGTGACGCCGAGCTCGACGGCGCGCTTGAGCACGCGCACCGCCTCGGCGGGATCCTTGGGATTGCCCCAGATGCCGGGGCCGGTCAGCTGCATGCTGCCGAACCCGAGACGATGCACCGGCATGTCGCCGCCAATGGTGAACGTGCCGGAGCGTTCCGCTGGGCGTTCGAGTGTAGTGGTAGCCATGTTCCATCTCTGCTGAAGATGCGAGTTCGTTAGGCGGGAAACGCGCGGCGTCGAACGTCGCGCGCATCGCGGCCTGATGCCTATGTTGTCGAACGACGGCGCACAGCGCGTCGTTCCCTCACCGCGGTGCACAGCGCGCGCCGATGCTGCGGCTGGTTGCGGGCTCGCTGACACGGACTCAAGTTCCCGACCACAACCATTTCGCACACACGCCCATGCGCATCGGATCATCGTTCCGTCGCGGCGAGCTCGTCATTGCCGCTTTCGCCGCTCTCTGCGCCCTGCCTGCTGCCGCTCAGCAGCGCGCTCAACGAGCAGGCCAACCCGTCGGTGCTGTCGACCCGCGGTACGCACAAACCGAGAAGCCGCCGCTCCACGCCAAACACTGGCTCGCGATCACGGGCAAGCCGCTGTCTGCAACGGCGGGCGCGATCGTTTTTGCCAAAGGCGGCAACGCTGTCGACGCGGCGGCCGCGATGCTCGCGGCTGGCTGCACCATGTGGGACACGCTGTCGTGCGGCGGTGAAACGCAGGCGCTGATTTACAACCCGCACGCCAAGAAAGTGATCGGCATCGACGCACTCGGCGTCGCGCCGACGGGCGCGACGGCCGAGTTCTACAAGAGCAAGGGCTACCGCTATCCACCCGAGTACGGTCCGTTAGCCGCGGTCACACCGGGCACGGTCGGCGGCATGCTAACGATGCTGGCGGAATACGGACGCCTCTCGCTCAAGGACGTGCTTGCGCCCGCAATCCAGATGGCTGACGGCTATCCAATGGAAGCGGAGCTCTCGCACACCATCGAGCATTACAAAGGACGGATCAAGAAGTGGAAGTACGCGCCGGCCATCATGCTGCCGCACATGGGCAGCGAGTATGAAGCGCCGCAGCCCGGCGAGATCTTCGTGCAGAAAGACCTCGCGCGGACGTGGCGCAAGCTGGTCGACGCGGAGCAGACCGCACGCAAGCAAGGCAAGAGTCGTAAGGCAGCCATCTACGCCGCGTACGACCGCTTCTACAAGGGCGACATCGCGCGCGAGCTGGTGCGCGGCGCACGCGACGATGGCGCGCTGTTCACGATGCAGGACCTCGCGAACTGGAAGGTGCGCATCGAAGAGCCGCTGCACGTGTCGTACGAGGGCATCGACGTGTACAAGCTGCCGATCTGGGAGCAGGGCCCGGTGATGCTCGAATCGCTCGAGATGCTGAGCAACACGAACGTGAAAGACATGGGCTACAACTCGCCGAAGTACATCCATACGCTCTATCAGGTGATGAACCTGGCGTTCGCCGATCGCGATTTCTATTACGGCGATCCGTATTTCCCGCCGGCCGAGCCGGTGAAGGGGTTGCTGTCGCCCGAATACGCCAAAGCGCGATTCGGACAAATCGATTGGACCCACAACGATTCCACGGTGAAGCCGGGCGACCCGTATCCGTATCAGAACGGGACGAACCCATTCGCGTCCCTGCTCGCGCAATGGAAAGTGAGCGAGCCGCTGCCTAACGGGCCGAGCGGCCAGCAGGACAAACCGGTGGCAGCGCCCATGCCTCCGGCCGGCACGCAGTCGTCGCCGCCTAACGATACGTCGGTGCGCGAGTCGGGTGCGCTCGAGTTTCTGTCCGACAACGCGACGCCGCAGGACTCCGCGGTCACGCACGACTTCTACAGCGGAACCACGTCGATCGAAGCCGCAGACGCCGAGGGCTGGGTGGTGTCGGTGACGCCGAGCGGCGGATGGGTGCCCGCGGTGATCGCCGGCCATACGGGCATCGGACTGAGCGAGCGCGCGCAGAGCTTCGTCACCAACCCCGCCGACGGCCCGTTCAATGTGATCGAGCCGGGGAAAAAGCCGCGGGTCACGCTCACGCCGACGCTGGCGCTCAAGGATGGCGCGCCGTTCCTCGCGTTCGCCGTGCAGGGCGGCGACTCGCAAGACCAGAACCTCCTGCAGTTCTTCCTCAACGTCGTCGACTTCGGGATGACCGTGCAGCAGGCGTGCGAGGCGCCGAACATCAACAGCTACCAGATGCATTCGTCGTTCGGCCAGCACGAGTCGCGGCCGGGCCGCATGCTGGTGGCGACGTCGCTGCCCGATACCACGCGCGACGCGTTGCG
>DATJET010000099.1:0-16777 GCA_035496295.1 Gemmatimonadaceae bacterium
AAGACAGACAATGACGGTATCGATGAGGCCGGTCGCCGGGCGGGCACGTAAACCGACGGAGGACATGCGTTGTCGAAGGGAGGAGGGCGTTGGCGGGGGGCTCGTCGATGCTAAAGCCGGCGGCGCGCCCTGTCGAGGAACGACGCTCGAAACAGTACGGCCGCGCCCGCCGTATCGACCATCATGGCGTGAACACAGGACGGAGCCACGAGATCATGACGACTCGACACACGCGTGCGGAATCCGACCGCCGCGCGCGAGCCATCGCCGCCTCGGTTTCGCGCATCATGCGGATGCGCGACAGGCTGCGGGGCGATGGGACGACGGCACAACCATTCGTCAGCATCGGATGCGGCGACGGCCGAGTGGCCGCACTGGTGTCCGCCCGAGCCGCGCGGGCCGCGTTAGGCGCCGACCCGGCTCCGCCGGCGCGCATCTCGATCCCGGCGGTGGCCTCCGCGGACCACCGCCTGCCCTTCCCCGACGGCGCCGCCGCCTACGTGCTCATGGCGGATGTGCTGCGCCGTTCCGGCGATCCCGTGACGCTCATCAGGGAGGCGCTCCGCATCGGACGCCACGGCGTGATTCTCACGGATCGCCTGGTGCGCCGCCGCGGCGACCGCCTGCTCCTGCGCGCCTTGGACCTCGGCGACAGCTCCCCGCACCCGCCGCGCTACTGGACGGAGCGCCAGTGGTGGGAGATGGCCGAACGCGCCGGCGCCCAGGTGACACATTGGGAGCGCTTGCGGGACGTGTACGCCCCACCCGCGTCGTGGGTGTTCGGCCGCCACCTGCACGTCGTGATGGTGCTCGAGCGCGACCCGGCCATCGCCTAACCGGACGATTCGGCGCGGATCGCCTCCGCCGGGTCGATGGCCGCCGCGCGCCGCGCCGGCGCCCAGCTGGCCGCGAGCGCCACGATGAGCAGCCCGACGATCACTGCGCCTAACGTCAACGGATCGGCCGGACTCACCTCGAACAATTTGGACGTGAGCCAGCGGGTCGCGATCAACGCGGCCACCAGACCCAACGCGGCCCCCAACGCGGCGTGCGCCATGCCGCGCCGGACGATCATGCCGGTCACGGCCTGACGCTTCGCGCCTAACGCGAGCCGGACCCCGATCTCGCGGCGCCGCATGCTCACGGTGTAGGACAGCGTGCCGAAAATGCCGATGGCCGCCAGCAGCGCCGCGACCAGCGCAAAACCGGCGACCAGCGACGCGGCGTGCCGCGGATCGGCAATGGAGGCCGAGAGTCGCTCGGCCATCGGCGTTGCGTCGGCAATCGTCACCGACGGCTCGACGGATCGGAGGGCCCCGCTGATGCCAGGTATCGCCGCGGCCGGATCTCCTCTCGTGCGCACGACGAGCGCGAGCGTGCGTCCCCACCCTTCCGTCAGCGGCTCGTACGCACCTTCGGGAAGGTCACCCAGATTCGTGTACGTCACATCGCTCACGATCCCGATGATCATAACCGGCGGACACGATGTGCAGCCGCCCGACACCATCTTGCGGCCAAGCGCGGTGCCGTCCGGGAAATACTTGTGAGCCCACGACTGGCTGACGATGAGCACCGGATTCTGCCCACCCGTGTCGGTCGGCGTGAACATGCGGCCGCTCAGCAGCCGGACGCCGAGCGCGGTGAAATAGTCGGAGGTCACGAGCGTCCAGGGCGTGACCGGTTGACCAGTACCCGCTGGAACGGGGCGGTCGAGCAAATCAAAGTTGTTCTCGTCGAGGTTATCGCGAGAGAGCGGGAGTTGGTCGGCTAACCCTGCAGCCACGACGCCGGGCACGGTGCGCACGTTGTTCAGCGCTCGCGTCCAATACGTCGCTATCGCCGTATCCCTGCCGTCGATCGGCGAATAGCGGCCGGACGGCAGCGACACACTCATCGTGATCACGTGAGAGGGATCGAAACCCGGGTTCACTCGCTGCAGACGCACGAAGCTGTTGAGCAGCAGCGCCGCCGCCGCGAGCAACGGCAACGCCAAGGCAAACTCAGCCACCACAAACGCCGCGCGCAACGCCTGCGTGCGGCGCGTACCGCCCACGGAGCGCTCGCCGCCGAGCACGCCGCCACCGGCGCCGCCGCGCGCCAGATGCACAACGGGATACGCGCCGATGATGATTCCGGCGACCAGCGCCAAGGCAACGGCGAACAAAATTGCCCGGACGTGTACGTGTGCTTCCCCGAGGCGTGCCACCTGCGGGCCGACTGCCACCAACACGCGAACGCCGAGTATGCCTAACGCTACGCCAACGGCGGCACCGGCGAGCGAGACCATGACACTCTCGGTGACGAGGAGCCGCGCGATGCGAGCTCGCGTCGCGCCGAGCACGGCACGCAGTGAGACTTCGCGCCAGCGGCCAGCGGCGCGCACCAGCATCAGACCGGCCACGTTGGCGATCGCGATGAGCATGACGAGGACCACGGCCGCACTGAATAGAATGAGCGTCTTCGGCGCGTCGCCGAGCATGACGCGGCGCAGAGACAACGGGACCAACGTCGCCTTATGATCCTGGAAGCTCGCCTGCCACACCACGAATTCGCGGCGGCTGATGCGCGCGAGATCTCGAGCAGCATCATCGATGGTGACGCCGTCCTTGAGCCGCGCGATGACGACCATGCCGAACGGACCACGGCGCTGCGGCGGCGCGAGGCGCGCGTCTGGCCATACGTCGCCTTTGCGCCCGCCGAGGTCGGTATAGCGCTGGTCGAGCACACCGACCACGCTGTACGCAACACCGTCCACGTCTACCGACCGGCCCACCGCGGCGTTGTCGCCGCCGAGATGGTCGACGGCGAAGCGATGCGTCACGACCGCTACGGGCGGGGCGCCAGGGGCGTCATCCGCCGGACCGAGTGCCCGCCCGACAACCGGTGCCACGCCTAACGCACGGAACAAACCCGAGGTGGCGTAGCCCACCGACATCCGCTGCGGCTCGCCGCCCGTGGCGACCGGCACGTCGGCCTGCCGCAGCAAGCCGACGTCGGTGAAAGTCCGCTGCCACTGCTCGATGGCCTGGAAGTCCGCTACCGAGAGCGGCCATTGATTGGTGGGCGAGTTGCGCTCGTAGATCTGGATGAGGCGGTCGTCGTGCGGATACGGCAGGTGCGAAATGACCACCGCGTCGACGACGCTGAACACGGCCGTGCAGGCGCCGATGCCTAACGCGAGAATGGCGATCGCCGATAGTGTGAACGTCGGGCTGCGGCCGAGCGCACGCGCGGCGTACCGGATGTCCTGCTGGAGCTCGTCGAGCCACCGGACACCGCGTGCATCGCGGTGCGCTTCCTTGTACCGCTCGACGCCGCCGAAGGCGACGAGCGCCCGGCGCCGTGCGTCATCCGGCGACAGGTTGTGCAGCCGCGCGAGCTCCGCGGCTTCGAGCGCCACGTGCAGCCGGACTTCCTCATCGAGCTCCTGGTCGAGCGTATTACGGTGCGTCAGCGCGCGGATGCGACGCAGCGTGCGGCGGATGGACGGATGCATGGAGGAATCCTCAGGTCGCCTTGAGTACACGCTCGACCGCCGTCGAGAACAGGCGCCACTGCGAGCGCTCGGCGGCGAAGTGTTTGCGACCGTCGGCCGTGAGACTGTAGAACTTGGCGCGGCGGCCGCCGGCCTCGGGACTCGTCCCCCACTCGGCCCGAATCCAGCCGCGATCTTCGAGACGATAGAGCGCCGGATAGAGACTGCCCTGCCCAACCTCGAGCACGTCGTCGGAGAGTTGGCGCAAGCGCTTGGAAATGGCCCACCCGTGGAGCGGTCCGAGGACAAGGGTCTTGAGAATGAGTAGGTCGAGGGTGCCCTGCAGCAGATCGGCGCGGTCGGCCATGCGCGTCCTCCGGTCCGGGTCTGATACCTTGTCGTTCGACAACATATACGAGTCCTGTTGTCGGATGTCAAGGTATGCACGACTTGGCGCCGCCATCTGGACCTGGCGCGGCGGCGCGCTCGTGCCCAAATAGAGGCGGACGCGCCGACCAGCGCGCGTGTCGAACCGACCCGGCCGACCGATCCACCGGAGCTCCCATGTCGTCGCAGACCGTGCGCATCGTCCTCGTCGGCGACCGCACCGACGCCGTCGTCGCGCATCGCGCGATCCCCGTTGCGCTCGCCCGCGCCGCGCACGACGCGCAGCGCACCCTGGACGCCCAGTGGCTGCACACGGCGTCGTTAGGCCCGGAGATGGCCGCGCGCCTCGCGGACGCCGATGGCGTGTGGTGCGTCCCGGGCAGCCCCTACGCGAACATGGAAGCAGCGCTCGCCGCCATCGGATTTGCGCGCCGGTCCGGCGTGCCGTTCCTCGGCACCTGCGCGGGATTTCAGCACGCGCTCATCGAGTACGCGCGATCCATCCTTGGCCTAACGGACGCGGACCATGCGGAGAGCAATCCGCTGGCGCACCGTCCGCTGATCACGGCGTTGTCGTGCAGCTTGGTGGAGGTGGAAGGTCGCGTTCATCTGGCCGTGGGCTCGCGGCTGCGTGCGATCTATGGATGTGACGTGGCCACGGAGGCGTACCACTGCAACTACGGCCTCGACCCGCGCCACGCCGAGCGGTTCGCGCACGCGACCATGCGCATCACCGCGCATGATGATGACGGCGCGGCCCGAGGCGTCGAGCTCATCGATCATCCGTTTTTCATCGCCACGTTGTTCCAGCCCGAACGAGCGGCGCTCAGCGGGCGGTCGCACCCTGTGGTTGGGGCGTTCGTCGACGCCGCTGCAGCAGCAGCGGACCGGCGTCACCGGGCGCGGGCACGCGCGGGTTGATCAGCGTGCTAGACGCAAGCCGGCGAAAAGCCGCGTAAGCATTCCGCGGGCAGCGGTCATCCAATCAATACAAGGCGTCCGGCGCGCAGCTCATGATGCGCCGGCCTGCACTCGAATCGACTGGAGGTCGTATGACCCGCCGACTGCATGGAGTCGCATTCGCGCTCGTGTCCCTGGCCGCGGCGTTTGCCCTGACGCCGGTGTCGTCGCGAGCAGCGTCGTTCGCCACGTCAGCGTTCAAGTGGCCGCCCTGGCTGTCCGTCGAATATCCAGTGAATCCGTATGATCGAGCCAATCGCGATGCTCTGTTGCTGGTGCATGCAGCGATGCGCGACGGTGTGCCGACGACGCGCGATCTCTCCGGCACCGCCGAGGGCATCGTGAACGGACAACGGCAATCAGTCGCGCTGCGCTTCGATGAGACATCGCAGCCCGGGGTGTTCGCCGTCCGGCGCTCGTGGCCGACGCAGGGGGCATGGATGCTCGAGATCACGCTGGCCAAGTCGACGACTGCACTCGTGTCGCTCGACCGATCCGGTGCGGTGTCATCGGTGAACATTCCGATGAAGACAGGATCGGGCGAGTCGTTTCCGCGCGAAGTTGCGGCGCACGACATCGACTCGACGCTGGCTGTGATCGCGTCGCGGCAGCCGTGATCGGGCGGCGGCGATTTGCGTCCAGCGACCGTTCCATGGCATGATGGCGCACACTCAGCGGCTCGGCGCCCAGGCTGTGACATCACACGGCTTCGACGGCCGGGCCGCGCGCCTGCCGCCGGGATGACGGGTGACTCGCTTGCGCCGCCGCGCCGCGGGGCGGACACGTCGGACACGACGATGGATGACGCCGTGCGCCGCGCGCTGTCGGGCGACGTGGACGCGTTCGGGAACGTGTATCGCGCGCACGCGCCGGCAATCCACGCGTTGTGCCGCCGGATGTTAGGCAACGAAGACGATGCGCGCGAGATGGTGCAGGACGTGTTCGTTCGCGCGTGGGAGAAATTGGCGTCGTTCCGGGGAGAGAGCGCGCTGCGCACGTGGCTGCATCGCTTGGGCATGAACCTGATTCTGGAGCGGCTGCGCGCGACGCGCCGGGATGCGCTGCGGTTCGCCGACGACCCCGGCGACGTGCCGGCGGGCGGCTCGACTCTGGACCGCCGGCTCGACGCGCAGATCGACCTGGCGGCGGCGCTGGACCGCCTGCCTAACGGATCACGGATGGTGCTGGTGCTGCACGACATCGAAGGCTACTCGCACGAGGAGATCGCGGCCATGACCGGTATCGCGCCGGGCACATCGCGGGCGCAGTTGTGGCGGGCGCGCCGCCATCTCTCGAGGATGCTCGACGCATGATCCATCTCACGGAGGCGGAGCGCCAATGCCTTGCCGACGCCACGGTGGCCCCGGAACAGGCCGACGGCCTCGCGTCGCACCTGGCGGCGTGCACCGAGTGCGCCGCGGATGTGGAGCGCCTCCGCGCGCTCATCCAGCGGATGGTCGCCGAACCGGTGCCTAACGCAGAGATCGAGGCGATGTGGCCGGCGATCCGGGAGCGGATCGAGCGCGGCAAGGTGCGCGCGCTGGACGCCTCCGCGCCGCCGGCGCGGCGGCCGTGGCGTACGGTATGGATTGGCGCGGGCGCGGTCGCGGCCGTCGCGTGCCTGGCGCTGCTGCTCCGCGTGCGGCCGCACGAGCCGCCTGGATCGTCGCCGCCGCCCGGGAGCTTCGTGCCTAACGGCGGGGCGCTGACCCCGGCGGCCGACTCGACCGGCACGAGCCAGGCGGACATGCAACGCCTGCTCGATGAGATCGAATTGGAAAAGGCGATGCTGCCGCCGGCGACAGCGGCGGTCGCGGACAGCGATCTGCGCGCGATCGACCAGGCCATCGCCGAGCTCAAGGCGGCGATCGCCCGCGATCCGAACAACCCGGCGCTCCACCAGATGCTGGCGGAGTCGTACCGGCAGCAGCAGGACCTGCTCAAGCGGTTGCACAATGCCTCGTGACCCGAGACTCGTTAGGCGGCCGGCGCGGTGGTGGGGCGCTGTCATCGCGATCGCGGTGGCGTGCGGCGCCGCCGGTGCGCCCGCGCAGGCGGCGCGGCTGCTGCGCGCGCAGCACCTCGATCCCGTCGCACCGATCAAGGTGTTTTTCCCGACCGGCACGATCTCGGTTGCCGTGTGGGACAGGGACTCGATCGAGGCGCGCGGCACCATCGCGCGCGGCGAGCGGTTCTATCTGGCGGGCGACGTGCACGGCGTGAAGGTGGGGATCATGGATCATGCCGATGGCACGCCGGTTTTGCCTTCGACACTCGTGCTCCATGTGCCGCGCCGGAGCCAGCTGTCGGTGAAGGCGGTGAGCGCGGCGATCGATGCGCGGGATGCGTCCGGGTGGTTCTACAGTGTATCGGGACCCATCCGCCTAACGGGGACGTCGACGAGCATCGATGTCGAGTCCATGGCGGGCGACGTGGCGCTCGACGTCGTCGCGCCATGGGTGCGAGCCCGCACGGGTGGGGGTCGCCTCGGGATTACCGGCGCACCCGAGGACCTGGATGCGGCGACCGTCCGCGGGATGCTCGACGTGCAGCACGCGGAGGTGATGCGCGGGCGGTTCGCATCCGTGGATGGCGACATCCGATTCAGCGGGGAGCCGCCCTCCGGCGGTGTGTTCGAGTTCTCGAATCACGCCGGTGGCGTCGCCCTGACACTGCCGGACTCGGCGTCGGCGCTCGTGGACCTGTCCACGATCGTCGGCACGATCGCGAACGGGTTCACGCAGGTGCGCCCCGCCGCCGGTCAGAACGGACACGGCGGGGTGCTGCACCTCCAGCTCGGGTTAGGCGCGGCGCGGGTGACCGTGCGCACGTTCAAGGGCACGATCACCCTCGCGAAACAATCGCCGTAGCGCCGCTACCAGATGTGCGCGCGCAGGCTGTCGGGACGGACCATCGGATCGCCGTCCTTGCAGCCCCACGCGGCCTTGAACTCGGGCATGTTCGAGAGCGGGCCGTTCACGCGCCAGATGGCCGGCGCGTGCTCGTTGATGTTGACCAGGGTCCGCTGCATCTCGGGCCGCATCTCTTCGCGCCACACCTGCGCCCAACTGAGGAAGAAGCGTTGCTCGGGCGTGAAGCCGTCGATCGGCGCCGGCCGGCCGCTCTGCTGCAGCGACTTCTCCATGGCCAGATACGCGATCTTGAGGCCGCCCAGATCGCCGATGTTCTCGCCTAACGTCAACTTCCCGTTGACGTGGGTGTTGGAGTCGACGACGGTGTAGCTATTGAACTGGTCGACCACGAGCTTGGCCTGCGCGTTGTACTTGGCGGCGTCTTCCGCGGTCCACCAATCGCGGAGGTTGCCCTTGGGATCGAACTGCCGGCCTTCGTCATCGAAGCCGTGGGTCATCTCGTGTCCGATCACCGCACCCATAGCGCCATAGTTCACCGCGTCATCGGCGTTCGGGTCGAAGAACGGCGGCTGCAGGATGCCGGCCGGAAACACGATCTCGTTCATTTGCGGATTGTAGTACGCATTCACGGTGGGCGGCGTCATGCCCCACTCGGTGCGATCGACCGGCTTGCCCAACCGCGACCAGTTGTCGGCTCGGCGAAAGTCAGCGGCGTGGCGGAGGTCGGCCAGGTAGTGGCCGGGCTCGACCTCGAGCTTGCTGTAGTCCCTCCACTTGTCGGGATAGCCGATCTTTTTCGTGAACGCATCGAGCTTCTCGACGGCGCGCTGCTTGGTGCTGTCGCTCATCCACGCCAGCTGCTGAATGTCGGCGCGCAGCGTGGCGACGAGGTTGTCGACCATCTTGAGGGCGCGCGCCTTGGCGGCGGGCGTGAAGGTCCGCTTGACGTATTCCTGTCCGATGGCTTCGCCTAACACACCGTTGGCCGTGGCGGCGCACCGCTTCCAGCGCGGCAGCTGCTCCTTGGCGCCGGTGAGGTGCTGCGACCACTTGAAGTTTTCGTCGGCGAACCTGGACGGCAGCGAGCTGGCCGTGTTGTCCAGCAGGTGCCAGCGCAAATAGGCCTTCCACGTGTCGACCGGCACGGTGGTGAGCAGCGTGTCGGCCGTCTTGAAGAAATCCGGCTGCGCCACGTTGATCTCGGTCACCGTCGGCGCGCCTAACGCGTGCATGACCGCCTGGAGGTCGAGGTCCGGCGTGAGCTTCTGCATGTCCGCCAGCGCCATCTTGTGGTACGTCGCGTTCGGATCGCGCATCGCGACGCGGGGCATCGAGGCCTGCGCCAGCTTGGTTTCGAGGTCCATGATCTTCTGGGCGTCAGCCGATGCGTCGCCCGCGCTCTCGCCGGAGAGCGCGAGCATCGTGCTCACGTGCGCGACGTATGCCTCGCGGAGCGCCTTGCTCTTGTCGTCGGTGCGGAAATAGTAGTCCCGCTCGGGGAGGCCGAGTCCGCCCTGTCCAGCGTTGGCGATCTCCTCGCTCGAGTTCTTGGTGTCGGGACGAACGAAGAAGCCGAACGGCGCCAGGCCGGCTTGCGCATCGAGCTTGCCCAACGACGCAAGCAGCGACGCGCTGCTGTTGATGGAGGCGATCTCCTGCAGCTGGGGCTCGATCGGCTTCGTGCCTAACGCTTCGATCGCCGCGGTGTCCATGCAGGCGGAGTAGAACGTGCCGACCTTCCACTCGTTGGTGCCGGCCTTGGCCTTCTTGTCGCGCACGGCCGCGGCTTCATCGTCGAGGATCTGATGGACCACGTTGGTATTGTGGTCTTGCAGCTCGTTGAACGAGCCCCACGAGGAGTAGGCGGCGGGAATGGTGGTCCGCTTCAGCCAGCCGCCGTTGGCGAATGTGAAGAAGTCGGAACATGGGGCGCAGGTCGTGTCCAGATTCGCGCGATCGAGCGGGTGCGACGTGCCGTTCGTCTGTTGGGCAGACGCGAGCGACGCGCCGCACGCGAAGCCGACCGCGACTGCGGCCGCGGTTGTGATGCGGACAAAGCGTGGTGTCATGGAAGAGCCCGGTTGAGAATGTGTGCCTTGAAGATGCCTGCCGGCGGCATGGATGCAATGCGCGGTGAGCGACGGCGGCGTTGACATTGAGGTGCCCGCCGCCTACCGTACGAGCCATGATTCGCGCGCTGCGCACTCCATCCTTTCGCTATTACTACGTGCCCCGACTCACGGGACGCGAGCGGAGGCGTGTGCGCGACTGAATAGGTTGCGACATGAGATCCCCGGCGGCCCGTGGAAGTTCCACGGGCCGTCTTTTTTTGTCCCTAACGACGCAGGAGCACGACCATGCAGCAGACGACGACCGGCGACGAAGCGGCGGCGCACGGTACCCCAATCGACGCCGACCTTCCCGCGCTCATCGACCAGGACTACGCCCGCTACGAGTCGGAGGCGCACGCGGTGTGGCGCATTCTGTATGAGCGCCGGATGATGACGCTGCGTGACACGGGCAGCGAAGTGTTCCTGCATGGCATCGAGCGCATCGGACTCGCGTCCGATCGCGTGCCCGACCTCGCCGACGTCAATCGGCGACTCCAGCCGCGCACGGGATGGCGCGCCGTCGGGGTGGGCGGATTCATTCCGGCCGCGCAGTTCTTTCGCTGCCTCGCACAGCGCCGGTTCCCGACAACCCTCGCCGTTAGGCCGAGGAGCCAGCTCGACTACTTGCCGGAGCCCGACATCTTCCACGACGTGTTCGGCCACGTGCCGATGCACGCCGAGCCCGTGTTCGCGGACTTTCTGCAGCGGTTCGGCGAGTTAGGCGCGGCCGCGCGAAACGAGCACGAGACGCAGGCGCTCGCGCGTCTGTTCTGGTTCACCGTCGAGTTCGGCCTGATCGAGGAAGGCGACGGGCCGCGCGTGTACGGCAGCGGGCTCATCTCCTCGCACGGCGACGCGGCGAACGCGTTAGGCCCGACGTGCGAGCGTCGGCCGTTCAGCCTCGAGGCCGTGATCGCGCAGCCGTTCGAGATCGATCACTTCCAACACGTGCTGTTCGTGATCCCGTCGTTCGACGAGCTGTACCGGGCGGTGGAAGAGCTGGGCGCGCAGTTCGCGTCGTGAGCCCGGCGGCTGCACGGGCCACGACGCGAGCAGGACCGCTATTGGATCGGCGAGTTCGGCGAGAAGGTGAGCACGATGCCCGTGAGGTCGGCGCCGGCGAAGGAAGCGGTTGGCCCGCCGATCGACCCCGTGCTGAGCGTCGTGGCCGTGACGCTAAACGAGATGCCCATGGTTTCTTGCGCGCACGTGATGCCGGTGGGTGGTTGGTAACTTCCGCAATCGCCGCTCGACCCTCGGCCAACAATGGACACGACGCCATGCGTCGGAACCCAGGTCAGCGTACTATCGCCTGACAGCTGGAACAGCACACCGGTCGCGTTCGATCCCGACGTCCCATCGAACGAGCCGTTTGCTGCATCGGAACTGGATGCGAAGACATCGATGAGGATGAAATTCTGAGGGTCCGACGGATTGTCGAACGCGAGGATGTCGAAATCCGGGCCGAAGGACGGCGCGCCGGAAAAGACGCGCTTGAGTCCGAATGCATAGAAGGGACCGGTGCCGAGGTCGGTGGTGAGGTCGATCTGCGTAACGCCGACGCCTGACTTGATCCCAATGGCAATCGAGTCGGCGAGGTCGCCGAAGGCGGGATTGGCGGCGGCGATTTGTTGCAGCCGTTGCGTGAGGGCAGCAGCCTGGGGCGCCGTGAGATGGAGTGTTGTTTTCGGCGCGGTCGATGACGAGCTCGAACAGGCTGCGAGTAGCGCCAGCATCACGGTGGCGGTACCCTGACAGACAGAGACGATGCGCATAGGCTTATCCTGGGCTGAGGGGGCAGCGGTTCGCGTCCCGCGAAGCGGCCGGGCGCGTCAGACCGACGTTCGTTGTACCCGCGCTACCGTGCGTTGGTCACCCCGTTAGGAGCGCCCGACGCTCACCCCGCGAGAGCCGCCGGTCGCCCCGCGCCATTTCCGATCCAGCGAGCCGAGGTCGAAATTGATCGTGCCCGTGGAGCCGAGCACGATAGCCGCTGCCCTCAGCATCGCCGTGAGGAACGAGCGCCGCATGCGCTCGGCGCTCACCCTGGACGGCCACTGTCGCTCGGCAGGATTCGCGATCATTTCTTGCGCCTAACGGCGGACCGCGCGCCTAACGCTTGGCGCGCCCGCCCGCCTGGAGCGTCTTCCACTTCCTCAGCGCCGCCTCCGACTCGGCGCGCGCCTTGTCGCACGCGGCGACCTCGGCGGCGGTCGGCGCGGTCTCCGCGCCCTGCATGGCCATGGCCGCGGCCATGAGCGCGCTGGTCGCGCTCTGGAGCGTGGGCGGCGCGTTGCGCGCGGCGCGGCGGCCGAAGCCGCGGGGTTCGGCGACCGGCGGCGGCGCCAGCGAGTCGAGCCGCGCTCGCATCGCGCTCGATGAGTCGGTGCGGCCGGCCATCGCGCGCGCCGAATCGTACGCGGCCTGCGTGGTGGTGGCGCGCTCGTACATGTCGCGCGACAACGTGGCGAGGCGTGCGAGGCTCACCGCGGACGTCTTGACCCGCGGGTCCAGCCGCAGCGTGAGCGGCTGCGTGTACGCCCTGCCGTTGACCGTTAGGCGTACGGTATAGCGGCCCGGCGGCGCCCAGGGCGCATAGGGTTGCGGATACGTGTGGTGCGGCACCGCGCCCGTGGCGTCTTCGTCGCCGCGGGAGGGCGCCTCGAGGCCGGTCACCGGCTGGTAGTGGAGGTCCCATGCGAACCGGTGCATCCCCTTCGTCGTCGACAGCGTGATGGGCGGCGCCGGCCAGTAGAGCGGCAACGCACAATACGGCGCCGTTGGGCGCTCGTGGCAGACGAGGTCGTACGCGGCCGGATTCGTGGCGGGGTCTGGGTTAGGCACCGAGTCGTCGCTCGAGTACGAGCGCACGACCTTCCCGGCGGCATCCAGAACGTCGAGCGTGACGGCGCCGGGCGCATCCGACGCGAGATAGTAGTCGATGATGCCGCCGGGCATCGGGTTCTCACCGGCCGGGAGCTCGGGCGGCCACGGCGTGGGATCGTTCGTGCCGAAGCGCACGCGCACGGCGGTCGCCGGCTTGTAGAGGTACGCCTGCGACGCCGCGCGCGCCTGCGCTTGCTGGCGCAGTGGCGTCACGTTGTCCAGGATCCAGAAACCGCGGCCGTGCGTCCCGGCGATGAGATCCGAGCAGAGGCACGCGCTATCGTCCTTGAGCTGGAGATCGCGCACGGAGATGGCCGGCATGTTGAGCCGCAGCGATTGCCAGTGATCGCCGTCGTCGAACGAGACCCACACCTGCGTCTCGGTGGCCGCATAGAGCAGTCCCCGCTGGCGCGGATCCTCGCGGATCGAGTTGGCGGCGGCGCCGGCCGTGATGCCGTTGTCGATTTCCGTCCACGTCTTGCCGCCGTCGTGCGTGCGGAAGAAATGCGGATTCGCATCGTCGATGCGCATCGTGTTCGCGGCGGCGTAGGCCGTCTGATCGTCGAAGTGCCCGGCGTCGATATTGAAGATGCGCGTCCAGGGCTTGATGGCGGACGGCGTAACGTTGGCCCAGCTCACGCCGCCGTTGATCGTGACCTGGATGTTGCCGTCGTCGGTGCCGGCCCAGAGCACGCGCGAGGAGCGCGGCGACGGGGCGAGCGCGGTGATCGTGCCTAACGGAGAGGGCGTCACGCCCGATGCGTACCGGCCGGCCGACGCCGGCACGGTCCAGGTGTGCCGTGTCAGGTCGGGGCTGATGCGCGTCCACGAGTGCGCGTGGTCGGCCGACTTCCATACGGCGTTGGACGTGTAGTAGAGGACGTCGGGATTCTCGGGCGACCACAGGATGGGCATGGTGCGCACGTTGCGGTTGTACGTGTCGCCATTCGGCCCGGGCGCGCTCATGTCGGGGCCGACGTAGGTCGTCTGTCCCGTCTTGCGATTATAGAGCGAGACGTTGGTCCGCATGCTGCCGAACACGAGATCGGGATCGCGCGGATCCGGCGCCGCGATGCCGTATTCCTGGATGTTGACCGGGTGCCAGTCGTTGAACGTGATCTCACCGTCGTCGGACCGGCTCTTCACGCACGCCGAGCCCGAGTCCTGCTGGCCACCGCACACGCGGTAGACGAACGTGTTGTCGGTGGAGACGTGGTACATCGCGGCGGTGGGCTGCGTATACCAGTTGCTCCAGGAAACACCGCGGTTGGCCGACACCACACCGCCCTGGTCACTCACTTGAAAGATGATGTTCGGATTGAGCGGGTTGATCCACGTTTTCTGGTAGTCGTCGCCGCCTGGTGCGCCGCGCACAGCGGACCACGTGATGCCGCCATCGTCGGTGCGCCAGAGTACGGTGGACGAGCTGTACACCACGTTTTCGTTCTGCGGATCGACGACGATGGTCGGCAGGTCGCCGCCGCCGATGCGCACGAGCGGGCGCGGATCGGTGGGACGGCTCGTTAGGCCGGGCCCATCGACGAGCGTCCAGTGCGCGCCGGCGTCGGTGGACTTGTAGAACGCGACCACGCCCGCGCCGTAGCCGGCAGCCACAACTCCCGGACGATTGGACGGCTCCGCCACCATGGCATAGACGACGTTGGGATTGCTGCGCGAGATGGCGATGTTCGCCTCGAGCACCGACGACGGGAGCCCATCCTTGAGCTGGGTCCACGTGGTGCCGCCATCGGTCGACTTGAACAATCCACCGCCGGCGCCGCCGAATCCGCCGCCCTCGTGAAACGCCTCCTGCTGCTGCCACAGCGACGCGTACACGACGTTCGGATTCGATGGATCGATGTGCACGTCGTTGGCGCTCGTGTAATCGTCCTTGTACAGCACTTTGGTGAACGTGTGCCCGCCGTCGGTCGAGCGGAACACACCGCGTTGTTCGTTAGGCCCGTACGGATGGCCGAGCACGGCGACGAACACGCGGTCCGGGTTGAACGGATCGACGTCGACGGCTGCGATCATCTGGCTGTCGTCCAGTCCGATGTGCGTCCACGTTTTACCGGCGTCGGTGGATTTGTACATGCCGTTGCCCGTGGCGAGATCCGGGCGGATGATGCCGGCACCGGTCCCGACGTAGATGATGCTCGGGTTGGATGGCGCGACCGCGATGGCGCCGATCGATCCGGTGGACTCGTTGTCGAACAGCGGCGTCCACGTCGAGCCGTAGTCGGTCGAGCGCCATACGCCGCCGTTGTCGAATCCGATGTACGCGACGTTGGGCTCGCGAGCCGACCCCGACACCGCACGCGCGCGACCGGCCCGCGTTGGGCCAATTTCCCGCCAGCGCATGCCGGAGTAGAGACCGCTGGACTGTGAGTGCGCTGCCCAAGGCGCGATGGCGGCAGCGAGAACGAGAGAGATCACGCGAAGAGTAGACGTGCGCACGAAACCGGCCTCGGCGAATGGAGCGAAGAGTGACGACACTGCGTGTGTGACCGCGAGGAATATGGGGCTGGGACCCGCGCGAGGCTATGCGGCCCTGCGACAATTGCGCCGCATGTCGGGGCGCTCTATCGTAGCAGCACCTCCTTCACGATGGTGCGCATGACGACGGCCGAGCTACTCGCGTTCATGCGGGCGAACAGGCTGGCGGTGCAAGCGTCGGTGTCGAACACGAGCGCGGCACAGGCGGCGGTGGTGGGCATCGCGGTCACCGATGCGTTCGAGCTGGTGTTCGACACGCTCGATTCAACGCGCAAGGTGGCGAACCTGCGCACGAATCCCCGGGTCGCGTTCGTGATCGGCGGATCGGCGCCGGGCGACGAGCGCACGGCGCAGTACGAGGGCGTGGCGGACGAGCCGTCGGGACCGGAGCGCGACCGGATCCGCGCCGCGTACTTCAGCGTGTGGCCGGATGGTCCGTCGCGCGCCAAGTGGCCCGGTCTCGTGTACGTGCGCGTGCGCCCAACGTGGATCCGATACAGCGACTTCATGCGGGACCCGCCGCTCGTCGTCGAATTCGACGGCCGCCAACTGGGCCCGGCCGCGCCGGCGCCTCGTTAGGCGTAGCCGAGCGTGGCCGTTAGGCGATAGCTGGGGCCGCGACCGATGATCGACGTCGTCATCGCCGACATCACGACCATGCCCACCGACGCGATCGTGAATGCCGCGAACAGCGGCCTCGCGGGCGGCGGCGGCGTGGACGGCGCGATCCATCGGCGCGCCGGCCCGGGGCTCGCGCGCGCCGCCGTGGCGCTGGGACCCTGCCCCGCCGGCGGCGCCGTGATCACGCCCGGCTTCGGCCTGTTGGCGCGCTACGTGATCCACGCCGTCGGCCCGGTGTGGCACGGCGGGCACCGCGATGAAGCCGTCGTGTTAGGCCGCGCGTACGAGCGCAGCTTCGCGCTCGCGCGCGCGCAGCGCGACATCCAGTCGATCGCGTTCCCCGCGATCTCGACGGGCGCCTACCGATTCCCGAAAGATCTGGCCGCGCGCATCGCGGTCGCGGCGATGCGCGCGCACGACACCGCTTTCGAGCGCATCGTCGCGTGCCTGTTCGACGAGGAGAGTGCCCGATTCTATCGCAAACTGCTCGACGCCTCGTGAAGCGCGTCTGAGTTTGAGATGGCACAATTGGCGGCAACGCCGAGACTCGTCCGTTACTCGTGCGTTGCGGGAGCGACAGTGACGTTCGACACCGGCTTGAAGGGATAACGAAAGTGAAACACGGGATACCGAAAGTGATCGTTCTGCGCGGAGGGAAGTGCGTTGCCTAACGGTTGGGGAGTGTTTTTTTGTTGGTTCTTCAGGAATTTCCGGGAAAGGCAGCGCGGATTGCAGAAGCACTACGGCTATTCCTGTCGTGTCCGTTTGTGTCCGGCCTCGTCCGCGTTCACAGTCGTGAGACTATCCTCGTCGTCGGAGGCGGATTTGCGAGCGCTCGGTCGTGCTCGCGTGTCCGCCTCCGCTGTCTGGCAAGCATCCACGACTCGATAACGGATACACCCGGACACCGACGGACACCGCGCCCGCCTCACCACCGCCACTCCATTCACGAAATTGCCTGAAGAGCC
>DATJET010000100.1:0-15346 GCA_035496295.1 Gemmatimonadaceae bacterium
GGGTTCGTCATCCCGCCGGCCGGACACACGGAGGGTCTCCGTGTCCTAACGGACCACGAGATCTTCCGCCGCGAGCGTCGCATCCGCCGCCAGCGGCGCTACGCCACCGGCGCGCCGCTCGAGAGTCTCAACGGCCTCAAGCCCGGCGATTACGTCGTGCACCTCGAGCACGGCATCGGGATCTATCGCGGCATCGAACAGGTGTTCGTCAAAGAGAGCACGATCGAAGCGGCAGTGATCGAGTACGAGGGCGGCGACCGACTCAACGTCCCGCTGTACCGCATCGACCAGATCGAGCGGTATCGCTCGAACGACGCGGGCGAGGATGCGCCGCCGCCGCGGCTGCACAAGTTAGGCGGGAGGCGCTGGGCGCATCAGCGCGACCGCACGCGCGCCGCGCTGCAGGAAATGGCGATGGAGCTGCTCGACCTGTACGCGCGCCGCCGCACCGCCACCAAACAGAGCGCGATGCCGGACAACTCGTGGCAGCGCCAGCTCGAGTCGTCGTTCCTGTTCGAGGATACGCCCGATCAGCGCACGGCCACCGATCAGGTGAAACGTGACATGGAGAGCCCGCGCCCCATGGACCGCCTGCTCGTCGGCGACGTGGGGTACGGCAAGACCGAGGTCGCGGTGCGCGCGGCGTTCAAGGCGGTGCAGTCCGCGCGGCAGGCGGCAGTGCTCGTGCCGACCACGATTCTCGCCGAACAGCACGGTCGCACCTTCAGCGAGCGGTTCGCCGATTTTCCGGTGCGCGTCGAAACGCTGAGCCGGTTCCAAACGCCCAAAGAGCAAGCGGCCGTGCTCGCTGCGTTAGGCGAAGGGAAGGTGGACATCGTCATCGGGACACACCGGCTCTTGAGCCCCGACGTCGCGTTCAAGGACCTCGGACTTCTCGTGATCGACGAGGAGCACCGGTTCGGCGTGAAGCACAAGGAACGCCTCAAGCAGATCAAGCTCGAGACCGACGTGCTCACGCTCACCGCGACGCCGATTCCGCGGACGCTGCACCAGTCGCTCGCCGGACTCCGCGATGTGACGCTCATGCAAACCGCGCCGCGCGACCGGTCGCCCGTGCTCACGTTCGTCGAGCCGTGGGACGATGGCTTGATCGAGGAAGGCATCGCGCGCGAGATCGACCGCGGTGGACAGGTGTTCTTCGTGCACAATCGCATCGAGACCATTCAAGGCGTCGCCGATCACGTGCAGCGGCTCGTCCCCCGCGCGCGCGTGGCGGTGGCGCACGGCCAGATGCGCGAGCGCGATCTCGAGGACGTGATGCGACGCTTCGTGTCCGGCGACGTGGACGTGCTCGTATCGACGATGATCGTCGAGTCGGGACTCGATGTATCGAACGCCAATACAATGTTCGTGAACCGCGCCGACTACTTCGGTCTCGCCCAACTGTATCAGCTGCGCGGCCGCGTTGGGCGCTCGCACCGGCGCGCCTACTGTTATTTGCTCGTGCCCGACAACGTCGACCCCGAAGCCGAGCGCCGTCTGCAAGTGCTCGAGCACCACACGGAGCTCGGCGCCGGGTATCAGATCGCGCTCAAGGATCTCGAGATGCGTGGGGCGGGGAATCTGTTGGGACCGGAACAGTCGGGCTTCGCGCAGGCCGTGGGCTTCGAGATGTACCTGCGGATGCTCGACGAAACGGTGAAGCGGCTCGTGCGCGGCGACGGTGGACCGAAGCTCCTGCCGGCCGAGGTCTCGATGGACGTGGGCAGCTACGTGCCCGACGATTATGTGCCGATGCCGGAGGCCAAACTGGACGTGTACCGCCGTCTCGCGCAGATGACCGAAGCCGCCGAGGTCGAGGCGTTGCGCGACGAGCTGCGCGACCGGTTCGGCCCGTTGCCCACTCCTGCCACCGCATTCCTCGCCAGTGCGCTCTTGCGAATTCTCGGGGGAAGGTTGGGGATCGAAGGCATACTGGTGCGCGGGGACGAGGCGCGTGTTACCTTTCGGGCTGACGCGATGCCGCGCCTCAAAGGACTCACCGCGGCGTTTCGCGAGGTGCAATTCCAGGCCGAAGTGCGGCGTACGCAACCGCTGTCCCTCAAGATTTCACGGTTGGGCGGCGGCGATTTGTTATCCGGACTCGTCGCGGCACTGAAGAGCCTGACAACCGCGTAACCTGAGGTGGGCCGGGGACGCGATCGCCGATGCACCACGGCACCTCCAACATTCATTCTCTTTCTCCGATGAAACTGAGATTCCTGCCGCTCGCCGCCGTCGCCATGGTACTGATTGCGTGCGAGGGCTTCAAAGACGCCATGACCGCGCACGTCGACGTCGCCGCCAAGGCGGGGTCGCAGGAGCTGTCGGTTCAGCGGTTGGGCTCGCTGCTCGCGCAAGCGAAAGTGCCGGCGAACCACGAGATCGCGACCACGATCACGAACCTCTGGGTCGACTACGAGCTCCTGGCCGACGCCGCGGCGCACCAGGATTCCCTCACCGATCCCAAGCTCGTGGATCAGGCGCTCTGGTCAGTGATCGCGCAGGAGCGCATGAGCAAGTGGCACGAGCAGCACGCCAAGACATACACCGGCATGGATACGACGAATCTCGCCCAACGCTACGAACAGGGTGAGATGCTCGCGGCGAGCCACATTCTGCTCACGGTGCCGCCCGGTGCGAGCCAGGCGGTGAAGGACTCCGTCCACAAGAAGGCGGAAGCGCTGCGTCGCCAGGTGACCGATCAGAACTTCGCCGACCTCGCGCGCAAGAACAGCCAGGATCCCAGCTCGGCTGCTCGCGGCGGCAGCCTCGGGCTTTTCCCCAAGGGAATGATGGTCAAGCAGTTCGAGGATGCGGTGCTCGCGCTCAAGCCTGGCGAGATCTCGCCGGTAGTCGAGACGCAGTTCGGCTACCACATCATTCGCCGCTCGACGTTCCCCGAGGTGAAGGACGACTTCGGCCGCCAGATCAACACCGACGCAATGCGCCACGCCGACAGCCTGTGGATCATGAACCTCGAGAGCAGCGGCAACGTGAAGCTGCGCGACAACGCGTTGAGCGTGTTGCGCGATGCGTCCAAGGACCTCGATGCGCACGCGAACGACGACGTCGTCCTCGCCACGTCGACCGCGGGCCCGCTTACGTTAGGCAGACTCGTCAAGTGGGTCGACGCGTACCCGCAGAAGCAGCAGATCGAGATGGGCCTCAAGCAGGCGCCGGACAGCCAGGTGACGGAGTTCATCAAGAACGTCGAGCGCAACGAGCTCGTGCTGCATGAGGCCGACAGCGCGAACGTCCAGCTCGACTCGACGGACCTCGCGCAATTGCACTCGCGGTTCTCGCAGGCGGTCACGGCCCTGTGGGATCGGTTAGGCGTGACGCCCAAGTCGCTCGCCGACAGCGGCAAGACCGCGGGCGAGCGCGAGCGCATCGCCGCCACGCGCGCGGATCAGTATCTCGACAAGCTGATGTCGCAGCAGGCGCAGTACGTCGCGGTGCCGCCGCCCATCGAAGAGCTGCTGCGCGCCAAGTACAGCTGGAAGGTGAACGACGCGGCACTCCAGGCCGCCACCGACCAGGCCAACAAGGAAAAGGCGAAACAGGATTCGGTGCGCGCCAAGAGCCGGCCGCCCTCCGAGGTCCCACTCGGCCCGCCGCCGGCGACCACGAAGCGCGACACCGGCGCCAAGAAGCCGTGATGGAACCTTGTATCCCGCAATGCGGGTAGCACCGGTATGATGAGCCTGCGTTTTTCGGCGGCGTTGCTCGCGGCCATGCTATTGGGTTCTGCGCCGCTCATGGCGCAGGACTCGACCACCAAGCGCGACACGACCACGGCGCGAGACACCGTGACCGCTCGCGACACTACTGCGCGCGATACCACCGCGCGCGATTCGACGGCGACGCAGGACACGGCTGTCGCGCACGACACGTTAGTCGCGCCCAAACTGACCATGCCCGAGACGGCGGGAGCCGCACCGGCGCCGGGCCAGCCGGAAATGCCGCCGCCGGGCACTATCGTGCCGATCGACGGTGTCGTCGCCGTCGTCGGCACGCAACCGATTCTGCGCAGCGACATCGAAGACGCCATCAACGCGGCCCGCGCGCAGGGCGCGACCCTCCCCGCGGACTCCGTTGGGCAGTCACGCATGATCCACGACGTCCTGTCGTCGATCATCGACGAAGAGTTGCTGGTCCAACAGGCGCATGCCCAAAAGATCGACGTGAGCGACAACGACCTCGCCACCGAGGTCGATCAACGGTTCCAACAAATCCGCGGACGCTTCGCGAGTGAACAGGAATTCCGGCAGCAGCTCAAGGTGTCGGGATTCGCGACGCCCGATGAGTTCCGTCGCTTCCTGCTCGACAAGGCTCGCCGCGAGTCGCTGCAGCAGAAGTTGTTCGAGAAGCTGCGCGCCGATGGCAAGCTCACGAGCGTACCGGTGTCCGAAGCGGAAGTGGACTCGTTCTTCCAGGCGAGCAAGGGACAGATTCAGAAACTGCCGGCCACGGTCACGTACCGGCAGATCGTCATCTCGCCGCAACCGAGCCCAACGGAAGATTCGGCGGCGCTGCTCAAAGCCGATTCGTTGCTCGCCGAGCTTCGCAAGGGCGGCGACTTCGCGCAGATCGCCAAGCGCGAATCGATGGATGCAACGACGAAGGATCAGGGCGGCGATCTGGGTTGGCACCGGCGCGGCGAGTTCGTGCCTAACTTCGACCAGATGTACTTCGCGCTGCCGCCGGGTCAGGTGAGCCCCGTCATCAAGACGGTGTTCGGCTATCACATCATCAAGATCGACCGCGTCCAACCGGCAGAGGTGCGCGGCCGTCAGATTCTGATCCGCCCGAAGATCGACTCGGCCGACGTGGCGCGCGCCCGCGTGCTCGCGGACAGCGTCGCGAAGCTCTGGAGGCACGGCGCATCATACGAGAGTCTCGCCGCCAAATATCACGATCCGTCGGAAGAGAAATTGATGCCCGATCCGTTCCCGCAGGCGCAGCTGCCCAAGGAGTATCAGGCGGCGATCGCGGGACACAAGTCGGGCGACATTCTCGATCCGTTCACGATCGAGGACAAGACGCGCGGCGTGCCAAAGTTCTTCATCCTCGAGCTCACGTCCATCAGTGGTGCTCGCGAGCCGACGCTCGCCGACTATCGCGAGCGCATTCGCGACCAGTTGTCGCAGCAGAAGGCGGTGCGCCACTACCTGGATTCGTTGCGCAAAGAGACGTACGTCGCCGTACTCAACGTGCCCTGAGCGGTGCGCGTGGACCTCGCGCTGAAACGATTGCTGCTCGTCCGCAGCAGAAGCGAGGGCAAGGAGGCGTGTGACGTCGGCGCCGTGACGGTGAACGGGACGCGAGCGAAAGCATCCACCGACGTGCACGCGGGCGACCGCATTGGCATCGAATACGCCAACCGGTCGCTCGCCATCGAGCTCACCGGCGACGTCGGCTCGAACGTAAGTCGCGCACAGGCCAAGACGCTCTATCGCGTGCTGCGAGACGACCGCGCACCGGGCGTCGACGCGTGAGGCGCACGCGACTCGCGGTCACACTCGGCGATCCGCGCGGCATCGGCCCGGAGATCGTCGAGCGCGCGTCGCGCGACGACGCCCTGCACGCCGTGGCCGAGCTCGTGCTGGTCGGCCCGCGCGGCCCAAGCCTAACGGTGGACGAGTCCGTCGGCGACTGGAAGGCCGGCAGCGGTGAGGCGGCAGCCGGCGCGCTCGCGGGACGAGCCATCGAGCGCGCCGTTGCGTTAGCCAAGAGCGGCGCAGTGCAGGGCATCGTGACCGCACCGATCGACAAGCACGCGCTGCTCGCCGGCGGTTTCGATTTTCCCGGACATACCGAGATGCTCGCGCATCTCACGGGCTCGCGCGTCGCGATGATGCTCGCGTCCGACCGCCTGCGCGTGGTGCTCGCGACCACACACATTCCGCTGCGCGAGGTGACGCACGCGCTCACGCGCGACGCACTCATCGACGCCGCCGTGGTGACGCGTCGCGGCCTGCAAGACTGGTATGGCCTTGCCCAACCGCGCATTGCGCTGTGCGCGCTCAATCCGCATGCCGGCGACCACGGGCGCTTCGGCGCGGAAGACGATGAGCTGCTCGCGCCCGCCGCGCGCGCGAGCGGACTGTCGGGTCCCTTTCCCGCCGACACCGTATTCGTGCGCGCGATGCGCGGCGAGTTCGACGCCGTGATCGCGCCATATCACGATGTCGGCATGACCGCGATCAAAGTCGCGTCGTTCGGCAACGCGGTGAACGTGACGCTCGGTCTCCCGTTCCCGCGCACCTCGCCCGATCACGGCACTGCGTTGGACATTGCCGGCCGCGGTCTGGCGGACCCGTCGAGTTTCATTCGCGCCGTACTCGAGTGCGCGCGGATCGCGCGCGTGCTCGCCGCGCGCTGACCTTCCCGGCGCCCGTCGCGGCGCATATTCTCAGCGCCACCATGGCTCCCGCGCACGCGGATCCGCACTCGCACGAGCACGGCCACTCGCACGGTCCCGGGCATGCGCTCGGACACGACCACGGCGCGTCGCAAGCCGGTCGCCTGCGCATCGCGCTCGCGATCACCCTCGCCGTGTTGGTGGCCGAGCTCGTGGGTGGATTCGTGGCGAACTCGCTCACGCTGCTCGCCGACGCCGGGCACATGCTCACCGACGTCGCGGCCCTCGGCCTCACGCTGTTCGTGACGTGGTTCAGCCGGCGACCGGAAACGCCTAAACGAACGTACGGCTACCTGCGCTTGGAGATCTTCGCGGCGTTTCTCAACGGCGGCGCGTTGCTTGTGATCTCGGCGCTCATCATCTGGGAAGCGGTGACGCGCATCCGGCAGCCCGAGCACGTTGCCGGCGGCCTCATGCTCGTGATCGCAGTCATCGGATTCGTCGCCAACGTGATCTCGGCGCGCACACTGCATCCGGCGAGCGAGTCGAGTCTCAATCTGCGCGGCGCATACCTGCACATCTTCGGCGATCTCTTGGGATCGGCGGGAACGGTGGTCGCCGCCGTCATTATTCGCACGACGGGATGGCATCTCGCCGATCCGATCGCGTCGATCATCGTGTCGCTGTTGATTCTGCGGAGTGCGTGGGCACTGGTGCGTGAATCGGTGGACGTGATGCTCGAGTCGACACCGTCGCACATCTCGTTGGGCGCCGTGCGCGCGCAGCTCGAGGCCATCCCCGGCATCGAGGCCGTGCACGACTTGCACGTGTGGACAGTGACGTCGGGCGTCATCGCAATGAGCACGCACGCGATCGTCCGCGAGCCGGAGCGGCACCAGCACGTGCTCGAACACGTGCTGGACGCCATGCGGCTGTTCGGCATCCAGCACGTGACGGTCCAGATCGAGCAGCAGGAGATGTACGAGCGCGAGCTGCATCTGCACGCGTAGCCGAGAGTTCCGCCGTGACTCCCGCTCGCGGTGGTGCGTCTCTCATCGTCCTCTCACTGCTCTTTGGAGCGCTGGCCCCGCCTTGAATTCCGCCGTGGACACATATCGGATCGCAAAGGAGCGTCTGGATGTCTCCCTGACGCTCATCGGGGGCGAGGTGGTGGAGGGGCGGATCTTCGTGCCTGCTCCGCTGTTAGGCCATGCCGGCCAGCTCGACCCGGTGGCGGTGTTCAACGACCGGGACGCGTTTTTCCCGCTCGAGCTGGAAAGTGGTGAGGTTCTTCTCATGTGTAAGGCGCGCATCGTCGAAGTGGCCGGCCTGCCCTTGGCCGACGACCCCGACGAGATCCGCGGCTCCGCACCGATGTGCCTGCTGCAGATCTCCCTCGCCGGCGGCATCACGCACTTCGGTTCCATGCGGCTCGAGGTCCGCGCCGACCGCCCGCGCCTCCTCGACTATCTGAACGACTGCGATCAGGCATTCCTCACGTTGTACACCGATCAGGGCGTGCGTCTCGTGAATCGCGCGATGATCGAATGTGTACGCCCGCTGGACTGACATGGCCTATCTGGATCGGTTCCTCGCTGCGATGGTGACGAGTCACGCCGACGCGCTGACGCTCGTCGCGGACGACGTCGCGCGGATGTCCATCGCGAACGTCGCGCGCCCCGTTACCAAACAGCCGCTGCGCGCCGCCCAACTGCGTACGGTGCTGCTCGAGGTCGCGCCGCCGGATGCGCGCGAAGCGGTCGGTGCGGGCGGGGACGTGTCGTTCGCGTATGCGTACGACAACGTGGTGTACACGGTGCGCGTGGCCGCCGGCCCAACGGGGTCGACGGTCGAGATTCGCCCGCAGGCGCAGGAGGCCGCGCCGGCCGCGCCCGCCGCTAGCCTAACGGAAGGCGGGGAGCCGGACGCCCAACGCGCGCCGGCCATGCCGGAGCTGCGCACGAGCGGCGCGACGGCAGTTGCCGTCGACGAACACGACGCGAGTCCTGTCGTCACCGAAGAGATCCGCCGCGAGATCCACTATCTGCTCGAGCAGCTGGTGGCGCGCGGCGCGTCCGACCTGCACCTGCGCGTGAGCGAGCCGCCCATTCTCCGCCTGCACGGCGAGATGGTGCGCATCGAGGGGCGCACGCCGCTCGACAACGGGACACTCGAGGCAATGATGCTGGCGCTCATGCCCGACCGGAACCGGCGCGAGTTCACGAACATCAACGACACGGATTTCGCGTACGAGATTGCCGGCCTGGCCCGCTTCCGCTGCAACGCGCTGCGCGACCGCCGCGGCGCGGCCGCCGTGTTCCGCGTGATCCCGGCCCGCGTGATCACCGCCGACCAGCTGGGCCTAACGGACGAGGTGCAGCGGCTGTGCCACCTGCCGCGCGGCCTGGTGCTCGTCACCGGCCCAACGGGGTCCGGCAAGTCGACCACGCTCTGCGCGCTCATCGATCTCGTCAACCGATCGCGCAGCGACCACGTGGTTACGATCGAGGACCCGATCGAGTTCGTGCACGAGAACAAGCAGTGCATCATCACGCAGCGGCAGGTGGGTCTCCACACGCAGTCGTTCAAGCACGCGCTGCGCGCGGCACTGCGCGAAGACCCTGACATCATTCTCGTGGGTGAGCTCCGCGACCTCGAGACGGTGTCGATCGCCATTGAGACGGCCGAAACGGGGCACCTGGTATTCGGCACGCTGCACACGACGAGCGCCGTGAGCACCGTGGACCGACTGATCGACCAGTTCCCGCCCGACCGTCAGGCGCAGATCCGCGTGATGCTCTCGGAGTCGCTCCGCGGCGTGATCTCGCAGGTGCTGTGCAAGAAAGTCGGCGGCGGCCGCGTGGCCGCGCGCGAGGTGCTGCTCACGATTCCCGCGATCTCCAACCTGATCCGCGAAGGCAAGACGTTCCAGATCCCGTCGATTCTGCAGACGTCCAAGCGGTTAGGCATGGTGACGCTCAACGACGCCCTCATCGATCTGGTGGACAACGGCCTGGTCGAGCCGCGCGAAGCCTACATCAAGGCGAGCGACAAGCAGGGTTTCGCCGGCATGCTCAAGGCGCGCCATCACGACACGAGCTTCCTCGAAGGCGACCTCAATGCCGCGAGCGGCGGCACCGGGAGCTCGACGGCGGTGAAGGCCGAAGGCGGGCTGAAGCAGCCGGGCACGCGTCCCGCGAGCGCGGGTCGCTGAGTGGCTGCCTAACGGAAATCGTCGTCCGGGAAGGGAGCGCCGTGCGTCTCCCTTCCCTCAGCGCAGCGCAGTGCGCTGCGCGCTTCCCCTCTTTCTCCAAGCGACGCGCACTGCGCGTCGCGCGTCCCCGAACTAGCTCTTCAGTATTCTCTGTTGTAGTTGCGCCTGCGTCACGTAGTAGCTCTTCGAGTGCATGCGGTTGCCGCCGGTATCGCCGAATGTATGCTCGATCTGCGGTACGGGAGCGTTGTTCGAGTCGGTCACTGCGCCGTCGTTGGACGCGCCGTCGGGATGCAGCGTCGCCGCCACCTCTTGCGGCACGTCCCATCCACCCGCGCGCTCGTCCTGCGGAAATGCGTTGCCGTCTCCCGGCTCCGGTGCATCCACCGGCCACTCGCCCTCGCCGTCGCCCTCTCCGTCGCCCTCTCCCACCGATCCCCGCGGGCGGACGTATTCGTCGCGCTCCTGGTATCCGTAACCGCCGAATACCTCGCCGCCACGCATATAGTCGTTGCCGTAGCCGCGCCCGCGGGGATACTCGTTTTCTTTGGCGTCGTTCTGCTCCATTGGTCCTCCTTCGAAGACGTTGGCCGATCGCCAAACGCCGCGCGGGCGTGCGCGGCGCCACGCGCGCGTCTCTTGCACGCGCGCGATTTGTTGGAACCGTGCGGCTGTTTCATGCCGCTCGGCCCGGATATAGTTAACGGCTATGCTCATTCGTAACATTGCCATCATTGCTCACGTCGACCACGGCAAGACCACTTTGGTCGACAAGATGCTGCGCCAGGCGGGAGCGTTCCGCGAGAACCAGGTGGTCCAGGAACGCGTGCTGGACTCGAATCCGCTGGAGAGAGAACGTGGCATCACCATCCTTGCCAAGAATACTTCCGTTCGGTGGCGAGACGTCAAGATCAATATCGTCGATACTCCGGGTCACGCCGACTTCGGCGGCGAAGTCGAGAGGATTCTAAGAATGGTCGACGGCGTCCTGCTCGTGGTGGATGCCTTCGACGGTCCCATGCCGCAAACCCGCTTCGTCCTGCGCAAGGCGCTCGCACTCGGCCGAACGCCCATCGTGGTGATCAACAAGATCGATCGTCCCGGCGCGGATCCGCTCAGGGTGCACGACGAAGTCCTGGATCTCTTCATCGAGCTCGAAGCCGACAACGAACAACTCGAGGCGCCCGTCGTGTACGCCTCGGCGCGGTACGGCACCGCGACGATGGATGTCGACGTCCCGGGCACCGACCTGACTCCGCTGTTCGAGTCCATCGTGTCGCACGTGCCTCCCCCTCCTGGCGACTCGCAGGGGCCGTTCCAAATGTTGATCTCTACCATCGATCATTCGCCGTACCTCGGCCGACTGGGAATCGGCCGCATCGAACGAGGTACGGTGCGCGTAGGCGACGAAGTAGCATTGTTGCCGTTGGAACCGTCTCGTCCGATGGAACGCGCGCGCGTCACCAAGCTCTTCGGATTCGAGGGACTCGAGCGCGTCGAGCTCGCAGCAGCCCCGACGGGCGAGATTGTCGCGCTGGCGGGACTGGAAGGTGTGGAGATCGGCCTTACGGTCGCCGACGTGGAGCATCCGGATCGCCTTGCTGGTATCGCGGTGGAGGAGCCGACGATTTCGGTCGACTTCATCGTGAACAATTCTCCGTTCGCGGGCAAGGAGGGACGGTTCGTTACGTCGCGTCAGGTGCGGGAGCGTTTGTATCGCGAGCTGGAGCGCAACGTCGCGCTGCGAGTCGAAGACACGGACAACACCGACACGTGGACCGTGAGCGGACGCGGCGAACTGCATCTCTCGATTCTCATGGAGACGATGCGCCGAGAGGGGTACGAATTTCAGGTGTCGCGTCCGCGCGTGATCACGCGGCAGGGTCCCAACGGGGAACGACTGGAGCCATATGAGGAGTTGAGCATCGACGTGCCCGAGGAATTCCTGGGCGCGGTGATCGAAAAACTGGGGCCGCGTCGTGCGGAGATGTTGGAGATGAAAAATCCTGGACAGGGATTGGTGCGGTTGGTGTACCGGATTCCGGCGCGCGGATTATTTGGGTACCGCTCGGAATTTCTTACTGATACGCGCGGAACAGGCATCCTCCATCATCGGTTTCTCGAATACGGTCAGTGGGCGGGACCGTTGTCGGGGCGCAATCGCGGCGTGTTGGTCTCCATGGAGAGCGGGGTGGCGGTCGCGTTCGGGCTGTTCAATCTTCAGGAGCGGTCGACGTTGTTCATCGGTCCGGGCACGCCGGTGTACGAGGGGATGATTGTTGGAGAGAATTCACGTCCCGGGGACATGGACGTGAATCCGACGAAGGAAAAGAAGTTGACGAACATGCGGACGACTGCCAGCGATGAGAACATCCAGCTCGAGGCGCCGCGGGAGTTGACTTTGGAAGGCGGGTTGGAGTACATCGAGGAAGACGAACTGATCGAAGTCACGCCATCTTCGATTCGGTTGCGCAAACGGTATCTGAGCGCGAACGATAGAAAGAAACTGTCGCGGCAAGAGAAGCGCGAACGCGCCTCTCTGTAATTCACCCTCACGGAGATCCGGGTCATGTTGGACGAGTTCGAGTCGTTGGACGCGGCGCAATTCCGCGGGCGCAACAACGACGACCTCGACGAGGACGCGCTGGACGACGATGAGCTGGACGATGATGAGGTCGATGCGGATGACGACGATCTCGAGTTCGACGATGATGACGACTTCGAGGACGAGCTCGATGACGACGACGAGGATGATGACGAGGACGATGAAGACGATGAGGACTCAGACGACTTCGACGACGATCTCGTCGACCTCGACGACGAGTACGACGACGCCGAGGAGCAACGCCCCAAGCCGGGGGCCGGCCACCATCGATTCGAGGAATGACGGCCGTTAGGCGGTGAGCGGGCGGAGGGGCGGTGTGCCGTCGGTTCTGATGCACGAACGGTTCACGATGATCCTATCGTGAACCGTTCGTGTCTTACATCCGGCGCCGGAGCGCGCCGGAACGTCTTACGGTGTCACGTTCGTGACTGGTCCCATCTTCACGACCTCGAAGCTCGCGCCGGTGAGCTTCGTGAGCTCGTGCAAGTCGCTGTCGCTCCACCGCGGGTCAGGGACGCCGGCGAGCATGAAACCAACGCCGTCGTCGGCGACGAACGCGCCGTAGTGCTGGAGCGCGCGCAGGATCACCTGGTTGGTGGCCGAGAAGCCGGAGATGTTGACGGACTTCTTGAGGCGGACGCGCATGGCCATCGGCGGGAGACTCGTGCTCGTGCCGTCGCCGGCGGCGTGGCGGCCGGGGGCGACGTAGGCCCAGCGCGTTTTGTCGCAGCTGATGTGCAATGCGTGCGAGATCACTTTGCGCAGCACGGCTTCATCGTAGCGGACCATTTCCGGGACCATGGGCGTGCCCGCCGCGTCGGCGGAGGTCCAGCCGGCGGGGCGCGTGGTGCCCGTGGTGAGATTGAAGATTGCTCCCGATCCGGCTTTCCAGCTGCCGCCGCTCTGCGGATACGCGGCGAACACTTCGTACGACCTCCAGTCTTCCCAATCCACGACGAGTGCGTGGCGGTCGCCGGTGCTCGAGAGTCCACCCTGGATCGGTGTGTTAGGCGGAAGCGGATAGGGTCCCGGGTCGCTCTGGCCGGCGTAGCGGAAGCTGATGGGCACCTTGGGCTGCGTGCTGTGGACAACGATGAGCGGGATTCCGTTAGGCGCGCCGCGGTACACGGTCCCGAAATCGGGGTGCAGCTGATTCCCCGAGCCGCAGCTCGCGATCAGTGCCGCCGAGTTGGGGTCCACGGCCGCGGTGGAGATGTCGGTGTTCCAGGGGCTCGACGCGGGGAAGATCGTTCGGCCCTTCAAGTCGGGCGTGCCGTTGCCGGTGGCGGTGAACGTCACTGACTTGCCGCCCGCGGTGGCAGTGGCTTTCGAGATGAAGAACGTTGGGCTAACGCGGAACGAGACGTGGGCTTGTCCCGAGGAGTTGGTGGTTGTGGTCGCCGCCGTGACGGAGCCATCGGTGGCCGTCCACGTGACCGTGACGCCTGGCGCGACGGTTCCGTTGGACTTGCGAACGGTCACGACGAGCGGATTGGTGACGAGCGCGCCATACGTCGCGACTTGGTTGTCGCCGCTGGCCTTGGAGATGGCCAGCGTCGACGTGGTGGTCGATGACGAGCCGTTGATGCTCCATTCCTGGCTCGCGCCGTTCTGGCACGGATACAGGATGATCGCGGAGCCGCTGGCGGTGGCTGCGTGGAGCACGCTCACGCACTTGCCGTTGATGCCGACGATTTCGCCGGTGCTGTTGAGCGTCCAGTGTTGCGCCGTGGTGCTGCGGCACGGGTAGATGATGATCGGGTCGTAGGTGAGGCCTTTGGCGCCCTTGTCGGTGAGGCACATGGCGCCGCCGAAGGTCGAGATGTTACCGCTCGACTGCCACGTGAATTGTTGGCCCGCCGCGGTGCCGCAGGGCTCGAGCAGGGTGGCAACGGAGACGGTGGCGCTGCCGCGCGAGGCGTCGATGCATTTTCCGGCCGCGTTGCGCGACGCGATGGTCCCCGTGCCTAACGAAGAGGCGGTGACGACGACGGGATCGAGTGAGAGGGGCCGGTCTTTGGGCGCGGTGGGCGAGTCGTGACAGGCCGCGAGGGCGAGGCCCACGACGGCTGCGGCGAGCGCCGCGGTAGAGCGACGGATGCGCACGGATGCTTCTCCGGAGTGCGATCGGCGGCTCGACTGGCATGGCGGCTCGCGGACAACGGTGGGGCGAGGCGAGCGCTGTAGCCTCGTGGCTTTGCGGACCCGTCTTTCGGCGGGGGTGCCTTTGTCGCAGGCTCCGGCGGAGCGAGCGATCCTGCCGAACGTCGTGCTTCGACTGGAGGCAGCGGCTGCTGCCAAGCGGACGGTAGATAGTAGGGGCGAGGGAGCGTGGGGAGTAGATGGCGAGGGTGGAGAAATTGTGCGGTGGCTAACCGGGCAGTCAGGGCGGGCGACGGTGCGTGGGGCGTGGCGGCGGGTGTTGTAGGTGACGCCGAGCGCGTAGGGTGCGCGACGGTGCTTACACTAGGGGCGGACCTTCTATTAGTTTTCGGGTCCTGTGTGGGGCCTGTAGCTCAGGTGGTTAGAGCGCACGCCTGATAAGCGTGAGGTCGGACGTTCAACTCGTCCCAGGCCCATTCCTCGTAAATCGAAGCTTCGTCTATCGCTACACGGTTAGGCGGGGCGTGTTACATCGCCAGTTCCGGTGTCTGCTCTCCGTTCGTGCTCTCCGTTCGCAGCTGTCGAAGCGCTTGTCGCATCCGATCGAACTCTGAATGCTGATAGCACAGCCTAAGTGTGACCGTCGCCTTCCAACCGCCGAGTGCGGGCACGTCTGCGTCGGGTTGCGAGCGAAGCGGTTTGGCGAACGCGTGTCGCAGGTCGTGCCACCCCAAACGTGCTCGGTGCTTCAATCCAGCCAACCCACTGCGTTCAAGCGAAGGTGTACGGTGGCGAGTACCAGATTGCGCGGTTGGGCCGTCGCTAGCAAAGCCGGCTTCGTCAGACCGCTCATCCCTTTCTGCAGCATTCTTCGGGACGTGAGTCTGGCGGCGCAGGGGGTCTCCCCCTTTGCGAGACGGGGAATAGTCCACGTTCAGGCCGTCTCGTGATGCCGCGTTAGGCACGGCGGAGGGAGCCTACAGCGGCGCACACGGCGAATTGGCGCGAGCGCCTCGACGACGGCGTCGTACACCGCCTGGACGTGGCGGTCGGCGTC
>DATJET010000101.1:0-20362 GCA_035496295.1 Gemmatimonadaceae bacterium
GAGCGTGACGCGCGCCGCGGCGGCCGCCATGGGGTTGCCGCCGTAGCTCGACGAGCTGCCGCTCGGATTCGCCCACGGCTTCGCGAACGCGACTTCGTCGCGAATGAGCAAGCCGCTCATGGGGAAGCCGCCGCCGAATCCCTTACCCACGCTCATGATGTCGGGCACGATGCCTTCGTGCTCGACGCCCCACATTCTGCCCGTGCGGCCGAAGCCCGTGATCATCTCGTCGGCGATGAGCAGCGCGTCCAACTCGTCCGCGAGCTCGCGCAGCGCTTTCAAGAAACCGATGGGCGGCACGATGTTGCCCGCCGTGCCCTGGATCGGTTCGACGATGATCGCCGCAATGTTGCCCGCCGTCTCCAGCTCGATCTTCTTGCGAAGGAAATCGACGCACGCCCAGTCGCAGGCGGGGAAGTTCTTCTCGAACGGACAGCGGGAGCACGACGCGTACGGCGACGAATACCGGCCCGGCATGAGCGGTCCCAGTCCATGCTTGAACGTGCTGCCTAACAACGGAAGCACGCCGGCGGTTTTGCCGTGGAACCCGCCCCAGAAGCCGACGAACTCATCCTTTCCGGTATACGACTTGGCCAGTCGCAGCGCCGACTCGACGGCTTCGGCGCCGCTCGAGTAGAACTGCGTGCGATTCACATCGCCCGGCGCGAGCTCGGCCAACATGCGCACGAGCACGGAGCGGTTTTCCGACGTGAAGCTGCCGACGTGGATCCGAGAGACCTGCTTCTGGAGGGCTGCGACATACCGCGGGTGGGCATAGCCGAGGCTCGCCACCCCAATGCCGGCCATGAGATCGATGTATCGATTGCCATCGACATCGTACAGGAGGGCGCCTTCGCCGCGGTCGATGCAAATCTTGCTGAACAACGCGAAGCTCTGCGCCCCGGGCGCAAGAAACTCCTGCTCCGCGTCAAAAATTTCTCTGGATTTCTCACCGGCTAGCCACGCGGGTGATGCGGTTTCCGTCACAAATACCTTCCGAGAGGGTGAAGTGGAGCAGCGGGCGGGCGGATCGACGGCACGCAAAGCGGGTGAGGGGCGACATGGCAACAGGTGGTGCGCCATTCGGCACCAGCAGGCCGGTCTCCTCACCTTGAGCAGGGGGAAAGGTGACGGAGTGGTGGTCGGTTCGCCAGCGAGCCGGCACGATATTAAGTCTTTTTTGCGCGGCTGCCTACCCCTTGCCCTACGCCAATTTGCCCGCATCAGCGCGCTCCGTGCGGGGCGAGGTCAGCGCTCGTCGAGCACGCGCCTGAGCTCGTCGATCGTGGGTTCGATTTCCTGCGGGGGGTTGGACGACGCGCCGTCGGCCCGGGCGCGATCGTGATACCGCACGACGGCGTCTGGATCTTTGAGCAAGTGGCCCGTAAGCACGCACACGACATCGGCGTCCGGGGCGACCACGCCGGCGCGTATCATACGCCGCACGCCGGCCACGGACGCAGCACTCGCCGGTTCGCAGCCGATTCCCGCGGCATCGATGGCCGCCTTGGCATCGAGAATGTCCTCGTCGCGCACGCTGGTCACCACGCCGTTCGTCTCGCGAATCGCGCGCACGGCGCGGTCGTACGACGCGGGGTTGCCGATGTTGATGGCGGTCGCGACTGTGTTAGGCGTAACCGGATGCAGCCGCGTGAAGCCGTCGTCGAACGCGCGGGCAAACGGTGCGGCCCCGTCCGCCTGCACCGCGAGCAGCCGCGGGAGCCGGCTGATCAGCCCAGCATCGCGCGCGGCGACTAACGCCATCCCGAACGCCGCGCTGTTGCCGAGATTCCCTGCCGGTAGCGCAATCCAATCGGGCGCCTGCCACCCGCATTGCTCGAGCATCTCGAGGACGATGGTTTTCTGTCCTTCGAGGCGAAATGGGTTGATCGAATTGACCAGGTAGACGCCGAGCTCGCGCGCGGCCGTGCGCGCAAGGGACAAGCAGGCATCGAAGTCGCCACGCACGAGCAGCGTCCGCGCACCGTACGCGAGAGCCTGCGCGAGTTTTCCCATCGCGACTTTTCCGGCGGGAATGAACACGAGCGCCGGAACGCCCGCTCTCGCAGCGTAGGCGGCGAGCGATGCGGCGGTGTTGCCCGTGGATGCGCACGCAACCGCGCGCGCGCGCAGTCGTCGCGCCTGCGTGACGGCCACGGTCATCCCGCGATCCTTGAACGACCCGGTGGGATTGAGTCCTTCGTGCTTCACGCGGAGTGTTGGGCAACCAGACCACCGCGATGCGCCTTGCCCGGCGAGCAGCGGCGTATTGCCCTCGGGAAATGACACGATGTCGTCGGTGCAGGCCGCGAGCATCTCGCGATATCGCCAGACCCCGGACGCGTCGGGTCCGTCGATGGCTCCCCGCCGGTTCGCGAAGAGTTGGCGGAGCGCGTCGCCGCGCATCGAGGGCGGTTGCGCACGGAGCTCGAGCAGTCCGCCGCACGCGGTGCACTCGGCATCCAGGGAATCGGCCGCCACCGTGGCGTCGCACCGCGAGCAGTGCATTATCAGAGCTGCGTCAGGGTCTTGCATTGAATCGGCGGGATCCGGTTTCCGTGGTCATGGAAACTAGCTCGAAACGTGCCGACGGGGCTGGTGGTCATTCTACACGAGCGAGTCGACGATTGCCCGAACGAGGCGCGTCTCGCTACACTGTACCGAGCCCCTGCACGCCCCACCTTCCTCACGTGGAATTTGGCACATGACGCACCCATTCCGTCGGGCCGCCATCGTCGGCGTCGCGCTGCTGCCTCTGGCGGCGAGCGCATTCATCGTGGAATCCGCGCGCGATCGCAGCGGTCCTCATCTCTTCGACGAAGTGCTGTCGCTCGTGTCCGACCGCTTCGTGGACACGGTGAGCAACGCGGCGCTCTACGAGAAGGCGGCGCGCGGGTTGGTGCGCGAGCTGCAGGATCCATACGCGGCGCTCTACTCGCCGAAGGAGCTGCAGGACTTCACGCGCCAGACCGGTGGGCGGTACGGCGGTCTCGGGATGCTGGTGGAGGATCAGGAAGGGGCGATCGTCGTGACCAAGGTGTATCCGCACACACCGGCAGAGGCGTCGGGCGTGCACGAAGGCGATCACATCGTGGGTGTCGATCAGCAGACGACGCGCGGCATGAAGCTCGTGCAGGTGACGGACCTGCTCAAGGGCGTGCCCGGGACGTCGGTGAAGGTGTCATTCGCGCGGCCCGGCGTCACGGCGCCGCTCGCCCTCACGTTCACACGCGCGGTCATTCACATTCCGGCGGTGCCGTTCGCGATGCTGTTCGACGGCAAGGTCGGCTACATCCCGCTGCAGCAGTTCAACGAGACGTCGGCCGATGAATTCGAGGACGCCGTCCGCCGCCTAACGCGTGATGGTGCGCACGGGCTGGTGCTCGATCTCCGCGGCAACGGCGGCGGCATCGTCGACCAGGCGATCGCGATCAGCAATCTGTTCTTGCGCAACGGCCAGCAGATTGCGAGCGTGCGGGCGCGCGGCGGCGACACGCAGGTGTATCTGGCGAAGGGCGACCCCGTGGCGCCGACGATTCCGCTCGTGGTGCTCACCGATGGGTATACTGCGTCGGCCAGCGAGATCGTGGCTGGCGCACTGCAGGACCACGATCGCGCGCTCGTGTTAGGCACGACGTCGTTCGGCAAGGGTCTGGTGCAGTCGTTGTTTCCGCTCGACGGCGGCTGGGCGCTCAAGCTGACGACGGCCAAATGGTACACGCCGAGCGGGCGGTCGATTCAGAAGGAGCGCAAATTCGTCGACGGCCGGTTGATCGACGAATCCGATTCGGTGGAGACCGACTCGGCACGGCGTGCGCGGCCGACGTTCAAGAGCGATGCCGGCCGCGTGGTGTATGGCGGCGGCGGGATCACACCGGACATCGTGGTGCGGCCCGATACGCTCGACAGCACCGAGCAGGAGTTCGTGAAGGCGGTGACACCGAAGTCGCAGGAGTTTTATGTCACGCTCTACAACTACGCGTTCGAGCTCAAGGGGCAGGTCCGTCCCGACTTCACCGTTAGTCAGCAGTGGCGCGACGAGTTGTACAAGCGCCTCACCACTGCCGGTGTCACGGTGGATCGCGGCTTGTACGATCGCGCCTCGAGCGAGGTGGACCGCCTCCTCAGCGACCGCGTCGCGCGTCTCGCCTTCGGCGATTCGACCGCCAAGCGTCGCGAGCTCGATGACGACGTGCAGCTCGAGCGTGCGATCGAGATCATTCGGAAGGGCCAGACCCAAGCCGATCTGCTCGCGACGGCGTCCGCGTCGCATTGAGTCGATGGCATGGCGGCGGTGGTGGTTCGCCGCCGCCGCCGCGATGCTGTGCCTGTCGGTCGGCGTGTCGCCGCTCGGCGCGCAGGCCGTGCACCGCACGATCGCCACGCTCGCGCTGCAGCACGGCGTGATCGGCATCGACGCGTTGAGCACGGGGCACATCCTGATTGGCGCGTCGACCGATGCGGGGAACGCGACCGTGAGTCTCGCCGCGGACGCCGCCACGGAGCTGGCCGATTCGATCGCGCGGATCAGGGCTCGTCCGGTGAGTCGGCGCGCGACGCGCGTTTACCGGACGGTGGCCGTCGATCCCGCGACCGGTGCCGGCGTGCAGTTCGCGCGGCACGTCACGAGGGGCTCGAGCGCGTATCGGCTGTTCTTCTCCACCGGCGACGTGCGAGGATTTCCGATGGATGTGAGCAGTCGGGAGCTGGATCTCGTGCTGCGTGCGGTGCGGCGGGCCGTGCGGACCGCGCGCACGCTCGCCGCGGCCGACTCCGCCTAACGAAGTGTCAGGGCGTCCAGCCGATCGCGAGGTCGGCGCGCAGGGCGTCGGGCATGTCGCGGTGCACGCTGTCGTCGGCGACCGAGAGCTCGGCGATGTCGGCGATGTCGGCGCGGACGTCGGCGAGCACGGCGGACTCCGGCGCGCGGCCGTCCGGCAGCTCGTGCATCCGGTTGGCGAGGACGATCACGAAGAGGTCGCTCTCGGGGTCGATCCAGATGGAGGTGCCGGTGAAGCCGGTGTGTCCGTAGGCGAGATCGCTCATGTAGCGGCCGCAGCTCGCGCCGCCGGCACAGGTCTCCCAGCCTAACGCACGCCAGCCCGAGGCCCGGCGGGTGAACAGGGCGACCGTCGAGTCGCGGACGATGCGCACGCCGTGGTACGTGCCGCCGTCCAGCATCATCTGCGCGAACACCGCCAGGTCGCCGGCCGTGGCGAAGAGGCCGGCGTTGCCGGCCACACCGCCTAACGCGTCGGCGGTCTCGTCGTGCACCTCGCCGCGCAGCGCGTGGCCGCGGCTGGACGCGATCTCGGTGGGCGCGATGCGGGCGCGCAGGGAACGCGGCGGGCGGAACATCGTCGACGTCATGCCTAACCGGCGGAAGACGTGCTCGCGCACGAAGTCATCCAGCCGCTCGCCGCTGACCGCTTCGACGACGAAGCCCAACACGTCGGCGCCGACGTCCGAGTACACCTCGCGCTCGCCGGGCGGATACTCGAGCGGCGTCGCCAGGATCATCTGCCGTGCCGTCGCGGGTGCGCGGCCGCGCCGGTAGACGGCGCGCCCCGGCGGAAGACCGGCCCGGTGCTCGAGCAGCATCCGGATCGTGACCTGCCGCTTGGCGCCGCGGCGATAGGAGCGGAAGTATCTGGAGACGGGATCGTCGAGCTGAATCCGGTGCTCGTCGTAGAGCACCATGATCGCGGTCGTCGTCGCAATCACCTTGGTGAGCGACGCCAGATCGTACATCGTGCGCGCGGGATCCACCTGGGCGCTCGTGCTGTCCCAGTCGAGCGACCCGTATCCGTGTTCCCAGACGAGGCCACCGTGCCGTCCAACGACGACCGCGATGCCAGGATAGCCGCGCGCGTCCAACCCGCGCTCCGCGACGTGCGAGATGGTCGCCAATCGATCGGCCGACATCCCGACCGAATCGGGTGGAACGATCCTCAACAGGCAGTGCGAGGGATTCGCCGGGCACCCGCCGAGCAGCGCGAGCGCCAGCGAAACCAGCGGGGCGGGAAGCATTGTCCAGCGACGACCGTCCGTTGCGTTGGGCAACGTCGGTCGAACTACTTGCGCGTGCACGGCCCGACGCACACTGTACCGTACGCCCCCCGCGCCGTCGCGCGGCGCAAATCCTCGTTGCGTGCCGCGCCCCCGGCTATGGCGATGTGCCATCTTCACCGTGATGGAGCGACACGATGCGATTCACTTTCTGTCTCGCGCTGGGCGCCATCCTTGCTGGCGGGGCGCTCCCTGCCCAGGCCGACTTGGTTCACAGAGACTACAACAGCCAGGCGGCGATCTACGCGCGCGCATGCCAGAGTCCCAAAATCGAGATGATCGATGCCGAATTGTTAGGCGCAAGCGGCGTCGAGCTTCCGACGAACTACCTTCGCCACATCGACGACGCCGTGTTCTTCTACTTCAGCCCCGTCGAATGGCGCACGCCCCGGTTCGCGGTCGCGCAATTCACGCTGCATCGCGATGGACACATCTCGGGCACTCGGTTAGTCACGCCGTCGACGATGGCGAACTTCGACAGCGCGTTGACGTCCGCCATCATGTCGGCCGCCTCCACGAAAGCGATCGCTGCCATCCCATCGAGCGTCACCGCCGATTCGTTAGTCCTGTCGTTGTATGTCGGCCGCCACGCCGATGGCGGCGACAAGCCGTACCTCGAGAAGCGCACCACGTGTCCGGCGTGGCCGCTCGCGGACAATCCGCAGCCGCTCTATCCGCCCGACATGAAATCGCAGGACGTGCGCGGCTTCGTTCGACTGCAGTTCATGGTGGACGAGGACGGGTTGCTGGATCCCAACACCGTGCAGATTCTGCAGAGCTCAGGCGACCCGTTCACGGAGGCGGTGCGCGACGTGTTGCCCAATCTCCGCTACAAGCCGGCCACCGTGCAGGGCACGAAGATCCGGCAGCTCACCGAGCAGACGTTCACCTTCGGCTTCGCGTACAACCAGCCAGCACCGTAACGCCGGATCTCGGTTTCGCACGGCTCTTCATTCGCGCGGCGGTCGGCGTGTAGCTTACGCCGCCGTCGCGCGATCGCGCGATGTGCCCACTTCTTCGCGCAGACCCGCATGACCGACCCGCCCGACGCCATCCGCACGCTCGCGCTCCGCAAAGTGTATCCCGCTCCCGCCGCGCGGCGTGGCGCGGAGGCGCGTCCCGAGATCGTCGCACTCGTTGGGCTCGACCTCGCGGTGCCCGATGGCGAGTTCTTCGGACTGCTCGGCCCCAACGGCGCCGGTAAGACGACCACGATCGGCATTCTGACCACGCGCGTGAAGCCGACGAGCGGAGCGGCAACCGTGGCGGGCGCCGATGTCGTGTCCAGCGAAGTGACGGTTCGACAGCGGATCGGCGTCGTGCCGCAACGGCCGAATCCGGACCGCAGCCTCAACGTGCGCGAGAACCTCGTGTTTCACGCGGCGTATTTCGGTATCGCGCGCTCGGTGGCCGCGCGCCGCGCCGCCGAGCTGCTTACTCAGTTAGGCATAGCCGAGAAAGCGGAGGCCAAGGTCGATCAGCTGTCGGGCGGCCAGCAGCAGCGCCTCATGATCGCGCGCGCACTGATCCACGAGCCGCGCGTGCTCTTTCTGGACGAACCCACGGTGGGTCTCGATCCGCAGGCCCGTCTTGCTTTGTGGGACATTCTGCGCGCGCTCCATGCGGAAGGTCGTACGATCATCATGACGACGCACTACATGGAAGAAGCCGACCGACTCTGCGAGCGGGTGGCGATCATGCATCAAGGCCGCCTGCTGGCGCTCGATACACCGCAACAGCTCAAGTCGCGCGCGCCCGGCGGCACGTTAGTCGAGCTCGTGCTCGATGGCGATGCCACCGCCGTCGCGATACGAGCGCGCCAACGGCCGGGCGTCGCGAGCGCGGAGGCGCAGGGCTCCGTGCTCCGCATTTACGCCGACCGCGGCGGCGAGCTCATTCCGACGTTGATTCGCGACGCTGGTGACGAGGGCAGGGAGGTGCGCGACATTCACCTGTCGCCGCCAAGCCTCGAAACGCTGTTCATCTCCCTAACGGGAAGGAAGCTCGATTGATGCCGGCCACCTGGGTCACTCCGCCGCCGAGTACGCTCCGAATTTTTGGCGCGTTGATGCGCCGCGACCTGCACGTCACGAAGCGAGAGCTGCCGTACTTCCTCGTCCGTACGACGCTGCAGCCGCTGCTGTTCATCGTCGTCTTCGGCTACCTGCTGCCGCGCATGGGATTCGTGGGGCGCGGATACGGCGCGGCACTGCTGCCCGGCATCATCGCGGTGAGCCTAACGCTGTCGAGCGTGCAGTCGGTGGCGCTGCCGATGGTGCAGGACTTTGGTTTCACGCGGGAAATCGAGGATCGGCTGCTGGCGCCGGTGCCGACGCGGATGATCGCGCTCGAGAAAATCGTGATGGGCGTGCTGCAGGGACTGATCGCTGCCGCGGTCGTGTTGCCAATGGCACGGCTGATCATGGGGCCGGTCGATGCGCTCGCCGGCGCGCACATCGTGCCCGTCCTGCTCATCACCATCCTCGGCGCCGCGGCGTTCTCGAACCTTGGCCTGCTCATGGGGACGGCCATCAACCCGCAGCAGATCGGGCTGATGTTCAGTGTCGTCGTCGCGCCGATGATTTTCTTCGGGTGTGCGTACTACCCCTGGCAGGGCTTGCAGGCGGTGCCGGTGATGAAGTACGCGGTGCTGGTAAATCCGCTCGTCTACGTGGCGGAGGGCATGCGCGGCGCCCTCACGCCGGCACTGCCGCACATGAGCCTCGTAGCGGTGTGCGGCGCGCTGCTCGCGCTTACCGCGCTCTTCTGGGCGTTAGGCATCAGGAGCTTCGAGCGCCGCGCGCTGAGCTAACGCTCGACCGGGAAGCCCGCGTCCGTCCACTCCGCGAACCCGCCCGCCAGATTCGCCACGTTGTGCCGGCCGGCCGCGAGCAACAGGCTCGCGGCAATGGCCGAGCGAGTGCCGCCATGGCATTGCACGACGAGCGTGCGTGTCGTGTCCAGGTCGCCGGCGCGCTGGGCGAGCGTCGCCAGCGGGATCCACTGTGCGCCGTGCACGTGTCCGGCGTTCCACTCGTGGTCGTTGCGCACGTCGATCACGGTTGCGCTGCCTGACGCCAGCCGCGATCGCAATTCGGGCGCCGTGAGCGTCTGTACCGTCTCGAGCGCGCCGCCCGCGGCGTGCCACTCCGCGATGGATTCCGCGCCGAAGTAGCCACCGATGTGGTCGAACCCGATGAGCGCGAGCGCGCGTGCTGCCCGCGCCGCGAGCACCGGCGCGTCATCGTCGTCGACGATGAAATGGCAGGGGCGGTCCAACGGCAGCAGCGATCCGGCCCAGGTCGCGAACGCGCGGTTGAGCGGAATGTTGATCGTGCGCGGAACGTGGCCGGCGGCGAAATCGGCCGCGTGACGCGTGTCGATCACCGTGGCGCCGGTGTCGAGGGCCGTCCGCACGCGCGCCGCGCCCAGGCGTTCCGGGTGGGGCAGGCCGCCTAACACAAGAGGCCCCTCGCGGTTGACGCGCTTCATCACCGCGAAATAGTGCGGCGGCTCGGGCTGACCGTCGAGCACCGAGCGGACGAACTGCGCCTCGTCCGTCTCGGCGAGGCCCCAGTTGAAGAGGCGCTCGTAGCCTAACGTGGACTGCGGCATCGCGCCTAACGCCTTGCCGCACACGGAGCCCGCGCCGTGGCCCGGCCACAGTTGCAGATAGTCGGGCAGCGTCTTGAACCGCTGGATCGCGCGAAACAGATCGCGTGCGCTCGACTCCATGGTCCCGGCGACGTGCGCCGCGCGCTCGAGCAGGTCCGGCCGGCCGACGTCGCCAACGAACACGAAGTCCCCGGTGATCGCCGCCATGGGGCGGTCCGCGATCGCGGTATCGGTCACCAGAAACGTGAGATGCTCCGGCGTGTGCCCGGGCGTGTGCATCACGTCGAGACGCACGGCGCCGACCTGGAAGTGCGCGCCATCGCCGATCAGACGCGCACCAGCGTCCTGAGCGAACGCGTACTGCCACGCTGGTCCGCCGGCGCACGAGAGCAGCAATGTCGCGCCGGTACGCTCGGCCAGCTCGCGACTGCCCGAGACATAGTCGGCGTGGATGTGCGTTTCGGTAACGTGCGTGATGCGCAGCCCTTCGGCGGCCGCAGCGGCGACGTATTGCTCAACGTCGCGGTTGGCGTCTACCACCACGGCCTCACCGCTCGCTTGGCAGCCGATCAGATAGCTCGCTTGGGCGAGATGGTCCTCGTAGAAGCGCCGCAGGAACACGATGTCCTCCGTCAGGGCGACGCGCTGTGGCGTCGCACGTAGTCCACCGCCAGCGTGGCGAGGTCCTGGCTTCGCAGACCGGCATCCATCGCGAGCTCGATGGCCTTCTCGAGCGGCTGCTTTTTGTCCAACGCGAAGTACGGGAGCAGGAGCGCTCCCACCCGATTCGATGATGCGCAATGCACGACGATCGGTCGCCGCGCCGGATCGCGCAACAGGTTGCGCACCGCGTCGAACTGCTCGTCGCTCAGCGTCAACTGCGTGACGGGAATCGGAACGTATGCCATGCCTGCCGCGCGCACCGCGTCGGGCTCATCGTGTCCCCGCGGTTCGTTCGGCGCGCGAAGATCGACGACCGTGCGCACGCCGGCGCTCGCCAACTCCTTCCAGTCGTTGGGCCCGGGTTGTCCCGCGGCACCGATCCCCGGTAGGGGACAGGTCCCGTACGGGACAGTCGCGAGAACCGATTCCAGCGTCGTGGTGCTCACATCATCTCCTTTCGGCCGCACCACAAGATGTCACCAAAGAGGCCGCGCGTGGAGGGGCGCGTTGTTTGGCCGAGTGTCAGGGCTCATCATTATCGACTCATGCGCGTCACCACGTCCATACTTGCGTGCGTAGCGGCTGTGTTCGCGGCCGGCCACCGTCTGCAGGCGCAAACGCTCACGATTCCATCGTTGGCGTGGCGCACGATCGAGACGCGGTACTTCGTGATTCACTATCCGCAGTCCGCGCAAGCGTGGACGCTCGACATGGCGCACCGCATCGACGCCGTGCACGACGCCGTTAGCACAGTGGTGGGCAACGCGCCGGCGCATCGCGTGACGCTGGTGGTCGAAGATCCGAACAACGTCTCGAATGGGTTTGCGCTGCCGCTGCTCGAGGACCCGGTGATTTTCTTCTGGCCGATGCCGCCGGATCCAACGAGCGGCATCGGCGACAGCCGGGGATGGAGCGAGCTGCTCTCGGTTCACGAGTACACGCACATCGCGCATCTCACGCGTCCAACGCGCAACACGTGGGAGCGCGTCATGACGCGTCTCTCACCGCTGCGTTTGGGTCCGATCGCCATCAGAGCGCCGCGCTGGGTCGACGAGGGATATGCCACGTACATCGAAGGCAAGCTGACGGGAATGGGGCGGCCGCACAGCGCGTGGCGCGCCGCGGTGCTGCGCGAATGGGCGCTGGAAGGCAAGTTGCCCACGTACGGCCAGCTCGATACCGACAATCGATTTTTAGGCGGCGACATGGCGTACCTCGCGGGCTCGGCGTTCCTCGGCTGGCTGGTCGAGCGTGGCGGCGATTCGAGCTTGGTGCATCTCTGGCGTCGCATGAGTGCGCGCCAGGTCCGCACGTTCGACGACGCATTCGCGGGTGTATTCGGCGGGTATCCAGCAGATCTCTACGGGCGGTTCACGGCCGAGCTCACGGGGCACGCGCTGGACGTGGAGCGCGACGTCGAGCAGCGCGTTGCGTCGCGGCCGGATTCGGGCCGCGGTACCACCGTACAGGCGCTCACGTGGGGCACCGGCGCGCCCGCTGTTTCGCGCGACGGCACGCACATGGCGATCGTGCTTGCCCGACGGAATGCGCCGAGTCGCGTCGTGGTGTGGAAGACGTCGACGGACAGCTCGGACACGGCCGCTGCGCGAGCACGCGCCGCGCTGCTCGAGCGTGATCCCGAGGATGTTCCGGCGATAACCTGGCGTCCGGCGCCCAAGACGCTCCTTGCCACGCTCTATCCACACGCCGGATTTGCGTACGGCTCGCCGCGCTTCATGCCTAACGGAAACGAGTTGTTGCTCGTGCGGCGTACGGGGCGCGGCGACGGCGCGTTGCGTGACGATCTCTTCACGTGGAACGTCGAGAGCGGCGCTGTGCGACGCATCACCCGCGACGCGGGCATCCGCACCGCCGACCCGTCACCCGATGGCCGGCAGGCCGTCGCAGACCGATGCGTCGAGGGAATCTGTGATCTGGTGCTCGTCGACCTCGCCACTGGCGCAACGCGAACGCTCGCTGCCGGATCGCCGCACGTCGTGTACTATCGGCCGCGCTATTCATCGGACGGAACCCGCGTGCTCGTGAGCGTGCAACGAGACGGCACGTGGCAGCTCGCGCTGCTCGATCTCCGTGCGCCGGAGCAGGTGCCTAACGCAATCGGACCGCGGGACGGCGTGAACCGGTACGAGGCGGCTTTTCTCCCGGGCGATTCATCGATCGTGTTCAACACCGACTCGGGCGGTATCCCGAACATCGCCGTGATGCAGCTCGCATCCGGAGTGACGCGCGCGATCACCGCGCTCGCGAGTGCGGCGTCTGATCCCGAGCCCGATCACGTCTCGCACACGGTGTACTTCCTACGACTGCACGCCGCCGGCCTGGACCTCGCATCGGTGCCCGACACGGCGTCGTTGCCTCCGACGTTCGCAACGTCGCCTGCGCTCGCGCCCGCGACCGTGCCCGCGGCGGCCTCGTCCGACTCCTTCGCCGGTGCGGCGCTCCAATCGACGCGCGCCTATGGAGTAGGCCCGCGCAACCTCATTGTCTTGCCAACGCTCAGCCTCGCCGCGGAAGGCAAGTCTCTTGGGGCCGTGGTATCCGGAACCGATCCCGTCGGCCGCCTAACGTGGATCGCGAGCGGCGTGTACGGCGATCGCGGCACGTGGCGCGGCGCGTCGATCGGCGCCGCGTGGCGCGGATGGCCGGTCGCCATTGCGGCCGAGGGCTTTTACGCGGACGAGCGGCCGTCTCGCCAGCACGGCGGCGTGTCCGCGCCAACATACCTGGATGTGCGCTACGCCGGGAGCGATGCGGTCGCGTCCATCGAGCGCCAGTACACGGGCGCGGCGCACGTCGTTCGCGCCGGTGTGTCCGCCGGCCAGATCGACGGCGCGCAATACGCGCACCAGACGCGCACGCTCGGCTTCGCCGAGTATCGCGGCGCGTTCCGGCAGACGCCTAACGATTGGCGCTTCGATGAGCGCGTGTCTGTGGCCGGTGCCGGCGGACGGACGGCGGACACATCCTGGGCGCGCGGGATGGTCGCGGCCGTCGTCCAAGTGGGACGGAGCGGCTGGAGCCTCGCCGCCCATGCGACGTACGGCCAAGCCGCGCGCGGGGCGCCCGCTTATGAAGAGTTCGTCCTCGGCGGTACGATCCCGCTGTTGTTCGATGATTGGCTGGCCTCGCAGCGGGCGTCGATGCCGGCAGCGCCGCTCGGGATTGCGGTTGGCCGGCGCGCGGCGACGTATCGCATCGATCTTCCTCTCGGCATTTTGAGCCCGTATTTCTGGGCCGGCAGCGCCGGGTCCGAGCTGCACGACTGGCATCGCTACGCCGGCATCGAGGCGTCTCTCGACGAAACCGGCCTCTGGGCGATCCACGTACCGAACGCGCACCTGCTTGCCGGCGCCGGTTACTCGCTCGATCGGCCGGCGCGCCACCACACGACGGTTTACATCGCGTTGCGCTTCCGGCCATGATTGATACTTCGCGCACGCCCCATGCAGCACAGACGAATGCACGTCTCACACTACTCGATGGAGCAAAGCAGTGATCTCGATTTCAAGGTTGCGGATGCTGGCGGGACTCGGCGCGTTTGGTGCGGCCGGCGGCCTGGTGGCGCTCTATGCGCTCATCGTGTTCATCAGCCTGCCATTCGGCATCGATACCACCGAATCCTTCATTGCCATCTGCAGCGTCGGACTGTTGTTCCTGGCACTCGTGCTCAGCCACGTGATCTACGCTCGGATCCTGCTGGCGGCTGCCCGCGGGAAACGGTTCGGTCTCTGAGCGCGTTCGCGCCATTGCGCGACGGTGTCGCGCTGCCTCGAAACGTTTCGCTCTTGCGGTCGAAACGAGCGACCACCTCAACGCCATTTCGTGAGCGAGTGCTGAGCACCCGCATGGGTGCGCAAGGCTGACTCCGCAAGCGGTTACACGCTGGCCTCCTCTGCGTCTGTACCACGGGAGGAGTCCGGATGACCGAAACCGTCGAGACGCGCTGGGAAGGGCACAACGAGAACGGCCGCCGCGCGTTCACACAAGGCGACTACGCGCAAGCGGAGCAGTCGTTCATCGCGGCGATCCGAGAAGCAACGCTGCTCGGTGCCGACAACGCTCGCTTGGCGACGAGCCTCAGCAATCTCGCGCAGCTCAAGTACCGACAGAAAGATCTCGCGCAAGCCGAAGCGCTGTTCCGGCGCTCGCTCGCGATTCGCGAGCGCATGCTCGGCGGCGATCACGTCGGTCTCGTGCAAAACATCAACAACCTCGCCGCGCTGCATTACACGCGCGGCGAATTGGCCCAGGCCGAACCGCTCTTCCGTCGGGCGCTCGACATCAGCGAGAAGACGCTGGGCGAGTCGCACCCCGACGTCGCGGTCACACTCAGCAATCTCGCGCGACTCTACTTCCGCAAGAACGACTTCAGCTCCGCTGCGCCGCTTCTCCTCCGGCTTCTGTCGATCAAAGAGCACGCGCTTGGTGCGCATCATCCCGAGGTTGCGGCGATCGTCGCCAGCCTGGCGAAGGTCCGCGCGGCCGAGGGCGATCTGGACGCCGCCGAGCAGCTCGCGCGCCGCGCACTGGCGTCGAAGGAATCCACGGCCAAAGCGGACGACCCGTCGCTCGCGCCGAGCATCGAGGCGCTGGCCGACGTGCTCGCGGCTCGCGGGAACCACGACGAGGAGCATCGCCTGCGCGAGCGCGCCGCGCGCCTGCGCGGTCAGTCGCCTAACGCAGCGCCGCCGCCGGCCGGTTCGCTGACCGTGGAGCTCAGGCCTGTCTCGTCTGACACGCGCGCCCGCACCAGCGGCAGCACACCGCAAGCCACTGACCTCGCCGCACCGTCCTCCCCCGCGGCCGCCTCGAACGGAGTACGCAAGTCCGGCGGCGTGTCGCGCACCGAGCGCACGGAGCCGCGCACCGGACCGGTCCGCGAGTCTGTGACCAAGTCGACCACGCTGCCGTGGATCGAGCCGCCCACGTCGCCTGCCTTGCGGCGCCAATTTCCACCCAATCCTCCCGAGCAACCGATGCCGGCGGCGCCGGCGTTTGCTGCAGTGACGTCGCCCGTCGCGCCGGAAGTGACGCGATTCACTCCGCCAGCACCGCGCGTCGAGACCGCGCCGCCTCGTGTCGAGACCACCGCGTGGGAACAGGTGCATCACCAGACGCGCGCCGAATCGCACGCCGAGTCACACGAGCGGCCGGCTGACGAAACGTTCGCCGACGAAACGGAGCACCTGGCCGAATGGACGCCCGCACCCCGCCGAAATTGGGTGAAGGTGTTCGCGGCCGCGGCGGCCGTGGTGGTGATCGGCGCGGCCAGTTGGGCATTCTTCATGGAGCATCCGGCCGCCGACGATCCCAGCACTGTGTCCGCTACGGCGGGCAGCGTCGCCCTCCGCTCGAAGGCAACGAAGCATTCCACAGCACACACCGACGCTGCGGCGCCGGCGGGGCAGGGATCATCGCCGACCGCTGAGGGCGAGCGCCCAACTGAACACGCGGGCGAGTCGCATCCCAACGCCGAGCACTCGACGGCTGATGCCAGGCCGTCCGAGACGAAGAGTCCGGGTGCGAAACCATCGGAGTCGAAGTCGCACGCGGAGTCGGGCAGTCGGTCCGGCACGGCTGACGGTGCGGCTCCTCCGGTAGCGGGCCTTCCGAACATCGACGTAAACGCCGTGACCAATCGCATGACAGAGAAGGCGAAGGAGCGCGTCGATTCCGTTGGCCGCGCGATTACCGTGAAACCGCCGACATTCGAAAAGTCCAAGCCCTCTCAGCCGTAACGCCGTCCGCGACGCCTCCCAATGCGCACGACGGCCGCCCGTGCCCGCGACACCCATGTTGCGGGCACGCGTGCATCTGGGTGACGGTGCCATCTTTCCATCGAGTCGTTACTTACATAGAGTTGAAATCGCACCTCGAAGCGCGTCGCCGGAGACGTCATGCAGCAAAACGTTGGACCTAGTCGAGTGACCGCTGTACCACTGGGCAATGGCGATCACAACGACGATTTGCTCCGAGCCGTTCAGGATGCCGCCGCCGGCAGCCATGAAGTCCTGGGCGAGATGGGCCGGGATGCTGGCGGCCGCGTCATTTACCTCGCGCGCGATGTGAAGTCGGCCGCGCTCGTTGCGCTCCGCTTGGAGGGCGGGCAGGGCGATTACGTGCTCGACGTCGCGCGTACGTTGGACGCCAGTGTTGGCCGTGCGATCCCGGCGACGTGCGACCGCTGCGGCGCGCCGCTCGTCGGTGGAGGCAAGTTCTGCCCGCAGTGCGGATCTGACGTCGCAAAGACGGTCGCGGACGAGGGCTCGCGCGCAGAATTGCTCGATGCCGTGAAAGCCGCGTCGCGCGGTGAATTCGAGATCCTCGGCGAGATGGACCGTGCCGAAGGCGGCGGAGTCGTGTACTTCGCACGCGATCTCTCGTCGGGCAACGTGGTGACGCTGCGCCTCCGGAAAGAGCAGGATGCGAACGCGGCGACCGAATCGTATTCGTTAGGCGAAACGCACGTGCTGCGGCCGTTGGTCAATGCGATCGGCAACGGGACGGCGGTGCCGCCGGCCAGCGCACCCGCACCCCAGGTGCCGGCAGGGCCTACACTCACCAAGCCGATACTGCCGCGCCTCACGCCGCAGGAAGTGCTGATTCCCGCGGATCAGATGCCGGTGGATGAAACGCTCCCGCCTCGGCCCGCGCGATCGACTCCACCGTGGATGATCGGCGTCGGCGTGGTGGGCCTGGTGGGCGTCCTTGCCGCCGCGATGTTCGTGCACGCGCGCCTAACGGCGCCCGATGCAACGCGCATGGACAGCGTCGTCGCGCAGGCCGGGCAGGGGCCACTGGCCTTGCCGCCCATCGACACGGCGCACGTCATGGTGAGCGATCGCGTACCGGCCGGCGCACGGTTGACCGTGAACGGTATCGTGTGGCAGCCGCCGGCGATCGCGCTGCCGCCCGGCACGTATACGTTAGGCGCCGAGGTATCGGGTTCCGCGCCGGTGACAGAGACGGTGTCGCTCAAACCGGGTCAGACGCTCCTCTGGTCGCCGGCGGTGGCTGCGCCGCGCGACAGGTCCGGACGTCCCGTTGCTGCGAGCCGTCCGCCGCCTCGGAAGGAGGCGCCTCGACCAGCGGCCAACACCACCAAGCATGCGGCTGCGCCCGCGACGGCGACGGCGACAGTCGCGAGCTCGAGCGCGGCACCCGCGACGTCCGTCACGTGCTCGTCGGCGTACGGCGCCAAGGATTGGGCGTCGGCACTCACGGTGTGCGCGCGCGACGCGCAGGCGGGCGACGTGAATGCCCAACGCAACCTCGGCGCGATGTACTTGCAGGGATACGGTGTGCCGCGGGATCCGACCCAAGCCTTCACGTGGTTCAAGAAGGCAGCGGACGCAGGAAGCCGCGACGCTGCGTACCAGCTCGCGGTCATGTACGAGGCGGGGCGCGGCGTGCCGCGGGATGTCGCACAGGCAGCATCATGGTATCGTAAGGCAGCGGCGCTGGGCGACGTCGACGCCGAGGTGAAAGTCGGGATGGCCTACGAAAACGGGGCGGGCGTGGACGTCAGCATGGATCAGGCGGTGCTCTGGTATCGCAAAGCGGCCGACCAAGGGAGCGCGTGGGCGCAGAACCGGCTGGGATGGCTCTACGGCATGGGTAAAGGCGTGGACCGCGACGATGCGCAGGCCATGCGGTACTTCCGCACAGCGGCGAACCAAGGCGACCCGCAGGCGGAATTCAACGTCGGATTCATGTACGCCAACGGCCGCGGCGTGGCGCAGGATGATTCGCTGGCCGTGTCGTGGTTCCGTAAGGCGGCCGCGCAAGGCTGGGCCGACGCACAGAAGGAGCTGAAGCGGCGCGGCCTCGCGCAGTGAGCGGCACGCCCTCGCCTAACGATCAAGCGGCGCCCGCCGATCCGATCGCGCACTTCACGGCCCTGCTGAGCGAGGCGCAGCGCGTGGACCGCGCGCGTCTCCCGGAGCCAACCGCGATGACGCTCGCCACCGTGGACGACGCCGGGCGGCCGTCGGCGCGCATCGTGCTCCTCAAGGAGGTCGATGCCCGTGGCTTCGTGTTCTACACGAACTACGAAAGCCGCAAGGGACGCGAGCTGCTCGCGCATCCGTGGGCGGCGCTGTGCTTTCATTGGCAACCCATGGAACGACAGGTGCGCGTCGAAGGACCGGTCGAGCGCGTGACCGACGCCGAGGCGGACGCCTACTTTGCGTCGCGGGCGCGCATGAGCCGCGTCGGCGCATGGGCGTCGCGGCAAAGCGCCACGCTCGAGAGCGACGCGGAGTTGCAGCATCGCGTGCGTGATGTCGAAGCGCGCTTCGCCGGCGGCGATGTGCCGCGACCGCCGAATTGGTCCGGATTCCGCGTGGTCCCGCAGCGCATCGAATTCTGGCGCGGGCGGCCGCACCGTCTGCACGAGCGGTTCCTCTACGAGCGCGACGACACGGGCTGGCGCGTGCGTCGTCTCTTTCCGTAAGTGCCTCACGGGACCTATTCAGCGGGGTCCGCACCTTCTAAACTTCGCCCCCATGGCAACTCGAGTTGTGGAACCGATCGGCGTGGAACAAGCCGCGCCCTGGACGATCGAAGACTCGCGCACGCTCTACAACGTCGAAGGCTGGGGCATCGGATTCTTCGACATCAACGAGCGCGGCCACGTCGTGGTGCGGCCCGACAAATCGCGGCCCGATCGCGAGCTCGATCTGTACGAGCTGGCAACGGACCTGGCGGAGCAGGGCGTGACGCTGCCGCTGCTGCTCCGATTCTCCGACATTCTGCGCTCACGCGTCGAGACATTGAGCGGGCGATTCCAGACCGCCATTCGTGAGTTCGGCTACGAGGGCGACTACACGCTGGTCTATCCGATCAAGGTGAACCAGCAGCGGCACGTCGTCGAAGAGATCGTGCAGTTCGGCGCGCCGCACGGTGTGGGACTCGAGTGCGGCAGCAAGCCCGAGCTGCAGGCGGTGCTCGCGCTCACCGATTCGACCAACCACATGATCGTGTGCAACGGCTACAAGGACGAGGAGTTCATGCGCCTCGCCCTCATGGGCCAGAAGTTAGGCCATCAGGTCTTCATCGTGCTCGAGCAGATGGCCGAGCTCGACACGCTGCTGCGCGTCGCGGATCAGATACAGGTGATGCCGACGGCCGGGGTGCGGATCAAGCTCGCGTCCGAGGGCTACGGCCGATGGGCGGAGAGCGGCGGCGAGAAGTCGAAGTTCGGGCTCAACACCAGCGAGCTCGTGAAGATGATCGACAAGCTCCAGGGGATGGGCCGACTGGATGTGCTCAGGCTCATCCACTTCCACCTGGGCTCGCAGATCACGGACATCCGGTACATCAAGGCGGGGCTGCAGGAAGTGGCGCGCTTCTACGCCGAGCTGCACGCCGCGGGCGTGGACATCACGCACGTCGACGTGGGCGGCGGGTTAGGCGTGGACTACGATGGGTCCGGGTCGACGGTCGCGGCGAGCGTCAACTACTCGGTGCAGGAGTACGCGAACGACGTGATCTACACGCTCGCCGAAGCGTGCCGCGAGGCCAACCTGCCGATGCCGCACGTGATCTCCGAGTCGGGGCGCGCGCTGACGGCGCACCACGCGCTGCTGCTGCTGGACGTCATCGACGTCGAGTCGCAGCAGGAGGTGCAGGTGCCGGAGCTCGGCGACGACGACCACGGCATTCTGCACGAGCTCAAGGAGGGCTACGAGACGGTCTCCAACCGGTCGGTGCGCGAGGTCTATCACGACGCGACGTTCGCCAAGGAACGCGCCCAGGCGCTGTTCAATTCGGGTGTCCTAACGCTGCGCGGACGCGCGTTGGCCGAGCAGCTGTACACCGCGACGCTCAACGCCGTGGCGCGCATCGCGCAGCGCGACCGCGAGGAATACTCGGACATCATCGACGACCTCGAGGCGCAGCTCGTCGACCGGTACTTCTGCAACTTCAGCATCTTCCAGTCACTCCCCGACAGTTGGGCCATCGACCAGCTCTTCCCGATCATGCCGGTGCA
>DATJET010000102.1:0-14911 GCA_035496295.1 Gemmatimonadaceae bacterium
GACGCCCGAGGCGACGCCGACGTTCGCAGCGGGCACCGCATTCATCACACTCGTCGTGAGCGGCGCTACCGTTAGGCCAAGGCCGACGCCCAGGACCACGGCGGCGGGGAAATAGGTGGTCCAGTACGAGCCGCCGATGAATGGACGCGCGAAGAGCGCGAAACCGGCCGCAACGACCGCGGGACCGATGGCGAGCAGCAGCGCGGCGCCACAGCGCTTCATTAGGTTCTCGGCGCGCTGCGAGAGAAGGAATACCAACACCGTCGTCGGAACCAACACGGCACCAGCCGCCGTGGGAGAGTAGCCCTGCACCTGGATCATGTTGAACGGCACGAAGTACAGCGCGCCGCTCAACGCGGAATACAGGAAGAGCGTCAGCAGGTTGGTCCCCGCGAACATCCGGTCGTTGAACAGCGACAGCGGAATCATCGGCGCACGACTGCGCGACTCGATCAGCAGGAATGCGGCGAGCATGAGCACACCAAACAGCAGCGAACCCCAGACCAGCTCGTGGTGCGCGCCGAGCCTCGGCATCTCGAGCGCGCCGGTCACGAGGCCCGCGAGTCCGGCGGTGGCCGTGGCCGCGCCGGGCCAGTCGAGCGCGCCGTTTGCTTCGGCGCGCGACTCCGGCACGTGGGCATAGGCCAGCACGATCACGACCGCGGCGATGGGCGGATTGATGAAGAACACCCAGCGCCACGAGATGTGCTGCACCAGCCATCCGCCTAACACAGGACCGGCGGCCGGTGCGATCGCGGTGAACGCGGACCAGTTGCCGATCGCGTTGGCGCGCGCGTCTCCCTCGAAGCACGCGCCGAGAATGGCCAGGCTGCCGGGGATGAGCAGCGCGGCGCCGATCCCTTGAATCGCACGCGACACGATGAGCCACGTCACCCCCGTCGCGAATCCGCAGGCCACGGACGCCAGGCCGAAGATGACGGTGCCGATCACGTACACCGTGCGGCGCCCGGCCTTGTCGCCGAACGCGCCGCCGATGAGGATGCAGCCCGCAAGCACGAGGGCGAACGACTCGACGACCCACTGTGCCTCGTCGCCTGTCGCGTGGAGATCACGCTGGATCACGGGCAACGCGACGTTGACGACGGTCGAATCGATGAACGCGATGCTCGAGCCGAGGATGGTGGTCGCGACGATCCAGGCGCCGCTGCGGCGGCCGGCCGCGGCCCTGGCGCCGGTGCGCGCGCGTTCGCTCGAGGCCGAGGCACCGTCGCGAGCCATTGTGCCTAACGAGCGGCGTCGGCGGCGCCGGGCCGCTGGCGCCGCCGGCGCTCCGGGTAGTGACGGTCCAGAAAGCGGATCAGCGCGCGCTCCTCGGGATAGTGGCCGCCGGCCGTCTTCCCACGGGCGCGCGGCAGGATGGTGTCGCCGTGGTCGAGATAGCGCGCGAGGACGATGGGGTGCACGTAGCTCGCCCGACAGATGGCCGGCGTGTTGCCTAACTCAGCGGCAACCAGCCGGACGGCGAGTAGGACGTTCTTCTTGGCTTCGCGCTCGTTGGCCGCCGGCCCGAGGTCCGAGAGGACCATCGCCATCCGCAGGGTGCCGCCCCACGTACGAAAGTCCTTTGCCGTGTAGCGGGCCGGCGTCAACCGTCGCACGTATTCGTTCACGTCGCGTTGCGAGAGGTTGTGCCACCGGCCATCGCACAGATATCGAAAGAGGCGCGTACCCGGCGTGCGCAGCAAGGCCTGCACCAACTTGGCCAGCGGGCGATCCACCACGACCCGGTGCTGCTCCTTGTTGGACTTGCCGCGGAACGCGAACTCGATCGCGCGGTCGTCCACGGTCACGTGGCGCTTGTTGAGCGTCGTGATGCCGAACGTGTGATTCTCGCGCGTGTATCGCTCGTTGCCCGGCCGGAAGAAGCCCTTGCTGATGAGTCTCAGGACGCCGGCGGCGACGCGGTCGCGCGTCAGCTCACGGCCGCTGCCTAACTGAGTGTAGAGTGCCTCGCGGATCATCGGCAGGTCGTGCGCGAGCCGCCGCATCCTGTAGTATTTGCGCTGCTCGCGTAACGCGACCGCGCGCTCGTGGTAGCGGTACTGCTTCCGCCCTTTGACGTCGAAGCCCCACGCCTGGATCGCGGCGCGCGGACTGGCGGCGATGTGCACGTCGCGCCACGCCGGCGGCACGCGGAGCGCGTCGATGCGGGCCAACTGCTTACGATCACGGATCGAACGGCCGTGCGCATCCTCGTAGCGAAACCCCCTTGTCTTGCCGCCACGTCGTCGGATCCACTGAACGGTCATGCCGGGTTACCGGTGGCAAGAAGCAGTCCGGATCGCGCCCCTCGCGCAGCGAACCTTCCAATGTCACGCATGCGGCGGATGGCGTCGTATTGATCCGATGAGGAATCCGTTGGTCAGCTTGCAATGCCCAACGAATTCAACGTGTGGCGTGTCCTTCGAGCCGACGAACCGCCCGAGCCGCGGCGACGCAAGATGGGACCGTATCGCTTCACCCACTACTTTGAAACCGAAGTACTCCGCAAGCGCCCGTACATCGAACGTGCGTGGTGCATCGCTGTGGTCGAGCATCCCATTCGCATGGAGCGACAAGAGGACAACCGCGCCAAAGCACTTGCTTAGCAAGACTCAATAATCCGCTCGTTCCCGCCTCGCCCCTCCCGGAAAACAATTTCAATTTGAAACTTGCCGACTCCCTCTCATAGAGAGGGCGCGACGAGTTTTGTCCAAAATGTCGATTTCGGTCTCCCTCGAACGTCGCTATCGAGACGGTCAGTCACCGTTTCGTCGCAGCACGAACATCCATCGCAAGCGTCAACGTCCGATTTCTGTCAAAACCGGGCCAATCGAAAAGAATTTTTCGCGATGAGGGAACCACGCGAGCCGGTGTCCCGTTTGGGAAATCAACGTACATCGCCACCAGGACTACCGAGTATGCAGAATCAATCCGAATCGCAGTCGCCGGGCGCATCGCAGGCTCCACGCTCGCGTCGCACCTGGGTCATCGCAGGAACAGTGTTCGCCATTCTCGCCACGTTAGCCGCGGGACGCGCGATCACGGCAAAGGGTGAGCAGCAGCAGGGGCCGCCGCCGGCGCCGCAAGTCACAGTCGCTGCGGCCATTGGGCGATCGGTCACCGATTGGGATGAGTTCACGGGACATCTCGAATCGGTCGACATGGTGGACGTGCGCCCGCGCGTGTCGGGATACGTCGAACGCGTCGCGTTCACCGAGGGCGCCATGGTCCACAAGGGCGATGTCCTCTTCGTCATCGACCCTCGGCCCTACGAAGCCGATGTCGAAAAGGCGAAGGCGGATCTTGCACAAGCCGAGACGCGCCGGACGCTCGCACAATCCGAGGTAGCACGCGCCAAGCATCTGCTCGCGGCGCAGGCTATCTCGCGGCAAGACTATGACACGCGCACGAGCGCGAGCGCCGAGGGCGATGCCGCGGTGCAGGCCGCACAGGCTGCGTTGACCACGGCGCAGCTCAATCTCGAGTGGACGACGGTGCGCGCGCCGATCACCGGTCGCGTTGGGCGGGCGCAGGTCACGCCCGGCAACCTGGTGCAGGCGGGCGCGTCTAACGCAACGCCGCTGACGTCGGTCGTGTCGCTCGACCCCATCTATGTCTACTTCGATGGGGACGAGCAGACGTACCTGAAGGATCTGGGACTGTCGTCGCAGGTCGGCGTGCACGCTGCCCAACAGAACGCCAAGCGCCTCGTGTACATGGGCCTGGCCGACGAGTCCGGCTACCCGCACGAAGGGCACATCGACTTCGTCGACAACAAGCTCGATCCGGTGGCGGGGACGATTCGCGCGCGCGCGGTGTTCGAGAACCACGACCACCGCCTGACGCCTGGGCTGTTCGCGCGCATCAAGCTCGTGGGCAGCAAGAGCTACGACGCGACGCTCATTCGCGACGATGCGGTGGGCACGGACCAGGACCGGAAGTTCGTGTTCGTCCTCAAGCCCGACAACACGGTGGACTACCGCGCCATCACGCTCGGCCCCATGGACGATGGGCTCCGCGTGGTGAAGCAGGGACTCAAGCCGGGTGAGCGTGTCGTGGTGAACGGTCTGCAGCGCGTGCGGCCGGGCGCCAAGGTCACGCCATCGGTAGTCCCCATGACGCCGCCGTCGGATTCGCAGCCATCGGTAGCATCGACGCACTGAGCTCGCCGCAACTTCGCAATCGAACGCGTATCACGGAGTACAGGTCATGCGCTTCTCGCGCTTCTTCATAGATCGTCCGATCTTTGCCGGCGTATTGTCGATCGTCATCTTGGTCGCCGGCTTGATCGCGATTTTCACGCTGCCGGTGAGCGAGTACCCGGAGGTCGTGCCGCCCACCGTCGCGGTGCGCGCCGTGTATCCGGGCGCCAACCCGACCGTACTCGCGCAAACCGTGGGTACGCCGCTCGAGGAAAGCATCAACGGCGTCGACAACATGCTGTACATGTCGTCGCAGGCGACTGCCGACGGCGTGCTCAATCTCACGGTCACGTTCAAGATCGGCACGAACGTCGACATGGCGCAGGTGCAGGTGCAGAACCGCGTCAACCAGGCGCTGCCGCGGCTGCCGGACGAGGTCCGCCAGTTGGGCGTGACGACGCAGAAGCAGTCGCCCGATCTGACGATGGTGGTGCACCTCGTGTCGCCTAACGGGCGGTACGATCCCGTTTATCTGCGAAACTACGCGACGCTGCAGGTGAAAGACCAGCTGCAGCGCGTTCCGGGTGCGGGGCAGGTGATCGTCTTCGGCTCGGGCGACTACGCGATGCGCGTGTGGCTCGATCCGCAGAAAGTCGCGGCGCACGATCTGTCGGCCACCGACGTCGTGAACGCCATCCGCGAGCAGAACCTGCAGGTGGCCGCGGGCGTCGTCGGTGCGCCTCCGATGCCTAACCCGGTGGCCTACCAGCTCACGGTGAACGCCCGTGGGCGGTTGGTGAACGAAAAGGAATTTGGCGACATCATCGTCAAGACGGGCCAGGATGGCGAGATCACGCGCCTCCGCGACGTGGCGCGCATCCAGTTGGCCGCGGGCGACTACGGCTTGCAGTCCCTGTTGAACAACAAGAATGCGGTCGCGATCGCGATCTTCCAGCAACCGGGCTCGAACGCGCTCGCGCTGTCGCACGACGTGCGGGCGACGATGGCCCAGCTCAAGAACAACTTCCCGCAGGGCGTCAACTATTCGATCGTGTACGACCCGACGACGTTCGTGCACGACTCGATCAACGAGGTCATCAAGACGCTGCTCGAGGCCACGCTGCTGGTGGTGATCGTGGTCGTGGTGTTCCTGCAGACTTGGCGCGCCTCGATCATCCCGCTGGCGTCGGTGCCGATATCGATTGTCGGGACGTTCGCGATCATGCTCGCGGCCGGGTTTTCCATCAACACGCTGTCGCTGTTCGGGTTGGTCCTTGCCATAGGCATCGTCGTCGACGACGCGATCGTGGTCGTCGAAAACGTGGAACGGCATATCGAGCTCGGCCTGTCGCCGCGCGAGGCGAGCCACAAGGCCATGGACGAGGTGAGCCGGCCGATCGTCGCGATTGCGCTGGTGTTGTGCGCGGTGTTCGTGCCGGTGGCGTTCATCAGCGGCCTAACGGGACAGTTCTACAAGCAGTTCGCGCTGACGATCGCCTTCTCGACGCTCATTTCGGCGTTCAACTCGCTCACGCTGTCGCCGGCGTTGTCGGCCATTCTGCTCAAGCCGCACGGCGCCGAGCCCGATCGGTTGACGAAAGTGCTCGACAAGCTGTTGGGTTGGCTGTTCCATCCGTTCAACCGCGCGTTCAAGAGCGGCTCGACCAAGTACGGTAAGGCCGTTGGGCGGCTGATCGGCAAGAGTGCGGTGGCGCTCGCCGTCTACGCGGGCCTCATCGCGATCACGCTCCTGGGGTTCAAGCGCGTGCCGCCGGGCTTCGTACCGACGCAGGACAAGCAGTACGTGGTCGCGTACGCGCAGTTGCCCGATGCCGCGTCGTTGGACCGCACCGAGGACGTGATCAAGCGGCTGTCGGACATCGCGGCGAAGCAGCCGGGCGTGCAATCCACCGTGGCGTTCCCCGGGCTTTCGATCAACGGGTTCGTGAACAAGCCTAACGCCGGGACGGTGTTCATCGGCCTCAAGCCGTTCGACGAACGCAAGAGCAAGGACGAGAGCGGGCCCGCGATCGTCGCGGCGCTCAACCAGAAGTTCTTCGCCATTCAGGATGCATTCATCGCGGTGTTCCCGCCTCCGGCCGTGAACGGCCTGGGCTCGGTGGGCGGATTCAAGATGGAGCTCGAGGATCGCGCCGGGTTGGGCCAGGAAGCGTTGTACCGGGCAGCGCAGGCGTTGTCGGCCAAAGCGAATCAAACGGGCCAGTTCGCGGGCGTGTACACGAGCTATCAGATCAACGTGCCGCAGTTGTTCGCCGACGTCGACCGGGACCGCGTGAAGCAGCAGGGCGTCGAGCTGAGCGACCTGTTCCAGACGCTGCAGATCTACCTGGGCTCCGTGTACGTCAACGACTTCAATCGGTTCGGCCGCACGTACCAGGTGATGGCCCAGGCCGACGCGCCCTACCGCGCGAACGCCGAGGACATCGCGCAGCTCAAGGTGAAGAACGCCAAGGGCGACATGGTGCCGTTAGGCTCGTTGATCAACGTCAAGCAGTCGTTCGGGCCGGACCAGGTGATGCACTACAACGCGTATCCGTCGGCCGACATCAACGGCGGTCCGGCGCCGGGCGTGAGCTCGGGCCAGGCCGTGGCGACCATGGAGCAGTTGGCGCAGGAAACGCTGCCTAACGGAATCGGATACGAGTGGACCGAGCTCACGTATCAGCAGATTCTGGCCGGCAACACCGCCATCCTCGTGTTCCCGCTGTGCGTGCTGCTGGCGTTCCTGGTGTTGGCCGCGCAGTACGAGAGCTGGTCGCTGCCGTTCGTGGTGATTCTCATCGTCCCGATGTGCCTCTTCTCGGCGATCATGGGCGTGTGGCTGAGCCACGGCGACAACAACGTGTTCACGCAGATCGGGTTGCTGGTGCTGGTCGGGCTCGCGTGCAAGAACGCGATCCTGATCGTGGAGTTCGCGCGCGACCTCGAGTTGCAGGGCTACGACCCCGTGCACGCGGCGCTCGAAGCGTGCCGGATCCGGTTGCGGCCCATTCTCATGACGTCGTTCGCGTTCATCATGGGCGTGGTACCGCTCGTGGTGGCGTTCGGCGCCGGCGCGGAGATGCGTCACGCCATGGGCGTCGCCGTGTTCTCCGGTATGTTAGGCGTCACGTTCTTCGGACTCTTGCTTACTCCGGTGTTCTATGTGGTCGTTCGTGGACTCGTTCACAAGCGGGCGCAGGCGTCAGCGTCGCGTCCGTCGGATTATCCGCCGTTGATTGCGCACGCGGGTACGTTTGCCGCTCACGGCGAAGGGGATGACTAATGCGTAGCACTGCATGGATACTCGCGGCGGTCGTGCCGCTTGCCGCGGCGTGCGTGAGCTCGCCCAACTATCAGCCGCCCACCGTCGTGGTGGCGCCCGCGTTCCAGGCGCTGTCGGATACCAGCGCGCGTCGCGTGGCGACGTCGCAGGGTGCGAGCGCCGATTCGGTCACGCCGTCGCCCGTGGCACTGCCCGATTCGTTCTCGTCGAGCGCGTCGGATTCGGCGCTGGCCAAGGATTCGCTCCTCGACACGATACAGGTAGGCACACTGTCGTCGGGAGCCACCGTCAGCGGCGCGGCGCCGGACAGCAATTTCTGGGCTGGGTTAGGCGACAGCTCGCTGACGGCGTTGGTGCACGAGGCGCTGCGTGCGAGCCCCGACGTGCGCGCGGCGCGGTCGCGGTTCTTCGAGGCGCGGTCCCAGCGGCGGTTGGCGTCGCTCGACCTCGTTCCGACCATCACCGCTCAAGCCAGCTTTGCGCGGCAGCAGTTGTCGGCCTCGCAGTTTCCGGGGACGTCCGGTGCCCTTCCGCGGCAGGATTTGTGGGATGGCGGTGTGGATGCGTCGTGGGAGCTGGATGTGTTCGGGCGGGTGAGCCACAACGTGCGGGCGGGGAAGGCGTTCGAGCAGTCGGCGGACGAGCAGGTGCGCGATGCCCAACTGACGCTGGCGTCGGAGGTGGCGCGCACGTACTTCGAGCTGCGGGGCGCGCAGGCGGAGCTCGCCGTGTCCGAACGGAACGCGGAGAACCAGCGCCGCACGATGAAGTTGACGGAGCAGCGGTTGTCGGCGGGGAGCGGCACGGCGTTCGACGTCGAGCGCGCGCGGGCCGAGCTCAGCCTAACGCTGGCGCAGACGCCGGCGATCGAGGCGCGGATTGCCGCGAGCCGGAACCAGCTGGCGACATTGTTGGGCCGCACGCCGGAGTCATTGCCGGCGGCGCTGGTGGCTCCGGCGGCACTGCCGACGCTGCCTAACGTCGTCAAGGTCGGCGCGCCGGCCGATCTCGTGAAGCGGCGCCCCGACGTGTTGAGCGCCGAGCGTCAGCTGGCGGCGCAGACGATGTTGATCGGTGCCGCGCAGGCGGACTACTTGCCGAGGATCTCGCTGGCGGCGAGTGCCGGCTACACGGCGCCTACCTTCAATTCGTTGGGCAACTCGGGCACGCCGCGGTTCTTCATTGGCCCGGTGGTCACGTGGCCGTTCCTGGACATGGGTCGTGTGAAGACGCGGGTCGACATTGCGCAGGCGCAGGCCGACCAGGCGAAAGCGCAGTACACGTCCGCGGTTGTGGGCGCGATCGGCGAAACGGAAAGCGCGATCAGCAACTACGATCGCTCGCGCGCGCGCCTGTCGAGTTTGAGTGAAGCCGTTCGCGCCAGCACGCACGCGCTCGACCTCGCGCAGCTCCGCTACGAGGCCGGCGAGACGGATTTCCTACAAGTGCTCGACGCCCAACGCACCTTGCTGAGCGCCGAGAGTGAACTGGCGGTTGGGCGCACGTCCGCAGTGACGGCGTTAGTCGCGTTGTATAAGGCGGTCGGCGGCGCCTGGCCCGGAAGCCGATAGTCGCTGCAGTTGCAGTTCAAAAAAATTGAACAAAGCTGATTGCTCGCGATGTGCTTATCGCCGCAGCCGAGCGATGCCTGTAGTTATCTCTGCAGTTATCCTTGTAGTTATCCTTTTCAAAAGGCGTAAGACCATCCAGGGGCAGCTTGCTAACCCCCTGGATGGTCTTACGCATTTTTCGAAAGGATAACTACAAGGATAACTGCAGAGATAACTACAGGCATCGCTCGGCTGCGCAGGGCAAGAGCGACTCTCCAGGTCGGCATCGTTGATTTTTTGGAACTGCGAGAGCGGCGCGTAGTTGCGTGCAGCCGCTCTCGTCCCAGGTTGCGTTAGGTCCCGCTCGTTTGCACGCCCGCCTTGCCGTCGGACGACACGTCAAAGTGAATCCACATGCCGGTCATCGCGTGGCCCGGAATGAAGCAGTTGAGCGTATAGCTTCCGGCCTTTGACGCCGTGAACGTCAGTGTCTGCGACTTGTGCGGCTGTGTCGCCTTGGTCGGATCCGTTGGGTCCGGGCTGATCGCGCCCGAAAAGATCGGTTGCGGATTCGTGAACGTGGCCGGGAACGTCGCGTAGGCACTGTCGACGCCGATGCTGTGCGCGAGCGACGGATCGTCGTTCGTGAACTTGAGCGTCACTTTGTACCCTTCGGGCACCGTGATGGTAGCGTTGCCCTTGTCGTACCCGTTGAAGTTCCAGTGGTTGTTGTCCGGCGTCTGGCCGGCATGGATGTCGAGCGACACCGTCTTCTTCGCGTTGTCGACCTTCATCCACGCGGGCATAGTCATCGGCCCAGACGGCCCAGCGGCGGTAGCGGCGGTAGCGGACGAGCCTGCCGGTGCGGCGGCAGGCGCGGCCGCGGCTGTTGTGTCCGCTGTCTGGTTTGCGTTCTTCCCACCGCCGCACGCACCGAGTGCGAACGCCGTGCCGATCAATACAGCATGTGATATTCTCATGATGAGCTCCTTCTGACCGTTGATGCTTTGACGGTCTGATTGCAGCGCACGAACCGTGCTTCGGACCACGGACAAGCGATGTGAGTCGGCGGCTTGTGACGCTGGCGCGTGATTTTTCATCGGATGTTCGCTTTGTCGTCGGTTCCATCCAGTCTGTACGGTGCCGAGCTTGTCCATAGCGCCAGTGCGCGACGGCGCGCATAGTTCTGGCTCTCCCCCGCCGCCGAGCTCACGAGTGCTGCTCCCGATCATTGCGCTGCTACACGTTGCCGCAGCGTCATCTGGACCCGTGTTCAGCGGGCGCACCGGTCAGCTGCAGGTCGATGCGCCGAGGCTCGCCGACACCGTCACAATAGACGGGAATTTGGACGAGCCCGTCTGGGCCAAGGCCGCCCGGCTCACCGATTTTTCGGAGTACTTGCCGGTCGATGGCCAGCCCGCGGCGGATTCTACAGAAGTCCTCGTGTGGTACTCGTCCGACGCGATCTACTTCGGCATTCGCGCATTCGAGCCGCACGGGCCCGTGCACGCGACGCTCGCCGATCGCGACAACATCTCGGCCGACGACTTCGTCGAAATATTTCTCGATACGTTCGACGATCATCGCCGCGCGTACGTGTTCGGTGTCAACCCGCTCGGCGTCCAGTCCGATGGCATCCTGAGCGAAGGCATCCAGTCGCATGCGGCGGGAATCGGCAGCGCCGGTACCACGCGCGACACCGTGGACCTGAGCACCGACTACACGTTCGAGTCGCGAGGACACGTGCTGCCGAACGGGTACGAAGTCGAGATTCGCGTCCCGTTCAAGAGCATCCGCATCCAACCCGGCCGCGAGCAGCGATGGGGACTCAACATCCTGCGACGCGTGCAGCACTCGGGGCACCAGGACACCTGGGCGCCGGCGCGGCAGGCCAACGCGAGTTTTCTCGCGCAGTCGGGCGCGCTCGTCGGCCTAACGGGGCTCGAACGCGGGCATCCGCTGGAGATCAACCCCGAGTTCACGTCGCACGTCGATGGCGCACCGAGAGGTACCGACTGGCACTACGGATCCCCGATCCAGCAGCTCGGCGGCAACCTCCGATACGCGCTCACCGACAACCTCACGGCGGACGGGACCGTCAAGCCTGATTTCTCGCAGATCGAGAGCGACGTGCCGCAGTTGTCGTACGATCCGCGCAACGCGCTCTTCTTTCCGGAAAAGCGTCCGTTCTTCCTGGACGGGCTCGAACAGTTCGACACGCCGAGCTCGCTGATTTATACGCGGACCATCGTGCAGCCGGTGGCGGCGGCGAAGCTCACCGGCACGCTCGCGGGCACGGACGTCGGATTCCTGTCGGCCGTCGACAATTCGGACGCGTCGGAATCGGGGATCGTGAATCCGGTGTTCAACATTCTGCGCGTGCGGCGGGGCATCGGGCCCAACGTTTCGTTAGGCACTGTGCTCACCGACCGCGAGGAGAGCGGGCACTACAACCGCGTCGGCGGCATCGACGCCTCGATCCTGTTCGACAGGATCTACAGCATCCGCGTACAGGGCGCGGCGAGCATGACGCGCGGCGATTCCGGGTCGCTGTCGGGTCCGCTGTGGAGCTGGATCTTCGAGCGGCAGGGACACACCATCCAGCTGCACTATTCGATGTCCGGCATCGATCCCGCCTTTCGCACGCAGACCGGATTCGTGTCGCGATCGAACATCGCCGGGATGAATCTGGAGCAGGCGGTGACGCTCTACGGCAAGCGCGGCAGTCTGATCGAGACGTGGACCGGCGACTTCAGCGCGAACCATGACTGGATTTATACGCGGTTCGCCGACGGCAAGAGTCCGAACGACCTGCGCTGGCACATCAGCAACGAGTTCACGCTGCGCGGCGGGTGGGTGGCCGTGGCCAACGTCTTCCTCGAGCGATACGGCTACGACCCGTCGATCTACACCAACTACTACGTCGTGCATCAAAATGCCGGCGGCCCCGACACGGTGAAATTCCTGGGCACGCCGCACATCCCGAATCTCGACATCGTCGCGGGCCTCACGACGCCGCACTGGAAGAACTTCGACGCCAGCATCCAAACGGTCACCGGCCACGATGAGAATTTCTTCGAGTGGGCGCAGGCCAACATCATCTTCATCAACGCCAACGTCGATTGGCGTCCGAACACGCGCCTGCGGATCAACGCGCTGTACTCGCACCAGCAGTACATCCGGCGCGACGACGGCAGCACCGCAGATGTGCGGCGGATTCCGCGGCTCAAGGTCGAGTATCAGGTATCGCGGCCCATCTTCGTGCGGCTGGTGGGCACGTACGATTCGCAGACCACGGATTCGCTCCGCGACGATTCGCGGTCCAACGATCCGATCGTGATTCGCGATCCCGTGACCGGCACGTTCACGCGCGCCGGGCGGACGGTGGGCAACGCGGTACGAATCGACGGCCTCTTCGCCTACCAGCCGACGCCCGGCACGGTGTTCTTCCTTGGCTACGGCAGCAGCATGACGGAGGACGACCCGTTTGCGTTCCGCAACGTCCATCGCTTGAACGACGGATTCTTTGCGAAGCTCAGCTACGTGTTTCGGTTGGGCGGATGACCTGACGTCGCGCGCCATGTCGTCCGATTCCCGCCCCAGTGTCGCCGGCGGCGTTCTCGCCGCTGCGGTCGCGCTCGATCTCGCACTGCACGTCACGACGGCGGTCATCACGCCGTACGGCTTCCAACGCGACGAGTTCCTGTACTTCGCGATGGGCGCCCACCTCCATCTCTGGTCCATGGACTTTCCGCCGGCGATGGCGCTCCTGTCGCAGCTCATGCGGGCGACAACCGGCCTTGGCCTCGTGCCGGTGCGGATCCTCCCGGGCGTCGCATCGGCACTGCTCGTCGTGTTCGCGATATTGTTCGCGCGCGAGCTGGGCGGACGAGCGTTTGCGCAAGGATTGGCGGCGCTCACGATCATCGCGAGCCCGGCGTTGTTGCGCAGCGGGACGCTGTTCCAGCCGGTGGTGTTCGACCAGGTCGCGTGGACGCTGGTGTTGTTCGCGCTGCTGCGCGTGGTGCGGACCGGCGACCGCCGCTGGTGGCTTGCGTTAGGCGCGGCGGCGGGAATCGGTCTCCTCATCAAGTTCAGCATCGCGATCATCGGTGCCGGCGTGCTCGTCGCCGTCCTGGCGTTGCCTGAACGCCGCTGGCTCCTGACGCCGTGGCCGTATGCGGCGGCGGCGCTGGCGCTCGCGATCGGCAGCCCGAGCATCGCCGGCCAGATCCATACGGGCTGGACCGCGCTCATCTATGAGCGCGAGCTCGCGGCGCAACAACTGGTGCACGTGACCATCGGCGGGTTCTTCGCGAGCCAGGTGCAGATGCTCGGGTTCGGCGCAGCGCTGGCGCTGGCCGGCCTGTGGGCATATTGGCGCGACGCACGGACGCGCGTGATCGCCGCGTCGTGCCTTGTCGCGTTGGGCATCATCCTCTGGTTTCACGGGAAGTCGTACTTTCTGCTGCCGGTCTATCCCGCGCTGGTCGGAGCAGGCGCAGCCTGGGCCGATCGAGCGACCGCGTCGAGCGCGCGGAGCACGTGGTCACGGGGCGCGCTGCGTGCGACGGCCGTCGCGATCGTGATCGGCTACGGCGCGCTGGCGCTGCCGTTCGGGCTACCGGTGCTGCCGCCGGCCGTGATGGCGCGCTACGCCGCGCGCGGACCGGCGGGCACTGTGACCACCAACACCGATCGCGTGCTGCGCTTGCCGCAGGACTACGCGGACATGCTGCACTGGCGCGAGCGCGTGGCTGCCGTCGCGATGGTGTACGACTCCCTGCCGCCCGGCGAGCGCGCCGACGCGGTGATCGGCGCGACCAACTACGGTGAGGCGGGTGCGATCGATTACTACGGCCCGTCGTTAGGACTGCCCAACGCAGTATGTGGATGCGGCACGTATTGGTTCTTCGGCCCCGGCGGCAAGCCCGGCCGCGTGCTCGTCACGATCGGCGTGAGCGAGGCCGGCTTGCGCCGGTTCTATGCCGACGTGACTTCCGCCGGCAGAGTGGTCGACACGTTGGCGGTACCGGAAGAGCAAGACGTCCCGCTCTTCGTGTCGACTCATCCGATGATGACGCTGCAGGCGATATGGCCGAAGCTGGACCCGCGCCACGAGCCGATCACGATCGCATCGACGGGTCCTTGACCATGCGGCAGACGAGCGGGTCCTCGACGATGCGCGCGACCTTCCGCGATCGGAGCGCTGCTCAGGCCGGCCACCGTGCCGCTCTTGTTCGACGCGTTCAACCAGCTGCTCATCGGATTCGGCTGGTTAGGCAACCCGCTGTTCCTCGCGGGGCTGACGGTCGTTGCGGCCCGGGAAGCCACCGCTCGGCGACGGGTCTCTATTTCCTGGAGCCGTTGATCTTCGCCAATGTGCCTGCGTTTCTCTGGCTCGCATACTATGGATGGCGCGTGTCGTTGCTTGCGCGCGACGTGGCCGGTTGACTTTTCGTCCGAGCGCTCATAACCTGCTAAAAGCCGGGCGTGATTCGCAACGTACGCTCGCAGACTTCGTTTATACGTTTCGCCAGGACTTGGTTCGCCAGATGATGTGCTCCGCGTTCGTCATGTGCTGTTGTGCATGCATGTGTGCCCGCTCCCTGGAGAGCGGTCGCCATGGCGGAGCGTTGCCCGTGAACACGGGATGATATCGATCTAACTCGACCTACGCTTCCTTTGGGGCCCGCTCTCCGTACTCGGAGAGCGGGCCTTTTTTTTCGTCGCGCCTAACCAGGAGCGCCTGTGACCAAACAGAATGGTGAGCTGAGCGCAGTAGAGGAGATCAAGACGTCGAGCGACGGCCTGCGCGGAACGCTGTCCGCCGAAGTCGCGGGCGGGAGTACGCACTTCTCGGAGACGGGTCGCCACCTGCTCAAGTTCCATGGCGCCTACGAACAGGACGACCGCGATGCGCGCCGCGC
>DATJET010000103.1:0-4744 GCA_035496295.1 Gemmatimonadaceae bacterium
GCCATGGGCGTCGGCCGCACCGGCGACGCGCCCGTGCCTAACTGCCCCAGCCCGCGCGCAATGTCGGCCGAGCTCGCGTCGGGGTTGGTGAACAACGCCGCCGCCGCATCCAGCACGCCTAACGCGCTGTCCTCGAGCGCCGACGCCCGCGTGCTCCACTCGGCCGCGAACCGCGCCACCAGCTTCTCGCCGAAACTGTTGGCCGTCGCGCCTAACGCACGGACCGCGTTGCGCACATCGCGCGACAACCGGTCCCGCTGCTCGCCGCCCTTGTGCGCGCGCGCCTCGGCCACCACCCCGCGCAGGTGCTCGGCCAGACTCACCACCTCGAGCCGGAACCGCTCCGCCGGCGTCGTCGGCGGATGCGTTGCCGCCGATACCACACCGGAGCTGCCGTCGCCGTGGAAGAGCTCCGCGATCGGCACGATGCGATCGGCCCGCCCGCTCTCGTCGGCCACCCCCGACAACGCCGACTCGAACGCCACCATCTCCGTCATGTCGGTCGCCGGCCGGCCTAACGCGCCGATGTCGCGAGACGCGCGGCGCAGCACCGCCGCAGCCGTGGCGAAGAGCGCGGCCTCCTTCGGCCCGCACGGACGCGCCGCGCCCGCGAGCTCCATCGATTTGAGCGTCGTCTCGAGCGCTTCCAAGACCTCCGGCAACGGCAGCATGTCGCGCACGTCGGCCACGCCGCGCAGCGCCCGCACCCGCTCCGTCGCCGAGCCGATCAGCGTGGGACTGGCGCCGGGACCGAGCGCGTCGAGCGCGCGCGCCAGCTCGAGCGTCTCTGCGGCAAGAAACCCGCTGCGCGAGGCAACAGTGCGGCCGGCCGTGTGCGGCGTCGCGCCGGGGGGCGCGAAGCGCGCCAGCTCTTCGCCGCGCGCGCGGGCCCGCTGCTCCTCGAGCGAGCTCCAACTCCGCGCGCCCCGCACCAGAAGCCGCAGGTCGTCCACCGCCGCCACGAGTGCAGCGCTCGACGCCGCGTCCCACGGAGCCCGCCGCTCGCGCAGTGCGCGCGCCACCCGCTCCACACCGGCCGCCACCGCGGCGATGGCCGTCTGTCGAGCCATCGTCGCGCTGCCGCGAAGCCGATGCGCGGCGGTCGCGAGCGCATCGACGTCGGGCGCCGACCCCGGGCGCGCGGCGCCCAGCGTGGCATCCAGCTGATCGATGTACTCGGAGGCTTCGACGACGAAAAAGTCCAGAACGCGGACCGACGAGCTCATGCAGGCTCCAACCGGGGGAACACTGGGGGCAGCAAGTTACGGACGATCGAGGGGCTCGGTCAACGCGACCGTGCAGCATCCATGGCCGTACGCATCTCGCGTACCGACTGGCCGATCCCGACGAAGATGGCGCGACTGACGATCGAGTGACCGATGTTCAGTTCTTCTATTTCCGGGATTGTTGCCACGGGGCCAACATTCCGCACGGTAAGGCCGTGTCCCGCGTGAACCGCCAAGCCCAACGCGGCGCCGCGGGTCGCGGCGCGTCTGAGCGCATCGAGTGCCTTCTCGCCGCCGCCCAAGGCATATGTCCCGGTATGCAGCTCGATCGCGTCCGCACCCAACTCGCGGGATCGGTCAACCGCTCTCAGGTCAGGATCGATGAACAGACTGGTCCGAAGCCCGGCGCGTTTCAGTCGCGCAATACCGTCCGCCAAGTGCACGGGATCCTGGTCGACGTTCAGTCCACCCTCTGTGGTCACCTCCTGTCGCCGCTCGGGAACGAGGGTCACCTGGTACGGACGCAGCGCCGTCGCGATGGCGAGCATCTCGTCGGTGAGGGCCATCTCGAGGTTGAGCACGGTTCGGATGCTTGTGGCGAGACCGCGGATGTCGTCGTCATGGATGTGGCGACGGTCCTCGCGAAGGTGCGCCGTGATGCCTTCCGCGCCCGCTTCCTCGCACAGCAGCGCAGCCGCAATCGGATCTGGTTCGTCGGTTTTGCGCGCCTGTCGGAGCGTCGCCACGTGGTCGACGTTGATGTAGAGCCGCTGATGATTCGCTCGCATTGGCTACACGGCGCAGGTTCGCATTACTTTCACTCGGAGTAACATCGTGAAGCGCTTCGTCGCAGTCCTCGTTTTCCTCGCAGCGTGCAGCACCAGCGCCGCCCAACAGGGGCCCACGACGACGGTTTCCAGCAACGTCGTCGGCGCGGATACTCCCCGCCAAGCCGTGCAGGCATTCCTGGCCGCGGCGCACGCGCAGGACCTCAAGGCGATGGCGCTCGTCTGGGGCACCAATGATGGTCCGGCGCGCGACGTCGTCCAGTCGTCACAGCTCGAGAAGCGCGAGCTGATCATGCAGTGCTACGTCTCGCACGACTCGTACAGTGTGTTGAGCGAGGTTCCGGGCGAGAAGGGCACGCGCATACTCGCGGTGTCGCTCAGCAAGGGCCAGTTGGCGCGCCAGTCCAAATTCACCGCGGTCAAGGGACGCGGCGATCGCTGGTTTGTCGAGGATGTGCAGTTGGAGCCGCTCAAGGATCTCTGCGCGTCGTCGTGATATCGCAGGCGGGAACCCACCTGCCTGTTCACTCGTTTACAATTCGGTAAGCTCGATCAGGACGCCTCCAGTCGCGCTGGGGTGGAGGAAGGCAATCTTCTTCCCCTCGGCGCCGATGCGGGGCGTTTCGTCGATGAGCTGGATGCCTGCCTTTCGACAGCGCTCGAGGGCGGCACTCAAGTCGGGAACGGCAAAGCAGATGTGATGAATGCCGGGCCCGCGACGCGCCACGAAGGTGGCGATCGGTGAATCGTCTCGCGCTGCTTCGAGGAGCTCGACGAGCGAGCCCCCAGCTGCGAGACCGGCGATGTGAGCACCGTCGGCGTCGTCGAGTGGAACCTGTTCGAGTCCGAGGATGTCACGATAGAACGGAAGGATCTGATCGAGCGCGCGGACGGCAATGCCGATGTGGGCAATGCGCGCACGGCCTGACGGAGCGGGTGTCGTGGACGGCATCGGTCTCCGGTGCGGGTGTACAACGATAAACTACACAGTAGATTCGCGGCGGGCGAAAATACACGGGGGAGGCAAGAGCAGCATGTCGAATGCATTGGCGGTAACGGATACCACGTTCGAGGACGAGATCGAGAAATACGAGGGCCTGGCCGTGGTCGATTTTTGGGCGACATGGTGCGGCCCGTGCCGCGCGATCGCTCCCATGCTCGACCAGTTGGCCGTCGAGTACGTCGGTAAGGCGAAGGTCGCGAAGTTGGACGTCGACGCAAATCAGAAGACGGCGATGCGGTTCAACGTGCGATCGATTCCGACCATTCTGTTCTTCAAGAACGGCAAGCTGGTGGACTCGGTCGTGGGCGCCGTGCCGAAGGCAAAGTTGGCGTCGAAGTTTCAAGAGCATTCCGTGTCGGAGACGGCAGCGGCAAAGCAGGGTTGATCGCGCAGCGCTCCGATCGTCAACGAAAGCCCGGTCCTGGGATCGTCCAGGACCGGGCTTTTTTTTCGCGCAGCGCTTAGACTGACGATAGGGACGCCGGCGGAGACCGGCGCGTTCAGTTCTCCAACCGACGCTGGTGGCGCGAGCTTCGTGACGTCTCCTGCCGGACGCCTGTACGTGGTCAGCACGCCGATCGGCAATCTCGGCGATTTCTCGACACGCGCGGTGGACGTGTTGCGTTCGGTGCACGCGGTGCTCGCGGAAGACACGCGGCACTCTCGCCACTTGCTCGATTACTACGAGATCGCCACGCCGCTCGTATCGCACCACGAGCACAACGAGGCGCGTGAGACCCCGCGCATTCTCGAACGGCTTGCAGGCGGCGAATCGTTCGCGCTCGTGAGCGACGCCGGGACGCCGTTGGTCTCGGATCCCGGCGCTCGACTCGTGCGAGCAGCGTTGGACGCAGGCATTGCGGTCGTGCCCGTGCCGGGCGCATCCGCGCTATTGGCGGCGCTGGTTGCATCGGGGTTGGATGCAGAGCGCTTCACGTTTTTCGGTTTTCTGCCGCGCAAGGGACGCGAGCGCAGCGAAGCGATCGACGCGCTGACTTGGCTGGCGCACACGGCCGTGGTGTACGAGGCGCCGAATCGCGTGGCGGACACGTTGGCCGAGCTCGAGCGTCACGGGGCGGGTGAGCGGGAGGTGGCAGTCGCGCGCGAGCTGACGAAGCAGTTCGAGGAGATGCGTCGGGGAACGGTGGCCGCGTTGGCGCGGTACTACGCGGATGTGCCGCCGCGGGGCGAGGTGGTGCTTGTGCTGGCAGGACGTGCTCCGTCGTCACCGGATGAAGGAGCCGCGCGCGAGCGGGCGCGCGCATTGCGACAGGGCGGGGCGAGCGCGCGCGACGTGGCGCGTGCGCTGGTGGAGGAACATGGGCTCGCCCGCAACGCAGCGTACCGGCTGGCGCACGAGCCGGAGTAGCGTGTTCGTCTGACCCACGTGCCGTGAGTGGTCCATGCCGATGCGACGTGTTGCCTTCATCCTCCTCGTCTGTGCCGTCTCGTTAGGCGCGACCCGCGCCGTGCGGCGCGCCGGCGCGGCCGATCCCGACGGGCTGCGCATGACGGTCGCGCGGCTCCAGTACGACGGCGGCGGCGACTGGTACGCCAATCCGTCCAGCCTGCCTAACTTGCTGGACGCGATCGCCACGCGGACGTCGCTCAAGGTGGAGCGGACCGAGGCGCGCATCACGCTCATGGACGACCGGCTGTGGGACTATCCGTTCATCCACGTGACGGGCCACGGCAACATCCATTTCAGCGACGCCGAAGTGGCGCGG
>DATJET010000104.1:0-4686 GCA_035496295.1 Gemmatimonadaceae bacterium
GTCGACTCCTTTGGCGGCCAGGCATCGTACGAATCCCACTTGTCGCCACCGGTGCGGAACACGAGCACGTCAGGCAGCTTCGGATCGGGCGCGCCGGCGAGATAGTGCGCGAAAAACGGATACTCGACCGAATCCCGATAGAACGGCCCCGTCTTGTACTTCCAGCGAAGGGTGCCGAGCACGTCGTCGTCGCCACGACTCCAGCCACCGTGCGACCATGGCCCAACGACGACGTGATTGTCCGCGTTGGGCGTCAGCTTCTCGATCCCGCTGTACACCCACCACGGCCCGTGGATGTCCTCGGTATCGTAGAATCCGCCGACCGTGAGTACCGCGGCTTTCACGTCGTGCAGGTGTGGGCGCACGTTACGCGCTTTCCAGAAGTCGTCGTAGGCAGGATGCGTGAGAATCTCCTGCCAGAGCGGCGCGCTCGCCGAATCCATGATCCTTCGCGTGCTCGGCCCGAGCGGGCCCAAACCCAGATAGAACGCGTAGGCATCAGGCGTCCCCATCGAGAACGGGTATGAGGCGTCGGGCCCGGGTTGCTCGCGCGGCGTGCGTCCGAATCTCGTATAGAAGCTGAAATTGTGCGCCAGTAGAAACGCGCCGCCGTGAAAATTGTCGTCACCCATCCAGATGTCGGTCATCGGCGCCTGCGGCGAACAGGCCACGAGCGCCGGATGTCGCGAGAGGCAACTCGCCGTCGTGTAAAAGCCGGGGTACGACGTGCCGTAGATCCCCACCTTCCCGTTCGTTGGGAGATTCTTCACCAGCCAATCGATGGTGTCATACGTGTCTGTCCCTTCATCGACGTCGGTTGGCTTGTCGTGCTTCTCGAGGATGGGCGTCATGTCGCGGAACGTCCCTTCGGAGAAGTACCGCCCGCGTACGTCCTGATAGACGAAGATGTATCCATCCTCGACCCACTTGCGGTTGCCCGACGGGCCGAGCGCTGCCTTGTAGTCGGCGCCATACGGCGACACCGAGTACGGCGTGCGCGACATCAGCACCGGGTATCGGCGCGTCGTGTCCTTGGGCACGTAGATGGAGGTGAAGAGCTGCGTACCATCGCGCACGCGAATGCGTGCTTCACGTTTGGTGTAGAGTTCTTTAATACGGGCGGCGAGCGCGGGGTCGCCAGGAGGGCCTTGGGCCGCGAGCGCGGCGGCGGAAACGAGCGCCAGCGCGAGAAGAGCGAGTGGACGGCGCATGAGCGAGTCCGTTGGAGGGATGCCTCAAAAATAGCGGGTGCGCGACGCTTTGGCCGGCAATGCCGGCGGACCTGACCTCGACAATTGCACACACGACTCGCTTCATCGCCATGGCGCCCTGCAAACCGCGAGTGCGGTTTGCAGGGCGCGCCCGTTCCAACTTCACCCGCCGACCGCCCGCGCCAATTCGGCGCGGGCTATTCGCACCTGCAGGTCCGCGGCCAGCGCCTGCGCCTCGCTCTGCGCGGTTTCCGCTTCCGCGGCGGCAAGCGCCACGGCCGGCGTCAGCCCGCGCGCGTTGCGGTCCCGCGCGATCGCTAACGCCGCACGACGCGCCTCGAGCGCCGCACGCGCGACCTCGGCGCCTCGTTCCGCCCGCACGGCCGCTCGATACGCACGCTCCACGTCGACCGATACCCGATCACGCGCGAGCGCCAGACCGATCTCCGCCGCGTCCGCCTGCGCCCCCCGTTCGCGCGACAAAGAACCGCGTTTCCCCCAGTCCCACACGTTCCACGAGCCCTGGATGCTCAATCCCACCGCCCGCCGCGGCAGGAAGCTGACGCCGTCGAGCATCGAGTAGGTCAGGCCGACGCCGATGTCGGGGATGTACTCTGCGCGCGCCAGTGCAACGGCATGCTTCGCTTGTTCGACCGTCGCCAGTGCCGCGGCGACATCCGGATTCGCCGACTGCGCTCTCGCAACGTACACGTCGAGCGCCGACAGCTTTTCCGTCGGCGACGCGGGCGCGACGAGCTCGAGGCGCGTGCTCGGCGCCAGCGCCAGAGCGCTCCGCAGCTCGGCCTCGGCATCGGACGCAGAATCTTCCGCGGCCGCGCGCACGTACTCGGCGTCGAGCGCCGACGCCGTGGCGCTCAGCCCCTGCGCCGAAACATCGATGCCCGAAGCCACCGCCTGCTCCACATCGATGGTCTGGCGTTTGGTCGCGCGCAGCGCCGCTTCCGCCGCATGCTCGCGCGCCCGGCCAATCAGGACCACGGCGTACAGTCGCTCGATTGCGAGCCTGGCGTCGGCTTCGGCGCGCGCACGCTCCGCGGCTGCGCTCGCAGTCTGCGCCGACGCGAGCTGCCGCGCCTCGCGAATCCGCCAGAGCTGCGTCACCGGCTGCGTGAGCAAAAGCTGCGTGTACGTGAGCGCCGCCGCGCCCTGGTCGAATCGCCGATCCGCTCCCGGCAACGGGTCGCCGGTCGACTCGTTACCAAGCGCGCCGCGCGGCACCACGATCGTGGTGCGTCCGCTACTGCGCAGATGGTTGCCCGTCACGGCGAGCTGCGGCAATAGATCCGCCGTAGCGCCGTGCTCATGAGCCTCCGCGGCAGCGAGTCGCGCACTCGCCAGGCGCGTCGCGTAACCCTGCTTCATCGCCAGCGCCGCGGCATCGTCGAGCGTGAGCCGCACGGTTGCCGAAGGCGATTGAGCGGTCGCGCGGTTCGTCGGAATCGCCGTCGCGAAGCCGATAATCGCAAGGACCAGCGCGATCGCTGGCGCGGGACTCATTGCCGCGATTCCGGCAGGAACGCTCGCCGGCGCTGGCACGATCGATCCCGTCTCGAAGTCTTCGTGCGCTCGCCGAGCCGCACGCCGCTCCTCGCGCCGTTCCACCACCACGTAGAGCACTGGCACCAACACGAGCGTGAAGATCATCGACACCACGAGCCCCACCGCGATCACGCTCGCCATCGGTGACCAGAGCGGAGAGCGCGACAGAATCATCGGCGTCACGCCCAGCGCCGCCGCCATCGTGGTGAGGAAGATCGGACGGAGACGCCGGCGTCCCGCGAGCAGCGCCGCCGTCTCGACATCCATTCCGCCGCGCCGCAACTCGTTCGCGTAGTCCACCAGGATGATCGCGTTCCGCACGACGACCCCAGTCAGCGCGTTGAGCCCCAGGTTGGCCGTGTACGTGAACGGATTCCCCGTGATCACCAGTCCGATGGCCGCGCCCACCACCGCAAGCGGGATCGACGTCATGATCACGAGCGGATGACGCACCGTACGGAACTGGAACAGAAGTATGAGGAACACGCCGATGAGCGACGTGAGAAGCGCGATGTTCACCGCGCCCTGCACTTCGGCCGAAGCTTCCTTCTCGCCGCCGAATTCCATGCGCATCCCGGCAGGCAGCTTCAGCGCGGCGAGCTTCGGCGTGGCGGCCTTGAGCACCACTGACGGCAGAACATCCGGCGCGGAAAAGCTCCGAATCGTCAGCGTGCGAGCGCCGTCGCGCCGCACGATGCGGCTTGGCCGAAACTCCGGCCGAATGTCGGCGACTTCACGCACCGGGACGCGTGCCCCGGTGCTCGGCGACACGACATACGCTGCGGCGACATCATCCATTCCACTTCGCTCGGCGCCGTCGAGCCTGAATGTGATGTCGAGGTCGCGCTTCCCCTCCCAGAATGTCGAGACGGGCGCGCCGGCAAAGCCACCGGCGAGCTGCGTCGCAATGTCTGCGTCTGTCAGTCCCAAACGCGTCGCAACTTCCGGCCGAACGTGCAGCCCAAGTGCGATTTCCTCGTCGCGCCAGTCCGTGTACACGTACGCGCTGCCGCGAGTGCGTTCGAAAATGCGGGCGACGCTGTCGCCGTACGTTCGCAACAGCCGCGCGTCGTCGCTCACGAGCCGGACTTCGTTGGGCGCCGCCAACGGCGGTCCTTGCTGCAACGGCTTCACGTACACCCAGCCCTCGGGCGCGACGCGGCCGAGTCGGTCTTGCAGCCGATGCACGAGCTCCGTCGTCGCTTCGGGCGACGCCGTGTTGACCAGCAGCTCGCCAAAGTTGGGCGTCGGCGGTTCGGGATTGTGGTTGTAGTAGAAGCGCGGTGCGCCCCCGCCGGCGAACGCGGCCACCGAGCGGACGCCCTCCTCCTGTCGTAGCGCGTTCTCCAAACGGCGCAGCACGAGGTCGGTCCCGGCGAGCCGCGTACCGGCGGGCATCCAGAGATCGACGGTGAACTGGTCGCGCTCGTTCAACGGGAAAAAGCGATATGGCACTGCGGACATGAGGGCGAGCCCCGCCACGAACGCCACCACGGCTCCGATCATCGTCCAGCGCTTGCGCGGCATCGCCACGCTCATCGCGCGCTCGTATACCGACTGCATCACGTCGAGCGGCGTGCGACGCTGACGCGCCGTCGTCGGCGCGCCGGCATGCTGGTGCAGCCCTGTTTTGACCAGCGTCATCGCCAGCATTGGCGTGAGCAGCATCGCGACGGCGAACGACACCATGAGGGCGATCGCGACGGTATACGACATCGCGCGAATGAACTCGCCGGGCGCGCCGGGGAGATAGGCGAGCGGCATGAACGACGCTACGATCGTGAGCGTGGCCGCGAGCACCGGAATGGCGAGCTCCGTCGGCGAGCGCCACGCAGCGTCGAACCGGGTCATCCCGTGATCCAGCTTCTCGACGTAGTTGTCCACCACGACGATCGCGTCGTCGACCACGATTCCC
>DATJET010000105.1:0-24563 GCA_035496295.1 Gemmatimonadaceae bacterium
CGTGAACTGCGCCAACCCCTTCTTCGCCTGAATCGCCGTGATCGCCGCCGTCAACGTCGTCTTCCCGTGGTCCACGTGCCCAATCGTCCCCACGTTCACATGCGGCTTCGTCCGCTCAAACTTTGCCTTGGCCATGGCTGCTTCCTACGCTCGAAGTGTTGTCGCCTAACTATCGTTTGGTGTGCCCGAACTACTATGCCTTCACTTTCGAGATGATCTCCTCTGCCTTGCTCTTCGGTACTTCCTCGTAGTGGCTGAACTCCATCGAATACACGGCGCGTCCCTGCGACGCCGAGCGCAGCGTGGTGGAGTAGCCGAACATCTCGGAGAGCGGTACGCTCGCGCCGATCACCTGCGCTTCGCCGCGCTGCGTCATGCCGCCGATCTTTCCGCGCCGCGCCGACAGGTCGCCTAAAATGTCGCCCATGTAGTCCGCGGGGCACACGACCTCGACGTTCATGATCGGCTCGAGCAGGATCGGACTCGCCCGCTTCGCCGCTTCCTTGAACGCCATCGACCCCGCGATCTTGAACGCCATTTCGCTCGAGTCGACGTCGTGGTACGAGCCGTAGATCAATTCCACTTTCACGTCGACCACAGGATAGCCGGCCATCACGCCATTCTCCATGGCTTCCTTGATGCCCTGCTCCACCGGTCCGATGTATTCGCGCGGGATCACGCCGCCGACGATCTTATCCTCGAACACGAAGCCCGTGCCCGCCGTGGTCGGCTCCATGTTGATCACGACGTGTCCGTACTGGCCGCGACCGCCCGTCTGCCGAATGAACCTTCCTTCAACTTTCTCGACACGGCGGCGAATCGTCTCGCGATAGGCTACCTGCGGGCGGCCGATGTTCGCGTCGACCTTGAACTCGCGCTGCATGCGGTCGACGATGATCTCGAGGTGTAGCTCGCCCATCCCCGAGATGATCGTCTGACCCGTCTCGGCGTCCGAGTGGACGCGGAACGTCGGGTCTTCTTCCGCCAGCTTCTGGAGCGCGATGCCTAACTTGTCCTGGTCGGCCTTGGTCTTCGGTTCGATCGCGACGTCGATCACCGGCGCCGGGAACTTCATCGCTTCGAGCACCACCGGGTGTGCTTCGTCCGAGAGCGTGTCGCCGGTGCGCGTGTCCTTGAGACCGATCACGGCCGCGATGTCGCCGGCGCGAACTTCTTCGATTTCCTCGCGCTTGTTGGCGTGCATCTGCAGCAGCCGGCCCACGCGCTCCCGGCGATCTTTCGTGGAGTTGTAGACGTACGACCCGCCGTTGAGCACGCCCGAGTACACGCGGATGTACGTCAACTTTCCGACGAACGGGTCCGTCGCGATTTTGAACGCCAACGCGGCGAACGATGCATCGTCCGACACGACGCGCTCCTAGAACGTCTCGTCGTGGTGCGGCACGTGTCCCTTGATTGCCTTCAGGTCGACCGGGGCCGGCAGGTAGTCGATGACCGCATCGAGCAGCTGCTGCACGCCCTTGTTCTTGAACGACGCTCCACACAGCACGGGGACGAACTGTCCCGCGATGGTCGCTTGCCGGATCGCGTGCTGGATCTCGTCGAACGTCAGCTCCGCGCCGCCGAGGTATTTCTCGAGGAGCGTCTCATCGTGCTCCACGGCGGCTTCGATGGCCGCGTGCCGAGCCGCTTCGACGGCGGCCCGATACTTCTCCGGGACGGGCTCTTCGATGTAGGTCTTGCCTAACGTTGCCTCGTCGAACACGATCGCGACGCGGCGCAGCACGTCGATGTGACCGACGAATAGCTCACCCGACCCGATCGGCAGCTGGAGCGGATACGCGCGCTGCGACAACCGCGAGCGAATCATCGACACGCAGCGCTCGAAGTCAGCGCCGACGCGGTCCATCTTGTTGGCGAACACGATGCGCGGCACGCCGTAGCGGTCGGCCTGGCGCCACACCGTTTCCGTTTGCGGCTCGACGCCGGCCACGGAATCCAGGAGCGTCACTGCACCGTCGAGCACTCGGAGCGACCGCTCGACTTCGACCGTGAAGTCGACGTGTCCCGGCGTGTCGATGATGTTGATCCGGTACTCGACGCCGTTGCGGCGCCAGAAGCACGTGGTGGCGGCGGACGTGATTGTGATGCCGCGCTCCTGCTCCTGCTCCATCCAGTCCATGGTGGCTGCGCCATCGTGGACTTCGCCGATTTTGTAGCTCTTGCCTGTGTAATACAGGATGCGCTCGGTCGTAGTCGTCTTCCCGGCATCGATGTGGGCCATGATGCCGATATTCCGATAGTGGTCGAGCGGTGTTGTGCGTGCCATGAGAATTCGCTATCGCTGCCGAGGCTAGAGCCCGTAAAATCCAGCAAAAAAACGGGTGGACCGGTCGCCCCAGAACGGAGCCGGTATCCATCCGCTGCCGCCGGGTGCACTCGCCGCTGCTGCGCGTGTGGGGACCCAAGGGCGCGCCGAGCTGAACTCACTCGGCGGTTCAGTTGTAGCCTTGAAAAAATACCGTGAGCGACGGCGATGTCAACGCCTAAGCGCTACTCGAGACACACTTCCGCGAAATAAGCGTCGAGATCGATTTCAAGCGGAGGCGACTGCGGTTCGGGATGCCAGTGCAGCCGGCCTACCACTATCTCAGGGCGGCTGTCGTCCGGACCCCAGCGCTCGATGAGTCGAGCGGCGACGTCAACGATCCAGTATTCCGGCACGTGCTCGCGCTGGTAAAGCGTGCGCTTGGTTAGTCGGTCGGCCCGCGCTGTGGAAGGTGACAGAATCTCGACGGCCAGGAGAAGTCGGCGCACGTCCTCCCATGTGCGTGGCCTGCGTCCCTCAACTAGCGGCACGACGAACAAGTCCGGCTCGACCATTCGGTCGTACCGAAATTCGACGTCGGCTGGCGCTATGTAAACGTCTCCGAGCGGCTGGTCGGCCAGGTACGACCGTATCTGCTGTGCCATCGCGAGTGCCGCACGCTGGTGCTCCCAGCTCGGTGCCGGAGTCACGAACAGTTCGCCGTCGATGACTTCGTACCGATTGCCGTCGTCGGGCAACGCGCGCACGCGTTCGGCGGTCCATTGGGTCGACGATGCAGGCATGACCATACGGTAGCGGCCTCGGCGCTGTGTGAGCAATGGCACATGGCGCACACGATTGCACCGACCGCATCACATCCCGACCTCCTTTTATTGTTGGGCGAATCGTTCTATCGCGGTTCTTCCTCGCGATGCGGTTCCCCCTGACCGCCGAATCAGGGGAACGATCTGCTCTGCTCACGCAGCACCGCCAGGCTCTTACTACCCAGCGTGAACAACGCCTGGAAAATGCCCTGGACGCCGATCCTGTCTCCCGTTCGCGGCGCCCCGTTGCTCTGACTCACCACGGTGAGCGACCCGGTGTTGTCCTGCACCTGATAGGTGCCCAATCCGAACGCACCGGCCGACTCCTTCACTCTTCCCTCGATCTTTACCGACTTCCCGTCGTAGCGCCCCGGATCATCGAGGAGCTGACGGATCGGCGTGACACTCGCACACCCAGCGAGCAGCGCCAGCGTCGCGACGAACGCCAAGGGCGACACCAAGCGGCGGAGACCACGCGTGGTTCTTGACATGTTGGGATGCTCCGAGTGAAGGATCTCGATTGTGTCCAACGCTCACCAATGCGCTGAGCCGAGCTCAGGGTCGCCCTGGCCATACTGCAAGAGTCGCGATCTGCGGCGCGCCCAACGACGAAACAATCCGCACACGGATGCCATCGGCTGCCAGCGGTGACACCCGGTCCAACTTTCGATGCCCGATCGTGGTGCCCGTGGCGATCGTCCGCCACGAGCCGCCAACCAGCGCATCGACGCCGTACGCCGCGACCCGCTGCCCGTTCTGAATCGCCTCGCCCAACTCGACCACGCCGATGCGTGCCCGGTGCCTGAATGTGGTGACCACCGCCGGCGATCGATCCACGCCGCGCGCACTCCACCACGTGTCCGGATCACCATCGATCGCCGCCCTCGCGCCGTGGCCGGCCATCTCTGATGACGCCGACACTCGAGCCCCGGCCGCCGAATTCGCGCCGAATTGCGACGCGAGCTCTGTCGAGAACGCCGTGAGTCGAGCGACATCGACGTCATCCAGCAAGCCCGCACGGTTCGGCGGCACGTTGAGCAGCAAGTTCGCGTTCCGGCCAACGGAGACATAGAACAGATCCACCAGCTCGCCGACGCTCTTCACCTTGGCGGACTCGGCCGCGTGCCAGAACCAACCCGGGCGAATCGACACGTCCGCCTCGCCCGGTCGCCACACCGTGCCCGTCGGATCGCCGTGTTGCAGCATTCGCTCCACCTCCGGGCCAGTCGCGCCGGGAAACGGCACCGCACCGGGATCGACCATCGCCCAGTTCGGATCGCCGGCCATGCCGTGTTCGTTGCCGATCCAGCGAACGTCGGGTCCCGCATCGGAGAACATCACCGCGTCCGGCTGCAGACGGCGCACCGTGCGGTGGAAGCGATCCCAATCGTAGGTCTGGCGTTTCCCGTTAGGCCCTTCGCCATTGGCGCCGTCGAACCAGACCTCGGCGATCGGCCCGTAGCGTGTCAGCAATTCGGTGAGTTGGGCGACGTACAAGTCGTTGTAGCGCGGCGAATCGCCGTACGATCGCTCGTGCCGGTCCCACGGCGACAGATACAGTCCAACGCCCAGTCCTTCCGCTCGACACGCGTCCGTGAACTCGCGGACGACATCGCCGTCGCCACCGCGCCACGGACTCTGGCGCACGCTGTGCTCGGTGAGCGCGCTCGGCCACAGACAAAAGCCGTCGTGGTGCTTGGCGGTGAGCACCGTCGAGTGGAAGCCCGCGGCGCGCGCGCAGCGCGCCCACTGCCGCGCGTCGAGCGCCGTCGGATTGAAGACCGACGGGCTTTCGTCGCCGGTTCCCCATTCGCGGTCGGTGAATGTGTTGACGCCGAGGTGCAGGAAGAGCGCACGTTCACGCCGCTGATAGCTGAGCTGCGCTCGTGTCGGGCGCGGCCGGGCGCTGCCTAACGGCAGTCCGGCGAGGAGTCCGGCTCCGGCCACCGCGCACGCCGACAGGAACGTGCGCCTGTCGCACGGATCCGTCAGTTCATTCGAGCGAGGAATGCACCCGTGCGTGTCGTGATGCTTCGATGCGTCGAGCATGAATTCGATGAGGAGACACTATTGACGCGCACCTACCGTACGACATGCATTGTCGCCTTCGGCGAGAGAGGATTAGCTTATGGCTATGTCCGCGCAGCACGCCATTACGACCATCGAGGATTTGTTGGCGTTGCCGTCGGATGGCTTACGCCACGAGTTGCTCGACGGCGATCACGCCGTGACGCCTGCGCCGTCTGTCGGACATCAAGTCGTCGTGGTCAGGCTCCTGAGCGCGCTAAAGGCGTCGTTCGCGTCGACCGATCTTGCAGTGCTCGCGAGTCCTGCAGACATCCATCTCGGGCCGCGGACCCTCGTGCAACCCGACGTGTTCGCGATCCGCCTGCCCGACGACTGGAGCCGCGCCAGTTGGGGGGAGATTGGAATTCCATGTCTCGCCATCGAGGTCATCTCCCCTGCGTCGGCCCGTCGCGACCGCGGAATCAAGCGCGACGTGTACCTGAGTGCCGGCGTCGAGGAATACTGGATTGTCGACATCGATAGTCGGCTCGTCGAGTGTTGGCGCGCGGGCGATGAGAAGCCCGAGATTGCGCACACGGAGCTGCGCTGGTCATTGCGCGTCGGAGCATCGGGTGTCCTGTCGGTGGCCGCGTTGTTCGCCGACAGGGACTGAGCGACGAGCGTTTGCCTAACGGACGGCCGCGCCACCATCTACGGTCAGCCGCGATCGTTTCGGACCGCGCGCCCAACGATGATCGTAATGTTGTCCGTCCCGCCGCCGTCCAGCGCGTCCGCCAGCAACGCCTCGCACGCCGCCCGTGCCGACGTCATCGTGCGCAACCGCTCGGCGATGCGCGCGTCGGACACGTGCTTGGTCAAGCCATCGCTGCACAACAGATGCACGTGCCCCCAGTCCGAGCGCAGCCGCGTCACCACCGGCGCCGCCTGCTGCCCGCCGATCGCGCTCGACAGCATGTTGGCTAACGGAGACGCGGCCGCGGTGGCCCGCGTGAGCAAGCCCTGTCGCGCCAGTTCTTCCGCAACCGTCTGGTCGCGGCTCACCTGCGTGAGCTCGCCGCTGTGATAGAGGTAGTACCGCGAGTCGCCCACTTGCAGCAGGTAGATCCACGGCCACACGCCGATGTACAGCGTGAGTGTCGTCGCCATGCCGCGCATGTCGGGATACGACTCCGCGTGCTCCAGCACGCGCTCGTGACTCTTGATCGCCGCCGTTTGCAGCATGTCGGTGAAGTCGGCGGCCTGCGAGTCCCAGTCGTAGTAGCACCTCGTGCTCTGCGCCACGTAGAGCGTCACCTCTTCGAGCGCCAGACGACTCGCCTCCTCGCCCGCGGCGTGTCCGCCGACGCCGTCGGCCACCATCGCCAAGAATCCGATGCGCTCGTCGCGCGCCTGCAGCAGCTCGGCCGGCGGTAGTGAGGACGCGCGGATCTCGAGTCGCTTGTGGAGCGACCCAAGAAGAAAGTGATCCTGGTTGTTCTTGCGAACTTTGCCCGGATGGGTGAGTCCCCATACATCGATTTCATCGTCGCGCGGTTTGCGCGTCGCAATGGCGTTCGGTGCGGTGGCCGTGGACATGGCGCCCTCACGACTCGCTGAGACAGTTTCGACGCCGGTCGGCGTCGTCGATGCGGCCTCGTCCTCGATGCTATCCCCTCACGGGGTGACTTCGCAACTCACCAGGTGGCTGGGCGTCCAACTCATTACCGGACATGCGCTCCGGTCCGCCAACTGTTGCGGGACACTTTGCAGGCTGTATTTGCGTATATACCAATAGCCCATGTACGCCACCTGCCTCTTCTGCAACAAGGCGCTCGGCTCCAACGAGACCCTGGAGACCTTTCCGGTTGGGAGGCGCCTCGCGTTTGATGCGGCCAAGGGACGCCTGTGGGTCGTGTGTCCACACTGCGAGCGCTGGAACCTCTCGCCTCTCGAGGAGCGCTGGGAGGCGATCGAGACCGCCGAGCGTTTGTTTCGTGATACGCGACGGCGTGTGTCTACCGACAACGTCGGGTTGGCCAAGCTCCGCGACGGTACCACGTTGGTGCGCATCGGCCAGCCACTCCGGCCGGAGTTCGCGGCATGGCGCTACGGCGATCAGTTCGGCCGGCGCCGGCGTCGCCAGCTACTCATTGCCGGCGGTGCCGTCGTTGGTGTGGGCGGAATCGTGGCGCTCGGCGCGTACGCTGGCGTCATCGGCGGCATTGGCTGGATCGCGATGCGGGCGGCCGGGATGGCGATAAACGGCAATCCCGAAGCGGTCGTGGCCAAGATCAACACGTCGCAGACGGGCGTCGTGCACGTGCGACGGCGTCATTTGGGCGAGACTGCTCTGGGTCGCGGCGCTGATGGCGGGCTCGCGATCGATCTCCGCTTCAAGAACGGGCAAGCACACTTCGAGGGACGCGAGGCGCAGCGCATCGCGTCGATCGTGATCCCCAAGGTGAACCGCTTCGGCGGCAACAAGAAGGCGATCGCCGACGCGGTGGGCGAGATCGAGCGGGCCGGCAGCGCCGACGCGTTCATGGACCGCCTCATGAAGAGCACGCACATCTACACGCGACCGCGCGAGCCCGGCCGGCGCTGGGGTCGCGACAGCATGTCGACCAGCTTCATCAGGCACGGCCTGTACGGCCTGCCCGGCGAATACCGTCTGGCGCTCGAGATGGCGCTCCACGAAGAAGCCGAACGGCGCGCGTTCGAGGGCGAGCTCGCCGACCTCGAGCGCGCGTGGCAGGAAGCCGAAGAAATCGCCGCGATCTCCGACAACCTGTTCGTTCCGCCTAACGTAACGCAGTCGTTGGAGCGGCTCCGGCAGAGTTGATCCGGCCGCGTTAGTATCGCCAGCCCACCGTGTCCGCTCCCGCCGGCGCGGTCTCCACGATGTGCCGCGCCATCACCGGCAGAAACCGCTGGAACACGGTCATCGATCCCACCTCGAGCGAGTGCTGCGAATCGCCCGTCCAGCAGTGCTCGTAGCGGTCGCCGTATTCGATCGAACCCGCGTAGGACGGATCCTTCGTCTGGTCCAGAAAATCCTGCATCAGGTACACGGCGTTGTTCAGGTGCCAACTGTCCATCGTCCCGCTATAGATGTGAATCTTGCCCACGAGCTTCGGGCCTAACGTCTTCCAGTCGCGCTCCAGGATGTACCGCAGGTCGTAGTGCTCCTTCCAGTACCGGGCGACGGTCGGATCGATGTGTCCCGTGAGTTGATCGTAGAGCGGCTTCGGGTAGCCGTCGCTGTCCGGCGGCCCCCACACGTTCTCCCAGATGTCCCACTGCTCGCTCGACCGGCCCTTGCGACCCTGCACGTACTCCCAGTGGTTGTCGTTCTCGACCGTCGTCAGCAAGTGCCCCAGGTAGTTGCGACCCGACGGCTGCGGCGTGCGCTTCCACTGCGCGTTGAACACGTACGCGCTTGTGTCGCCGTAGATGTCGATCGTTTCGTACTGGCGGAAATCGACGGGGTCGGGGCAGAACGTCCAGGTCCCGTTGAAGTCGTCGGGGTAGAAAATCTGTTCGCCTAACGATTCCCATCCGCCGGTCGACCCGCCGAATTGCGTGCGCGCCCACCCAGCGCCGATGCCGCGGAACCGCTTCTCCACGTACGGAATGAGCTCGTGGACAATCGCGTCGCCGTACGGACCGAGGTTCGCCGAGTTTACGGCGTACGAGTCGTCGTAGTACGGATTCGCGTGCTGGATCTGCATCACGAGCATCCGCGGGAAACCCGGCCCCGTCCATCGCTTGAACAGATCGTAACCGTACGCGGCGCGCACGCTGTCGCGCCCGGTCATGCCCGGCGCCGGCGGATTCGGATCGAAGTTGTGGAAGCCGGTCGGAAAATGTCCCTGGTCCACGGCCAGCGGATAGTGCACCGACGGATGGTCGTCGAAGCCCGCCGGCAAGAGCACGATGGCGCCGAGGTACATCGGACGGCCCCAGAATTTGGAGAGCAGTGCGCTCTGGATGCGCACGTACTTCACCCACTTCGTGTCCTTCGGCGCTGGAATCGAAGGAATCACCTTGTCTAGCGTTAGGCGAACGGTCTGGCCGGTGCGCGGATCGAGGTGCACCGACACCGGCGTGTTGTAGAAGTTGCCCGGCTTCGAGAACCAGTGCTGGCCCTCACCCTTGTCCGGCGGAAGCCACAACGTGTGGCCCGACGCCATGTGAAACGCCTCGTAGCGGTTGAGCACGGCTTGCACGCGGTAGTCGCCGGCGGGCAGATCGTTGACGCTCGTGAGCGGCCAGCCGAACACCGACCCATCGATCACCGCCGGTCTGCCCGGCGCCAGGCTCTCGACATCGAGCCCGAACCCGGGCTGCACATTCGGCTCGTACACCTGGTACTGAAACCGCGGCTCTTCGCTCGTGTCCTTGGAGACGACGAGAACGATGTGTCCGGTTTGCGGCTCCGACGACGCCGACGACGGGAATGTGATCTCGAACCGCAACCCTGCGGTCGCACCATGGACGGGCGCCGGCGCCGCATGCGCTGGCCGTTGTCCGACCCCGATCAGCGCGGCCGCGCCCAACGCGGCCACCACGACGGCACCGATACCGGCAACATATCCTCTCCGTTTCGACGAACTCATGACATTCGCGTCCGGGCTGAAGTGAGCTGTGACCTGCGGACCACCGTTCACGTGCAGACAATGCAGCGCGGCCACGCGAATCACCAGAGCGACCGCGCGGCTGGACGTCGCCCGCGCCGCGCGATGCGGCGGCCGGTGGCGCTCCGATGGGGCGTTGACAGATGGTAGATTGTCTACTATCGATATGGTAGACAGCCTACCATCGACGCCGATGCCTGCGACACGCGAACAGATCGAGCTCCTCCAGGGCACGCTCGACATGCTCATCCTCAAGACGCTGCTGTTCGGCCCGGCGCACGGGCACGGCATCGCCAAACACATCCAGCAGACCACGCGCGAAGTGCTCGTCGTCGAACACGGCTCGCTCTACCCCGCGCTCCACCGCCTCGAGCGCAGCGGCTGGATTGCCTCGCGCTGGCAAACCGCGCCCGGCCGCACGCGCGAGCTCAAGTTCTATCGCCTAACCGCGGCCGGCCGCCGCCAGCTCCGCACCCAGGAGTCGCGGTGGGAGGCCCTCGTGCGCGCGATCGGCCGCGTCATGCAGCCGGCGCCGGAGACGTGACCGTGCGCTGGCCGTTCCGCACGCCCGCCACGCCCGGCGACGATGACATTCGGCGCGAAATCGCCGATCACCTCGAGCTCGAAGCCGAGGACGTCGCGCGGTCCAGCGCCGGCGCGAGCGGGGAGGCGGCGGCAACAGCGCGTCGACGGTTCGGCAACGCCACCCTCGTCGCGGAAGAAGTTCGCGCCGTCTGGCGCCCCACCTGGCTCGAGCAGCTCGCGCAGGACCTGCGGCATGGGATCCGCAGCTTGCGACATAGTCCGGCGTACGCCCTCACGGCCACCATCACCCTGGCTCTTGGCATCGGCGCGTCGACCGCCGTGTTCAGCTTCGGCGACCACGTCCTCGGCCGCCCCTTTCCCCAGTTGCCCGAACATGATCTGGTGTGGGTCGTCCAGCGCTCGCCGCACGAATGCCCAACGTGCGACAACGCGTCGCCCGCCGCGCTCGCGGCGCTGCGCGAGCGCGCGACGACGTTGTCTGCCGTGGGCGCGGCGCAGCTGTGGCGCGCCGCGCTCAACGGGCACGCCGACGCGCCGAGCGATCTCGTGACCGGCTACCGCGTCACACCGAACCTCTTTGCGCTCGTGGCCGCGCCGTTCGCGTTAGGCGGGGGCTTCACGCGCGACGCCGGAACGCCGGGTCGCGATGGCGTGACCATTCTATCGTACGACTACTGGCGCGATCGATTCCACGGCAGCCGCGGCGTCCTGGACACGACGGTCATGCTCGATGGCGTGCCGCGCCGTGTGGTTGGCGTGTTGGCGAAAGGCATCGCGTTTCCCGAAGGAGTCGATTTCTACACGCCGCTCGTGATGACCGCCGCGAGTGCCAATGACCATGCCTCACGCTATCTCGACATCTTCGGGCGTCTCGCCGCCGGCGCCTCGGTGGCCGATGCCCAACGGGAAGCCGAGCGCATCAGCATGCAGATGGCGAGTGAGTCGCCCCAGTCGGATGCGGGCTGGGTGCTGGTTCCGCGTCCCATCAACGCGTTCCACAACGACGATACCATCACGCTCATCCGGATCTTTGCCGTCGCGGTGGCGCTCGTTCTCGTCGCAGCGTGCGTGAGTGCCGCCAACCTGTCGTTGGCGCGAACGTCGGCGCGGCGGCGCGAAATGGCGCTCCGCGCCGCACTCGGCGGGCGGCGCGGCCGGCTCGCCCGTCATCTGCTGACCGAGGCGCTGCTCGTCTCGCTCGCGGGGTCTGCGTTAGGCGTGTGGTTCGCCGCGTGGGGCATTCGCGCCGCCTCCGGCATCATGCCGCCTTCGATGGCGCGCTACGCACCGGGATTGGCCTTCGTGCGGGTGGACGGCCGCGCGCTGGTGTTCACACTCGCGCTGTGCATCACCGTGACGCTGCTCTTCGCGCTCCTGCCCGCGCTGCGCGCCACCCGCACACCATTGTCTGCCGTGCTGGCCGGCGGCGGGCGGGGCTCCGCCGGCGATGCGCACGGAACGCGGCTGCGCGCAGCCCTCGTCGTGGTCGAAGTGAGCGTCGCGATCATCGTGCTCAGTGCGGCGGCTCTCCTCACCCGCAGTGCGCGCAACATGGTCAACGGCGACCCGGGCGTCCGCCTCGATCACGTACTCACCATGCAGCTGTCGCTGCCGCGCGGGACATCCGACAGCAGTGCGCGCGATTTCGTCTCGAGACTCGACGCCCGCCTGCGAAATGTGCCGGGCGTCCTCGCGGCCGGCGTCACGAGCACCACGCCGCTGAGCAACAATTGGTGGGGTACCACTTTCTCGGTGCCTGGGCGTCCGCCACAGCCTAACGGCAGCCCGCTCACGGCCAACGACCAGCGGATCACGGCCGATTACTTCCGCGCGATGGGTATCCGCATCCTGAGCGGCCGCAGCATCGACGCGCGCGACCGGGCGGACACGAGCGCGCAGCGGGTCGCGGTGATCAACCACTACATGGCGTCGCACCTCTGGCCCAACGCCGATCCGTCAGGACGAACGATTACCATCGATTCGGTTCCGTGGACCATCGTCGGCGTAGCGGCCGACGTCCACCACGGCGGATTGGATGAGTCGCTGCGCAACGAGATCTATCGCGCCGCCGCCCAGGCGCCGTCCACGGCGATGGACCTCGAGGTCTGGACCGCCGGCGATCCGGGGGCGATGCGCGAGCCGATACGCCTTGCGGTTGCGAGGGTCGATCCGCGCGCCGCGGTAGGAACGGTCTTGACCATGCGCGAAATGGAGGCGCGGCACATCTCTCCATTCTGGCTCATCGCCGACGTCGTGAACACGTTCGCGATCATCGTCGTGTTGATCGCGGTCGTCGGCCTGTACGGCGTGGTCGCCTACGGTGTCTCGCAGCGTCGCCGCGAGCTCGCCGTGCGCATGGCGCTGGGCGCGAGCCGGCGAGCCATCGTGTCGTACGTCGCCGGCGGCGCCGTACGCCTAACGACCATCGGCGTCGTCATCGGCGTCGGCGGCGCCGTGGCGTTCGCGCGGCTGCTCGCAGCGGTCCTGTACGGCGTGCCGGCTGGAGATCCCGCCACGCTGGTGATGGTCGCGGCCCTCCTCATCACCGCGTCCATCGCCGCCGCGCTCATTCCCTGCTGGCGCGCGGCACGCGTCCATCCCGCGCACAGCCTGAGCGAGTGAGTGCGCGGCCGACCGCCTGAGACCGCCCCGCCTGATCTGTCCGCAAACCGTTAGAAATCGCCCGTTGGGCGCACCCGCCCTTGAGAAACGAGCCAGGCGGAATCATGATCGCGTCTGGTGCCGGATCGCGATCTCCCTTGGCTTCGAGGCTGTTCCCATGCACGTGATTCGTTCAGCCGCCCTTGCCGCCGCACTGTGCGCAGCTCCGGTCATCGCTGCGGCGCAAAATCAGCCCTCCACGAAGCAGCCCCCGGCTCCCGCTGCCGCTCCGTCACGAGCTACCCCGGGCGTTCCCGACATCAAGTACACCAAGTTCGTGCTCGGCAATGGACTCACGGTGCTGGTGCACGAAGACCACAAAGCGCCGATCGTCGCCGTGAATCTGTGGTATCACGTCGGCTCGAAGAACGAGATCATCGGCAAGACCGGGTTCGCGCACCTGTTCGAGCACTTGATGTTCGCCGGCAGCGAGAACCACAACGATCGCTACATCCCCGCCGCCGAAGCGTTAGGCGCCACGGACCTCAACGGCACGACGAACGACGATCGCACCAACTACTTCGAGACCGTGCCGGTGACGGCGCTCGATCGCACGTTGTTCCTCGAATCGGATCGCATGGGTCATCTGTTAGGCGCGATCGACACGGCGCGCCTCAACCTGCAGCGCGGCGTCGTGCAGAACGAGAAGCGCCAGGGTGAAAACGAGCCCTACGGAAAGACCGACGTGATCATTCCCGAGAACACGTATCCAGCCGGCCATCCGTATTCCCACTCGGTCATCGGCTCGATGGACGATCTTGACGCCGCGTCGCTCGAAGACGTGAAAAACTGGTTCCGTACCTACTATGGGCCCGCCAACGTCACGCTGTCCATCGCCGGCGACATGACCGTCGAAACCGCGCACCAGAAAGTGCAACAGTACTTCGGCGACATCCCGCCCGGGCCGCCGATCACCAAGCAGGGCACGTGGATCGCGAAGATGACCGGGGCGCACCACCAGATCATGGAGGACCGCGTCCCGCAGGCGCGCCTCTATCAGATCTGGAACGTCCCCGAATTCGGCTCTGCCGACGCCACCTACCTCGGCCTGGTCGCCGACATCCTCGGCTCGGGCAAGTCGTCGCGCCTGTACAAACGCCTCGTCTACCGCGACCGCATCGCGACAGACGCGTTCGCGTACGTGGCGGCGCGCGAAATCGCCGGCCAGTTCAACATCATCGCGACGGCGCAGCCTAACGGAAACCTCGGCGATGTGGAGCGCGCGGTGGACGAGGAGGTCACCGCGTTCATTCGCAACGGTCCAACGGCGGCCGAGCTCGCCGAAGTGAAGACGGAGTATCGAGCCGACTTCGTTCGGCGCATGGAGCGCATCGGTGGTTTCGGCGGTACGTCGGACATTCTCGCGCGCGGCCAGACCTTCACCGGCAATCCCGACCAATACCAAGTCGACTTCGACCGCGTGCAGCGCGCGACATTGGCCGACCTGCGCGGCGCGGCCCAACGCTGGCTGAGCGACGGCGTCTACGTGCTCGACGTCGTCCCGTTCCCGGATTTCGCGGCCGCCAGCGGCGGCGTGGATCGCAAGACCTTCCCCGATGTGGGCACGCCCCCGGACGCCCCGCTCCCGCCCGCCGAGCACGCGACGCTGTCCAACGGACTCAAGGTCGTGCTCGCGCATCGCACGACCATCCCGATGGTGCGGATGTCGATGCTGCTCGACGCCGGCTTCGCCGCCGACAAGCCTAACGCACCGGGCGTGTCGTCGATGACCATGCGGATGCTCGACGAAGGCACGAGCACGCGCTCCGCTCCGCAAATCAGCGACGCCCTCGCCTCCCTCGGCGCCGATCTCAGTGCGCAGGCCGGCCTCGACGTGGCAACAGTGTCGCTCTCGGTCCTGCGCGACAAGCTCGACCCTGCGCTGTCGCTCTACTCGGACGTCATTCTCCATCCGGCGTTCCCCGCCGGCGACCTCGCGCGCGAAAAGCAGGCGACGCTCGCCAACATCCAGCAGGAAAAAGTCGAGCCCACGGGCCTCGCCCTGCGCGTGGTGCCGGCGCTCCTATACGGCGCCGGACACGCCTACTCGCAACCGCTCACCGGCAGCGGCACCGAGGAATCCGTGCGCGCGATGACGCGCGACGATCTCGCGACGTTCGCCCGCACGTGGTTCAAGCCGAACCACGCCACGCTGGTGGTCGTCGGCGACATCACCATGGCGGAGCTCACGCCCAAGCTCGAACGCGCATTCAAGGATTGGAAACCTGGCGACATTCCCGCCGAAAACATCGCGACGGTGCCGGGTCCCGCGAAAACCAAGGTGTACATTCTGGACCGGCCCGGCGCCGAGCAGTCGATCATCATCGGCGGCTCGCTGATCGCACCGACGGCGAATCCCGACGAGCTCGCATTCGAGACGCTCAACGACGCGTTCGGCGGCTCGTTCAGCTCGCGCATCAACATGAACCTGCGCGAGGACAAGCACTGGTCGTACGGCTCGTTCGCGTTCGCGCAGGATGCGCGCGGCCAGCGCCCGTGGTTCATCTACGCGCCGGTCCAGACGGACAAGACCAAGGAATCGTTAGGCGAGCTGGTGAAGGAGCTGCACGACATCGCCGCCTCGCGTCCGCTCAGTGCCGCCGAGGTCCAGGGCGCGAAGGATCGGCAGACGCTGACGCTGGCCGGCCGGTGGGAAACCGGCGGCGCCGTTCGGGGCGCGCTCTCCGAGATCGCGACGTACGGACTACCCGACAACTATTACCAGACGTACGAGTCGCGCATCCGCGCGCTGTCGCCGCAGGACATCGCCAAGGCGGTGTCGGCGTTCATCCAACCGGATCGCGAGATCTGGGTGGTGGTTGGGGACCGGTCGAAGATCGAGGCCGGCGTGCGACAGCTTGCGTTAGGCGACGTGACGTTCCTCGACGCCAACGGCAAACCCGAAACGACGACGCCGTAGGCTAGCCCCTGAGCACCGCGCGCGCGTATCTCGCCCACCCGCGCGCGTTGCGCATGTGCTCCGCCAGCCGCCGCGGCCCCGACATCCGTGTCGTTTCGTCGAACAACAGATCGTCGGTTCGGTCCCACGGACGCACCGTGCCGTGCCCGCTCCACTTGGGGCGCACGCCCACGCGCCACATCGTGCACGCCATCGCCACCGACGGGCACACGGACTCCGTGGGAAACAGATTCGCCGCGAAGTGTCGCTCCAGCCGCTGGAGTGCGAACTCGGGGATCGGCGGCTTGAGCGCCTCCAGCACGGGCGCCGGCACGCGCACGCCGGACAACCGGTGCGCCAGCCGGAACGTCCAGTAGCAGCAGGTGCCGCCGCGGCTCAGCTTCGCGAGCTGGACGAAATCGTCCCACCCGATATCGCCCGTCGCGATCAACGTGTGCAGATCGCGGAACGCGCGCCATGCGCCGGTCGCCATCATGTGCGACCACGCGAAGTGCAGGCACAGGTGCAGCAACTGGTCGTGCACCGACGGCACGCTGGTGCGCTGGCCGAATGCAATGATCGGCGTGGCGCGCGACCAGATGTCCTCGGGCGACAGGCGGAACGGATGCCCCTCGAAAAAGAGCGCCGTGTGCAGCTCGAGCTGCACGCCCGTGCCCCGCGCATCCTCGAGCGCCGGCAGATGCTGGTGCCCCTCGAAGAATTCGCGCAGCTGCTCGAGCTCGGTGGTCACCCACCCGGAGGTCAGGAGGGTCGCGCGCGCGCGACCGGCCACCGCGCTGCCGCCCCGCAGCAGCAGATCCAGGTCCGACATCGGGCGCCTAACGAAAGAGCCGTACACGGTGAGCGCGAGCGCCGCGCCCTTGAGCAGCATCGCCTCGATCCGCTCGCGCGCCAGCGCCGCCAGCGACTCGCCTAACCGCTGCTCCAGGTGCATCATGCGGAACTGCGACACGCGCGCGAGCCGCTCGAGCGGTGCCGCGCCGGCCGGGAGCCTGCCGCGCCGCGCGGACACGGTCCGCAGTCGCTCGTACAGCACGGGCTCCGCGCGCTCGCGCGTGGCGAGGGCGCAGAGCCGTTCCCAGTCCAGCGGACCGCTCGATAATTCGCGCAACCGCTCGTCGTTTTCCGGACCGCCCGCACTCAGCAGGAGCACTCTGGCTTCGGCGGACAAGGCACGTCCCCCGAGCGCGTCATCCACGAACGGGACGGCGTCAGTACTGGGCAAGCGTTCCGCTGCGACGAGCGTAGTGCAACGCCTCCGTGAGCGCGAACAGACTCAGCGCCGTGAGGAACAGAACGAAACCGATCAAGGTCGCCACGTCGGGAATGACGGCGCTGAACGGAATCCCTTCCAACAACGTCATGCGCAGGGCGCGCAGGCCGTACGTCAGGGGGATGGCGTCCGACAAACGGGGCAGCCACGATGGCATCACATGGGTCGGATAGTACACGCCGCCCAGAAAACTGGACGCAACGAGGACCGCCGAGGGCAGCGGCCCGGCCGTCCGGAACGCCAACTGGAGCGCCGCGGCGAAGATGCCGAACGGCAGGTACGCGAGCACGATGAGCGCCATGATGAACAGCGTCGGCAGCCAAGCGCTCCACACCAGGTGGACGCCTAACGCAAGACCGGCCGCCAGCATGACCACGCTCCTGAGCCCCGTCCACATGAAGTTGTAGCCGATGAGGCCGGACACGAGCTCGGGCAGCGACGCGCGCGTGCTGAGGAGCGCTTCGAGCGTCCCGGTCGCGATGCCGCTCGTGATCACCCCCGGTATCGCGTTCACCGCCGTCATGATGAACGTGAGCGCGATCATGCCGATGAGCAGGAAAGCAAAATACTCGCCGCCCTGCAGCTCGATCGACTTCGCCATCGTCGTCTGCAACGCACGGGCGACGAAGTACACGGGCACGATCCCGACAATGAGCGACACGAGCGAAAACGCCATCGACAGACGGTAGCTCAGCGCCGTTTTCCAACTGGCGACGATCAACGCCCAACACTCACGCATCCGCGGCCTCCGAGCGATCCTGTCGCTCCACGATGCGCTGGATGAGATCGGCCAACGACAGCGTCACGCGTTCGAACCGCGAGATCGGGATGTTCTGCTCGGTGAGGAAGGCCAGCACCTGCGCGGCGCGGTCGGGTCCGCCCGGAATTTCCATCTCGAGAATCGACCAGCCGTCGTCGTCCACTCCGCGCACCTCGACGTCGCGAGCGACGCCGCGCTCGACCAGCGCCGCGATCCCCGGTTGACGCGGATCGCGCATCCACAAACGATATCGCTCGTCACCGTTCTCGCGCGCGAGGCGCGCTGCCGTACCGGTAGCGAGCATGCGCCCATGATCGAGCACGGCCACACGGTCGCACAGCTCGAGCGCTTCCTCCGTGTTGTGCGTCGCGAGCAGCACGGTGCACTTCTGACGACCGGCAATCTCCTCTCGCAGGAACGCGCGAAATTGCCGCGCCGAAATCGGATCCAGGCTGCGCGTTGGCTCATCCAGCAGCAGCACGCGCGGGCCGCCGATGAGCGCGCGCGCAATGAGCAACCGCTGCTTCATGCCAGACGAGAACGAGGCGACGATCTTGATGCCCGTATCATCGAGGCCCACGACGCGCAGCAGATCATCCGCGCGCTCACCGGCCGCGCGGCGGTCGAGGCCCTGCAGCACGCCGTACAGCTCGAGGTTCTCACGCGCCGAGAGGCGCCAATAGAGGCTGCGCTCATCGGCGATCACCGGCGCGAGAACGCGCCGCACCTTCGGCGCTTCCTGGATGATGTCGAATCCGGCGATGCTCGCCGTTCCGGTGTCCGGGAGCACCAGGGTCGCCAGAATCTTGAACAACGTGGTCTTGCCCGCTCCGTTAGGCCCGAGCAGGCCGAAGAACTCGCCCTCGTACACCTCGGCACTCACGTTCTGCAGCACCGGCGTGTACGTGATGCGCCGCGGATGCCGCATCATCTGCATCCAGCCGCGCCGCACGGGAAAGCGCTTGCCGAGGCCGTCGAGGACGACCGACACCGGCCGCGCGGCGGCGGGCACCGGCGCCTGCAGCGGCGTCGGCGTCGCGGTTTCCGTCACGCCGCCGCCATGGGCGTGCGTGCGCCGTGCCACGCGAGGAGCTGCGAGACGACCTCCGGGACGCGCTCGAGACCCGGCACGACGTCGAGGCGATACACCGGAACCGCTTTGGCGAGCGACACGGCGCGGTCGAACACGACGCCGGCCTCGCTGCCGCCTAACAGAGCGCCCAACGTCGCTTGTCGCACGAGCGCGAGCGCCGAAACCATGTCGCCGAGTTTCGTGCGCACCGCGGCCGCATCGGGCGTCTGATCGCCCGTCACCGGCGCCAACAGGTAGCACGCCGCCAGCGGCGACCGGTCGGTCATGAGTGCCGTGTCCGAGAAATCGTGCACGAGGTGCTTTTCGCCGGCCTCCACGCCGTCGCGCGAGACGCCGAACAACGCGGCCGTGTCATCCCAGAGCTTGATCTGGTGGACGCCGGGAACCGCGGTGGGCGTCGTGCCTAACTCGACCGGCAGCACGTCGTCCGTGACCAGGCGTCCGCCGGCGCGCGCCAGCGCAATCGCGAGCGTCGACTTGCCGTGGAATTTGGGCGCGAGAAACGCGATGGTGCCGCCATCGAGCGCGACCGCGCTCCCGTGCAAACAGAGCAATCCAGCCGCGTGGAGCGCGGTCGCGAGCACGCGGCCGGTCACGTCGGCGCGCACGGCCGTCTGTGCCGGATTCGGCCCGCTCGTCCACACGATGGTGCGCCCATCGCGCGACACATCGTAGATGCCGGTATCGTCGTACGCGAGCCGGTAGCCCCGTGCGTGGCGCGACATGCGCACGCGACACGTCGGTGTCACCTCGAGCTCGCCTAACGACTCGGCGGACTCGACGGCGGACGCGCTGGTTCGCGCGGAAAACGTCCAGTTAGGCGCGACGTCCGACGACTCACGAAGCTCGGGAAAGACGATCTCGGAGCGCAGACACCCGCCGAAGATCGAGTAGTCGGGCATGCGAAGAAGGGGGAACCAGGGAGGCCGCCAGGAGATCGACGGCCTCCCCGGGTGAAGCGTTAGGAACCCGTCCTAGGACACGGGTTGTCGGGGGTCCCGCAGAAGTTGTTGCCGGTTCCGCCGATACCACAGATGGTGAAACCATCTGAGGAACCCTGCAGACCGATCTGCGTGAGCTCCCGGAACGTCCCGAAGCGCTCCACTTTCGGTTTCTGATACACGCGACGCCTCCCTGTGTCGTGTGGCCGGGCGGCTTGCCCAGCGGAAGTACGGCCCTCATGGCCGTCGAGCATACTGCACGACAACGATCGAATCTAACTCCGTCCAACTGTTTCGCGCGCGGTGTCCAACTCACCAACCAATGCATCAATCGGGCGAACGCGCGAACGCAACCACAGCTCCGTCTGCAAAGTGAAAAGCAACGTTACACCGAGTTGCTGGCCACCATTTCGTACGTAATAATCGGACCAACGCTGAAATTCCTCTGCATCGATTATTCCAACGTCTCGCAATGCGGAGTCTTGCATGAGGCCGTTCGACAGGCCCGGGAAGTGCTTGCGCATCGAATCATCGAAATAACCGGACGTCACGCCCGTGCGCGCCGCGCGCGGTGCTAACACACCATCAGGCACCAACCCCCGAACAGCGCGCCGCAACAGCAACTTCGTCTCGCGACCCGTCGCGCGCTCCCAGCGCGGACGCGTCGCGGCAAACTCGATCACTCTCCGATCGTAGAGTGGCGAGCGCGAAATCACACCTTCCTCGAGCGCAAAGCCCGCGACTGCCCCAAACACTCGGGGAAAGTACGCATGCGAGAGATACCATTCTGTCTCGAACGCAGCGCAACTGACGCGCCCCCGCTGTGGCGCAAATGCACGCTCGCGCTCCTCGAGCTGGTGCTCCTTCGCGAACTCACGACGAATCCACGATGGTGGACGCCGCTCGAGATAGCCCGTTGGGCGACGCCCGCGGCGCAACACCGTGATCGCACGGCGCGCTCGTTCGCTGACCAACGGATCCAGCACCGTGCGTACGAACTCGCGGGCATCGCGCACGCCGAACCCGCCGCCCCGTGCGCGCCAATCGCGCGCGAGCTCGATCCAGTGTCCGGTGCGGAGCAGATCCGCGAAATACACTTCGGACACCTGGAAGAGCTGATCGCCTCCCATTCCATCGAACGCCACTCGTGCACCGACTGCGCGCGTTCCGCGTGCCAGTGCGCGATGCCACATCTCGAACGCGTGCGCGAATGGCTCGTCGCGACGCGCGGCGCGGTGCGCGGGTCGCTCGAAGAACGGGACATCGCCGATGCGCACCCAGTGCACCTCCGCGTCCCACCAGTCGGCAATGCTCTGGATGAGCTCGTCTTCACGCCCGGGATCGCCTGCCGGATAGCTCATCGAAACCGGCAGCACCAACCGCTTGTCACCGCGCTCCTGCAGAACCTGCTTTGCGACGCCAAACACGGCGGAGGAATCCCAACCACCACTCAACCATACCGCAGCTCGTCCCTGCGCCGGCATGCGCTCCAACGTGGCTCGCTCCAACAGCTCGCGCAGCTGCAGCGCACCATCGACGAACGACGGGCCGCTCCGACCGCGGTCATTCGCAACCGGCGGGATCCAGTGACGGAAGAGCTCGGCACGCTGCTCGGCTCGTCGCACCAGGGTCCAGCCCCCGGGCACCGTCTGGACGGCCGTGTATGCGGTTTCGTGCCCCGCGGCGAACATGCCGCTCGCCGTCGCCGCAATCGCCGCGAGATTGAGCTCGGCCGGACACTCGGGGTGCGCCAGCACGCCGCTGACCGTCGATGCGATCACGAGGGTACCGCCTAACTGCGCGTACGCGAGCGTCCGTTTGCCGGCGAAATCCCGCGCCGCGCACACGCGGCCGGTTTTCCTGTTCCACACGATGAAGGCAAAGTCGCCCTCGAGACGCTCGGCGCAGTCGTCGCCCCAGGCGCGATACGCCGCCGCAACCAGGTGCGCCGGGTCATCGCCCTGCGGCATCACGCCGCATCTGCCTAACGCGGATCGCAGGTCGGCGCGGTAATAGAGCGACGCGTCGGCCGCCACCACCAGACCATCCCATTCCAAGATGAGCGTCTCGCCGGCGAGATCGGGCGCGCATTCCCAGACATGCCGCGATGCCGCCACCATCGCGCCATCGAAGGAGCGGATCTCGCTGACCTCGATGCCGCGCGCACGCATCGCTTCGAGCATGCGCCGCCCAACCGTCTCCGATGGTGTCCGCTTGTCGCCACCGGACGAGAACACGCCAAGGATCGCGGTCATGGCGCGTCCACCAGATGGACTTCCGCCAGCTCGGCGAACGACCCGACGTGCTCGATGTTGTCGCCTACGACGCGGCCGCCATACTCGACCCACGCATGCGCGCCAAAGCGCCCCCGCCGCATCCGGACGCCGATGCGAATACGGCTTCCGCGAATCCCGTGTCGCTCGAGCATTTTGTGGAGAGCCACGGCGCGGACCAGGCACAGGGGTCGGAACATTCCATAGTCCCCGGCCCGGCTCACAGCCAAACCCAACTGCTGAGCCCGGCCCATTAAGGCAGACGCAGAAGAAGACTGAGAGACGGCGTCATCGCGCGAGCCAGCGGGGCTCACGAGTCGTCCCGTGGGCCGCGTCCAAACCGACACTTGCGCTGCGAGAAGGGCGACCTGCGCCTGCAGGAGGTCAACCCACTCTCGCGGACTCAGTGTGGCCAGTTTGTGAAGGAGTCTCGTCACTCTGCTCATGCGTCCGCTCGCTACCGTGCGGAATGACTAGCCGATTGTTCGAGAGCTCCGTTATGAGCTCCATCACATCGGCTCGTATCATGGCCGGATCCGCGTCGGGGTACTGCACGGCAAGAGCCGCGCAGAGCTCGTCCAACGAGTTGGTGGCCGGCGGAAGGAGTTCCCATACGCGCGCCCCCACCTCGTTGAGACCGAAGTACACCTCTTCTTCGGTCGAGAAGAGCACCGCTTCGCCGTCGAGTAGCGACTTGTAGATGACCTTCGGGTTTGCAACCGGAAGCATGCAGTCCCCAGCAGGCGGATACCGAGGCCCCGGTCTACTTGCCTCGCCATTCGGCGAGCACCGCCGCTGCATCGCGGTCCGAGGCCCACTTCGGCACTAGAAACTCGGGTTCGGTATCGAACCCGACAGGGTTTCGAGCACCGAACGTGCCAGTGCCAATCTACCGCGCAGCGCGCCAACCTGGGCCGTATTCGCTCCCACTCGGTGACTCCTGTCACGAAGCGCAACACCGCACCCCGTGAATCGATAGTCGACCCGCGCTCCCGCTACACTGGAGTGCGAACGCGCCACATGCATACCAACGCCTTGAAGGCTTCCCGTCCCACTCGCCCGACCTTTCGAGCCAGGCTCGCCTCCAGCGACCGGGACTATTCCCCGGCTGCGCGGCCAATCATCATGACCATGTGCTTCGTAGCCAGCAAGGCCATTTGTCACATTGTCGTTGTGATCCTTTCTATGCGTTCGCCCCGTCGATCACGCTCATCGCCAAACGGCGTGTCGGCGTATTGTGGGCGTCGGCCTGCTAAGCGTGTCACGCGAAACCGCTCCCTTTCACCTCGATCTCCCGAGGATTTCTGATGCATCCTTGCGCGCGCCTCCTGCTCGCCTCACTCATCTTCGCACCGTCCGCTCCCGCCCAACAAGCCGCGCCGCTTTCCGCGCCCGCGCCCTCCGTCACCGCCGCAGACTACGCCCGGGCCGAGAAGCTGCTCGCCTGGAACACCGCACCGCTCGTGTCTGGCGCGACGGTGCGCGTTGCATGGCTTCCCGGTGACAAGTTCTGGTACCGGAATTCGACACCCAAGGGCTATGAGTTCGTGATGGTCGATGCGGCGCGTCACACGCGCACGCGCGCCTTCGATCAGGAACGTGTCGCTTCGGCGCTCTCGGCCGCCGCCGGCCGCCCATACGATGCGTGGCACCTGCCGTTCATGCGCTTCGATCTGTCGGCCGACGGCCGGTCCATCACGTTCGAGACTGGCGACGCGCACCACACCTTTACGTGCGACGTCGCCGGCAATCGATGCACTGCGCAGAAAGCTGGCGCCGATGTGACCACCAGTGTGGTGTCGCCTAACGGTAAACTCGCGGCCTTCATCCGCAACGACAACTTGTGGGTGCGCGACCTGGCAACCGGTACCGATCGACAACTCACCACCGATGGCGTGAAGGATTTCGGCTACGCGACCGATAATGCTGGTTGGACCAAGAGCGACCGCCCGGTGCTCGCGTGGTCCGACGACTCGAAGAAGATCGCGACCTTCCAGCAGGATCAGCGAGGCGTGGGCGAGATGTACCTGGTCGAGACGCGCGTCGGTCACCCGGTGCTCGAGCAATGGAAGTATCCACTGCCGGGCGACAGTGTCATCTCGACGATTCAGCGTGTGATCATCGACCTCAACGGCCCGCGCGTGATCAGATTGCAGATGGCGCCGGATCAGCATCGGTCGACGACGTGCGATCACATCCTCTGCGGACGCCAGTTCGCCGACGTCGAATGGAGTGGCGACGGGTCGCACCTCGCGTTCGTGTCCACGTCGCGCGACCACAAGCACGAGACGCTGCGCGTGGCGGACGCCTCCAGCGGCGCCGTGCGCGACGTGCTGCAGGAGTCCGTGCCGACCTTCTA
>DATJET010000106.1:0-24080 GCA_035496295.1 Gemmatimonadaceae bacterium
AACGGCCAGGGCAAAACCAACCTGCTCGAGGCCATTCATTATCTCCAGTTGCTGCGCTCGTTCAGAGGCGCGCGCGACGCGGAGCTCGTCCGGTTCGACACGGCGGGCTTCTACGTCGCGGCCGAGATGGCGAACGCGCCGCACCGCACGGTCTCGGCGGGGTTCGAGCGCGCTGGCAAACGCAAGCGCGTGCTGGTGGACGGCAACGAGCGCCCGCGCCTGACCGATGCGTTAGGCGCCTTCCCCGCCGTGCTGTTCTCGCCCCGCGACGCGGAGATCGTGGCCGGGGCGCCCGGCGCGCGGCGGCGCTTCCTGGACATGATGCTCGCGCTGAGCTCGCGCCCGTACCTCGCGGCGTTGCAACGCTACCGCGCCGCGCTCGCCCAACGGAGCGCCGCGATGCGCCGGCCGGGCGTCGCCGGCGCCCGGCAGGAGCAGAGCGTCGCGGTGTGGGAGGCGCCGCTCGCCGAACACGGCGCCGTGCTCTGGCGCGCGCGCCGCGACTGGACGCTCGCCCAACGCGCGCGATACGCCGAGCTCTGCGCCGCCATCGGCGAGCGTGCGCCGGCGGACCTGTCCTACGCGAGCAGCATCGGCGAACCGGACGACCCCGAAGCGGCGCTCCGCGACGCCCTCGCGCGCAACCGCGGCGGCGACATCCGGCGCGGCCTGACGCACGCCGGTCCGCACCGCGATGACTTGTCGTTCACCCTCGGCGGCCGCGACCTGCGCGCTTTCGGTTCGGCCGGGCAGCAGCGCACCGCGGCGATCGCACTGCGGCTGCTCGAGTCGGCCACGCGACGCGCCGCATCGGGGAGCGAGCCGGTGATCCTGCTCGACGACCCCTTCGCCGAGCTCGATGGGCGTCGCGCCGCGCGCATTCTCGAGCTGCTCGTCGCCCAGGGCAGCGGCCAGACGATGCTGGCCGTGCCGCGCGCCGACGACATTCCGGCGCGGCTCACGCGCCTCGCGCGCTATCAGATCTCGGCCGGCGCCGTGCGGAGCGAGAGCGCATGACGTCGCGCAAGGGACCGCCCGAACCGTTAGGCAAGGCGCTCGCCGGGTTTCTCGAGCGTGCCGGCCTCACCGAGCGCATCGAGCAAGCCTCGATCGTCGATGAGTGGCCGCACCTCGTGGGCGAACAGATCGCCGCCGTGACCGCCGCACGAATGGTCACCCGCGACGGCACCTTGTTCGTGGACGTGGCGACCAACGCCTGGATGCAGGAGCTCTCGCTCATGGAGCCGCAGCTCCTCAAGGCGCTCCGGCAACGCCCGGCAGGCGCCGGTGTCCAACACATCCGATGGCGCCTCGCGCGCACCTGACGCCTGTTGCGCGGTCTGGCTTGCCCCTGCGCCCACCGTCATATTTCCAGCCTGCCCCTGACCACATAGGCGCCTCCCCCGAGCGGCTGCCACTCCTCGTTCCCCATTCGCGACATGAGATCGTTTCTCACTCGAATCGCACTCGCCCTCGCGGTTCCGGTTTCGCTGTCGGCCCAGCAGGCCGCGGCGCCGGATGCACCGGAAGGCGGGGTCGTCCCTCTGCCGCCGGTTACGCTGCCGCTCAAGCACGCGCCGCGGCCGACGACGGGTCCCATCAGTGCCGCCGACCTCATGACGCGGCTCTACATCTTCTCCGATGACTCGATGCAGGGCCGCGAGGCGGGTGCGCCCGGCAACGTGAAGGGCACCGATTACATCGCGAGCGAGATCAAGCGGATGGGCCTCAAGCCCGCCGGCGACAACGGCACGTATTTCCAGACCATTCCGCTCGAGACGCGCTCCGTCGATTCGACATCGTCGATCGTCGCCGGCGATACGAAGCTCGCCGCGAATACCGACTTCGTCGTCTTGTCGCGGCAGCCGGCCACCGCGTCCAACGTGCCGGTGGTGTTCGGCGGCGATATGGCCGACAGCGCACGCATCGGCCAAGCAGACGCCAAGGGCAAGTTCGTCGTGTTCACGGCCCACGGCGGGTGGACGCGATTTCTGCGCGCCGCGCGCCGCGGCATGGGGCTCGAAGGTGCGACGGCAATCGCCGTCGCGACGCTCGACAGCGTCCCCGAGCAGATTCGCGGTTTCCTCACGCGCCCGCAGACGTTCCTCAACGACAACGCGACCCCCACGCCGAGCGGCCCGGCCGTGTTCTTCGTCAGCCAGGCCGCCGCCGCCAAGTTGTTAGGCGCGGATCCAAGCAGCCTAACGGTAGGCGCTGCGCACGGCACGGCGAACATTGACGTGCGCCTCGACACGAAGCCGGCGACGAACCCGGCACGGAACGTCGTCGGCATCATTGAGGGCAGCGATCCGAAGTTGCGCGGCGAGTACGTGGCCATCGGCGCGCACAACGATCATATCGGCATGATCCAGCACCCGGTGGATCACGACTCGCTGCGCATCTGGAATCACATCGTGCGCCCCGAGGGTGCCGACGATGGCGGCAAGGAAGCGACGCCGGCCGAACAGTCCGAGGTCGACAAGGAGCTCGCGGCGTATCGCGCCGCGCACCCCAAGAGCGACCGGCCCGATTCGATCGACAACGGCGCCGATGACGACGGCTCGGGCAGCGTCTCCGCTCTCGAGATGGCCGAGTACTTCTCGTCGATGAAGACGAAGCCCAAGCGGTCGCTGCTCTTCGTCTGGCACGTCGGCGAAGAAAAGGGGCTACTCGGCTCGCGCTACTTCACCGATCATCCGACGGTGACGCGCGACAGCATCGTGACCCAGCTCAACATGGACATGGTGGGACGCGGCGATGCGTACGATGAGACGGGCCGCACCAAGGCGGGGTCGCCGATCCACGGCAGCGCCGGCTACCTGCAGCTCGTGGGATCGCGCCGTCTGTCTACTGAGTTAGGCGATTTGATCGAGAAGGTGAACAAGGAGGATCATCACAACCTGACCCTCGACTACTCGATCGACGCCGACGGGCATCCGGCGAACATCTATTGCCGCAGCGACCACTACGAGTACGCGCGCTACGGCATTCCGATCACGTTCTTCACCACGGGTCTGCACTCCGACTACCACCAGGTAACGGACGAGCCGGAGTACATCGACTACGACCACATGGCCAAGGTGGTGAACTTCGTCGCGGATGTGGCGCTCCACGTCGCGAATCTGGATCACCGCGTCGTGGTGGATCATCCGAAGCCCGATCCGACCGGGGCCTGCCGGCAGTAAGCGACTCGGCGGGTACGCACGCACGACGGGCGCACCGCTGGCACTGAGCCATCGGTGCGCCCGTTTGTTGGGCGGACAGGACCGGACACTGCCGGATCGTTCGGGTGCGGAAGAACTGAGTTCGATCTCAAGTAGGTCGTGCGGTCGTGTCCGGCTGTGCCCGGTCGTGTCCGCCTTAACTGCTTGATTTCACAAGAATTTAGAGCTATATTCTAATGGTTGTAGGGCGCTCGATTTTCGGTGTCTGTTCGCCACCGCGTCGCGGCCCTCCCGTATGAAGAACCCGCGCAGGAGTACGAGCATCGATGACGCAATACGACGCCGGTCAAATTCAGGTCCTGAAAGGCCTCGAGGCGGTTCGCAAACGCCCGGGCATGTACATCGGCTCCACGTCGTCCCGCGGGTTGCACCATCTGGTCTACGAAGTCGTCGACAACTCCATCGATGAGGCGATGGGCGGCTACGCCGACAAGATCGACGTCACCATTCACGCCGACGACTCGATCACCGTCGTCGACAATGGACGCGGCATTCCGGTCGACATCCATCCCACCGAAAAAATTCCCGGCGTCGAGCTCGCGATGACGGTGCTGCACGCCGGCGGCAAGTTCGACAAGAACACGTACAAGGTGTCGGGCGGACTGCACGGCGTGGGTGTGTCGGTGGTGAACGCGCTCTCGGCGCAGCTCAAGGTCTGGGTCAAACGCGACGCGCAAGAGTACTACATGGACTTCACCCGTGGCGTCACCACCACCAAGCTCAAGTCGCTGCGCAAAATCGGCAAAGGCGACCGCGGCACTACGGTCTGGTTCAAGCCCGACGACACGATCTTCACCGAGTTGTCGTTCGACTATGCGACGCTCGCGACGCGTCTGCGCGAGCTGTCGTTCCTCAACAAAGGTGTGACGATCACGCTCAATGACGAGCGCCCTGATCAGAAAAAGCAGGATGTCTTTCACGCCAAGGGCGGCCTCAAGGAATTCGTCGCCCACCTCAACGGGAACAAGAAGCCGCTCCATCCCGACGTCATCTATCTCGAGACCGAGCGGGATGACATGGGCATCGAAGTGGCGATTCAGTACAACGACGGCTACAACGAGACCGTCTTCTCGTTCGTCAACAACATCAACACCATCGAAGGCGGCACGCACCTCACGGGATTCAAGAGTGCGCTCACGCGCGTCGTGAACCAGTACGCGCAGAAGGGCAATTTCCTCAAGAAGGCCGACTTCGTCCTGAGCGGCGAGGACGTGCGCGAAGGCCTAACGGCCGTGCTCTCGGTGAAGGTGCGCGAGCCGCAGTTCGAAGGTCAGACGAAAACCAAACTCGGCAACTCCGAAGCCGAGGGCGCCGTGCGGAGCGTGATCAACGAGTTCCTCGGCGCGTATCTCGAGGAGCATCCGCGCTCGGCGAACATCATCGTCGAGAAGGCGGTGTCCGCCGCGCGCGCCCGCGAGGCAGCGCGCAAGGCACGCGACCTCACTCGCAAGAAGTCCGCGCTCGACGCCGGCGTCCTGCCGGGCAAGCTCGCCGACTGCTCGCTCAGCGACCCGCCGCTCTGCGAGCTCTATCTCGTCGAGGGCGACTCCGCCGGTGGCTCAGCCAAGGGCGGACGCGCGCGCGAATTCCAGGCGATTCTCCCGCTGCGCGGCAAGATCCTCAACGTCGAAAAAGCGCGCATCGACAAGGTGCTGTCCAACGAAGAAATCCGCTCGATCATCACGGCGATCGGGGCGGGTATCCGCGACGACTTCCAGATCGAGCAGGCGCGCTATCACAAGATCATCATCATGACGGACGCGGATGTGGATGGCGCGCACATCCGGACGCTGCTGCTCACGTTCTTCTTCCGGCAGATGCGCGAGCTCATCGATGCGGGTTTCGTCTACATCGCGCAGCCGCCGCTCTACCGGGTGGCCAAGGGCAAGGAAGAGTACTACGCCTACACGGAAACCGAGCGCGACTCGTACGTGCAGCGCTTCGGTAACGGCGATGGCGCCAAAGCCAACGTCGTGATCCAGCGCTACAAGGGGTTAGGCGAGATGAACAAGGATCAGCTCTGGGAGACCACGATGAATCCCGAGCGCCGCACGCTCCTCAAGGTGGACATGGAAGACGCCGTGGCGGCCGACGAGATCTTCCAGATGCTCATGGGCGACGAGGTCGAGCCGCGGCGCGTGTTCATCGAGTCGAACGCGAAGTTCGTGAGCAATCTGGACATCTAGGCAACACGCTGTCCGAAATCGGACGGCGCGTCCCACTCGCGGACAGTGTTGGCCGTGGGATGCCGGTGCGTTAGCAGCGCAAGCGTCGCGACACCAATAGGTTCGGGATCGCGGGAAAGCGGCACGATAGTTTCACTCCGCCGCATCGTGATGACACTGGTCTCCCCGCCATTCCCCACGGCCGCGCAGCGGCCGATTCCCCAGGCGCAGCGCTTCCCTCAGCGCGCGCAAGCGCGTGCTTCCCTCGGCCTATGTCACTGACCCAAGACGCCCGCTTCGGCCTGCGCAAACTCATGCGCATGCCCGGTTACACGGCCATCGCCGTTGCTACGATCGGCATCGCGATCGGCGCGACCACCGCGATCTTCAGCATCGTCGACAACGTGCTGCTCAGGCCGTTGCCCTATGCCGATCCGTCGCGTTTGATGTTCATCGAGTCGTCATCGCCCGAGGGACGGCCGATGGACATGTCGCCGCCCGACCTGGATGACTATCGCGCGCAGAGTCACAGCTTCATCGGGATGAGTCCGGCGCAAGGCGGCGGGAGCGTCACGCTCAACCGGCCCGGGCTGCCGGCGCTGCGACTCAACCGCGCGCGCGTCGGCGCCAACTTCTTTTCTCTGTTAGGCATCACGATGCCGCGGGGCCGCGGCTTCGTGAGCGGGGAGGATTCGGCGAAGGCGCCAAAGGTCGTCGTGCTTTCCGATCTCGCGTGGCGCCGATGGTTCGGGTCCAATCCTTCCGTTGTGGGCACGTCGATTCGCCTGAACGACGATCTCTATCGCGTGGTGGGCATCGCGCCGCCGCGATTCGCGTATCCGCAAAATCCCGACGTCTGGATTCCGGCTGTCTGGCGCAGCTACGAGCGGGGTGATCCCGCGCGAGGCTTCCATGAAATGTCGGCCATCGGACGGCTGCGGCCCGGCGCCACGGTGGCCGGCGCCCGAGCCGACCTGCAAGCGATCGCTGCCCGCATTGCCCACGACTTCCCGAAGTCGGATGCGCGGATCGGCGCCTACGTGTCGCCGCTGCGCGACCAGCTCGTCGGCGACGTTCGGCCGGCGCTGTGGTCGTTGTTAGGCGCGGTGGGCCTGGTGCTGCTCATCGCTTGCGCGAACGTGGCCAACTTGTCGCTCGTGCGCGGCGCGGCACGGTCGACTGAAATCGCGGTGCGCACGGCGCTCGGCGCGCCGCGCTCGCGACTCATCCGGCAACTGGTGACCGAAAGCCTGCTCGTCGCGTTTGCCGGCGCCGTGATCGGCGCGCTGCTCGCCGCGTGGGCGATCGCTCTGGTCGTGTCGTTCGGACCGCATGGTCTGCCCCGCATTACCGAGATCACGCTGAGTGCACGGATGCTCGTATTCGCCTCGCTGCTCGCTGTCGCGACGGGCATTCTGTTTGGCCTGCTGCCCGCGCTCCACGCGACGCGTGGTGATGTCACGCCTGCACTGCGCGACGGCCAGCGCGGCTCGAGCCACGGCGGCTCATCGCGGACACGGTCGCTGCTCATCGTCACCGAGATGGCGCTGGCAATGGTGCTGCTGGTCGGGGCGGGTCTGCTGATCCGCAGCTTCGAGCGCCTCACGCACGTCGATACCGGCTTCCACGCCGATCAGGTGTACGTGTTCGACGTCGCGCTCACGGGCAAGCAATACAACGATGAGGCGCCCTCCGCCGCGTACGCGACCCAGGTGATGCAGCGCCTTGCCGCCGTGCCGGGGACCGAGCAGGTCGCGGTCGCCGCGGCCCGTCCGTTAGACCCGGATCCGACGTACGGCGTGTCCACGTCCTTCACCGTGGATGGCGAGCCCAAACCCGAGCTCGGCCGCGAGCCAGAATCGGCTGTGCTGCCGGTATCGCCCAGCTATTTCCGCACGATCGGCCTCCCACTTGTGCAAGGCCGGGTGTTCACGGAACCGGAAAATCGCTTGGACGCGGCGCCGGTGGTGGTGGTGAACGAAGCATTGGCGAAGCGGTATTTCCCGGGACAGAACCCGATCGGCAAGCACATTACGTTCGGGATCACGCACACGCCGAGCTCGACGGATACGACCGGCGTGACCGTGCGCGGCGAGATCGTCGGCATCGTGCGCGACACGAAGCAGGAGTCGCTCTCCGAAAAACCGGCGCCCGCCACGTACGTGCCCTACAACACGTTCCCGTTAGGCGTGACCTTCCTCGTCCGGAGCCGCGCGCCGCAGGCGTCGGTCGAGGCCGCGATCGCCGCCCAGGTCCGCGCGGTGGATCCCAACGTCGCGATGTACGAGCTCGGGAGCATGACCGACGCGCTGGCCGCATCGGCGTCGCAGCCGTTGTTCTACACGATCCTGCTCGGCGCGTTCGCGCTCATGGCGCTGCTCCTGGCGACGCTCGGCATCTACGGCGTGATCGCGTTCCTCGTCACCGAGCGCACCCGCGAGCTCGGCATCCGCATTGCGTTAGGCGCGACGTCCGCGACCGTCGTGCGGCTGGTGGTCTCGCGCGGTCTCGTGCTCGCGCTCGGCGGCATCGCGGTCGGCGCGCTGGGCGCAATCGCGGCGACGCGCGGCATCCAGTCGCTGCTCTTCGGGGTGAACCCACTCGACGTCCCGACCTTCGCCGCGGTCGCCATCGTCCTCGGCGCGGTGGCCGCGGCCGCGTCGTGGATCCCCGCACGGCGCGCGTCGCGCATCGATCCGCTGATTGCGATGAAAGCCGAGTGACGCGGGAGCGCGGGCCGGCGCGCGCTGCCCTCAACTAACCCGCGTCACACCGTCGATCGTGACCCGATGCGACACCAGGGGCAGCGGGTGATCCGCTTCGTCGGCTATGACGATGGCCGAGCGAAGCGCGGCGCGGCCGGTGGCGATGCCGGCATCGTCGCGGGCGAAGATCGTGGCCACCGGCTCGCCGCGCTCCACCCAATCGCCGGGCTTGGCCGAGACCACGAAGCCCACGCCGGGGTCGAGGCGATCGTCGGGGCGCACACGCCCGCCGCCTAACGCAACCAGCGCGCGGCCGATGCCGCGCGGTTCCACCCGGGCCACGAAGCCGCGGCGCGGCGCCTCGAACAGCTCGCACGCGCCCGCCTGCGGGAGAACCGCCGGGTCATCAACTACGCCCGGATTGCCGCCCTGGGCCTCGATGATCTCCTGGAACCGGCGCGCGGCCTGGCCGGACGAAATCGCCACCTCCATGCGCCGCCGCGCGTCATCGGCATCCGCCGCCACGCCGCCTAACTGAAGCATCTCCGCGCCCAGGGCGTACGTCACCGTCATGAGGTCGGGCGGCCCCTCGCCTTGCAGCGCTTGGATCGCCTCCTCCACCTCGAGCGCGTTTCCGATCGCGCGGCCTAACGGACGGTCCATGGCCGTGAGCAGCGCCACCACCTCGCACCCGTTCGCGTCGCCCAGCGCGACCATCGTGCCCGCGAGCTCGAGCGCCTGATCCAGGCTCTGCACCAGCGAGCCCGACCCGCGTTTGACGTCCAGCACCAGCCCCGTCAGGTCTTCCGCCAGCTTCTTGCTCATGATGCTCGACGCGACCAGCGGCACCGACTCGGCTGTCGCGGTGGCGTTGCGCAGCGCATAGATCCCTCGGTCCGCCGGCACCACTTCGGCCGACTGGCCCATCATCACGCACCCGATCCGCTTCAGCTGCGCCACGGCTTCCGCGAGCGTCAGACCCGTTCGCATGCCCGGGATCGATTCGAGCTTATCGAGGGTTCCTCCGGTATGGCCGAGCCCGCGACCCGACATCATCGGCACCGCCACGCCCAACGACGACACGAGCGGCGCGAGGATGAGCGATGTCTTGTCGCCCACACCGCCCGTCGAGTGCTTGTCCACGCGCGCGCCGGCGAGATGCGCCAACGACAGTTGGGCACCGCTCCGCCGCATCGCGTCCGTCAGCGCCGCCGTCTCGCTGCGGTCGAGGCCATGTACGTACACGGCCATGAGCATCGCGGCCATCTGATAGTCGGGTACGTCGCCGGCGACGTACGACCGGATCAACGCGCTCCATTCGGCCGGTTCGAGACGGCCGCCGTCACGTTTCCGCTCGATCAGCCGTGTGACGAGCATTGACCCTGGTTCGGGGTATTTCTACGTTGTCGCCTGTGCGAGCGCCGCGCGTGCGACCTGACATCGCAAGCTCACCGTTCAATGTCGGAGCTTTCATGCACATCCGCTACCTCGTGACTTGGGCGGCGCTTACGCTCTTCACCGGATCCGCCGCTGGTCAGTCCGCGGCTCAACACATCGCCGAAGGAGACAGCGCGGACGCCGCGCTGCAGCCGACCACGGCGCTCGAGCACTACGAGGCTGCGCTCTCCGCGGACTCCACCAACTACGAAGCGCTGTGGAAGGCGTCGCGCGAAGCCGTCGACCTCGGTGAGTTCGAGCCCGACAAGAACAAGCGCAAGGATTATTTCGCGGAGGGCGAGCGCTTCGCGCGTCGCGCCGTCGCCGCCGACTCGACCAACGCCGAAGGACATTTCTCGCTCGCGCGCGCCCTGGGACGCGTCGCGCTCACGTTGGGCGCGCACGACCGCGTGAAGTACGGAAAGGAAGTGCGCAACCAGGCGATCGAGGCGCTCAAGTACGACTCGCTCCACGCGGGCGCACTCCACGTTCTCGGCCGGTGGAACGCAGAGATCATGCGCTTGAGCGGATTCTCGCGCTTCTTCGCGAAAACGTTTTTGGGCGGCGGCGTGTTCGACCAGGCGAGTTGGGACTCGGCTGTCTATTACATGGAGAAGTCAGTGGCCGTCGATCCCAAGCGCATCGTCCACCGATTGGACCTCGCAGAGATTTATCGCGACCGCGACAAGCCCGGCGATCGCGACAAAGCGCGCGAGCAATTCCAAGCGGTAATCGACGGACCGATCACCGAATACAACGACAAGTTCTACAAGAAGCAGGCGACCGAGGAGCTGGCCAAGCTCCACTGACCAGCATCGCACGGAGGGCTGCCGGCGCCGCACCCTTGCGGCGCCGCGCATCTCACGAGAGGTTGAGGCTCTGCCGCAGCTTCTTTTCGCCCTTCCGCGCACTTCTCCGGATGTCGTCCCGCAGGTCTTCCACACGTTCGGACATGTGCTCGCCGAGGCGACGGGCGCGGCGACGAATGAGGCGCCGTGTCTCATCGCCAGGCTGGGGCGCCATCAATAGTGCCACCCCTGCCCCGACCGCCAGGCCAAGCATGAGGCCGGCGCCAAACATTGCGACGCCCGAGCCTTCACGCTCCGACTCGTTGACCTGCTCGTCGACATCATCTGCATCATCCGAGGTCGCGTCAGACACGTTCACCTCCACTGCGTTGGGGTGGCCGTTATGTATTTGCGAAAGCGGAAACCAGTTGGGCGAGACAACGTTAACTCCTCTTACTCTAGAACCAACGCGAGCGAGCATGGCAAGAAGCTTGCTTAATGCAGTCGTATCTGTCGAGGTCTCCGCTCGAGGACACGAATGACCAGCATCAAACTGAAGACCGTGCTGCTCGTGGAAGACAACGAGGACAACAGAATCGTGTACTCGACGATTCTGCAGCACTTCGGCTATCGGGTCATGGAGGCCTTGAACGGCGAAGAAGGCATCGCGAAAGCACGCACCGAGCAGCCCGATTTGATCCTCATGGATATTTCCATCCCGGTGATCGACGGCTGGGAAGCAACGCAAGTGCTCAAGCGCGATCCGAAAACGCGTCGCATCCCAATCATTGCGCTCACGGCGCATGCGCTGGCGTCGGATCGCGAGAAAGCAATGGAAGTCGGATGCGACAGTTATCTCGCGAAGCCGTGCGAGCCCAAGACGGTGGTGAGCGAGGTGGAGCGGTTCATTGGTCGAGGCGATGGACGGTGAAGTTAGACGCGCACCGCGGGTCCTGATCGTCGATGACAGTGAGGACAGCCGCGAAGTACTTCGGGTGCGATTCGACGCAACCGGGTACGAGACGGCGTGCGCGTGCGATGGCGTGGAGGCGTTGAAGCTCGTCGCAGATTCGCCACCCGACGTGATCGTGCTCGATGTGATGATGCCGCGCATCGACGGCAACGAAGTGGCGCGTCGCATCAAAGCCGATCCGTCGCTGCCGTTCATTCCCATCATCATGCAAACGGCGCTCGACGAAGTCGAGCAAAAAGTTCGTGGCTTGAGCGCCGGCGCCGACGACTACGTCACCAAGCCCGTCGAATTCCTCGAGCTCGAGGCACGCGTGCGCTCGATGCTGCGCATCAAGACGCTACAGGATGCGCTGCACCGGCGCGAATCCGAGCTCGAGCGCGCCAACGCGCAATTGCGAGAGCTCGCAGTGTCCGATCCACTCACGGGGCTCGACAATCGGCGCCGGTTGGACGAGCGCTTTCACGAGATGTTCGAGCACGCGATCCGTCTCAAGGAGTCGTTGGCGGTCGCGATGTTCGACCTCGATCACTTCAAGCTGGTGAACGACGACTTTGGCCACCGGACGGGCGACGAAATGCTACGCCAGATCGGATCGGTGCTGCGCACATCCATGCGCGAGATCGATCACGTCGGGCGCTATGGCGGCGAGGAGTTTCTGGTCCTCCTCCCCGGCACGGCCATCGACTCTGCGGTGACGTTCGCCGAGCGGGCGCGTCTGAGGGTAGCGGCGCACCGGTTTTCGTTCGAGGGACGGCCATTCCAGGCAACGATTAGCTGCGGTGTCGCGGCCTGGCCGGACCCGCGACTCATGAACCGCGACGCGTTGCTGCAAGCCGCCGACGACGCACTCTATGTAGCCAAGCGAACGGGACGCGATCGCGTCGTTCGCTACGCGAGCGCCGAGTTCACTGCGAACGCCAGGAAATCCCATGACCAGCACGGTAGTGGAGCGCCCGCGGGAGGGGGGGGAGCCGCCATCGGGCAACGGTGATACGATCGACACGCTGCGCGCGCGCGTCGCCGAGCTCGAGCGCGAGCGCGACCACCTCGTGGCCGTCGTCGACATCCTCACCGAGATTTCGTCCTCGCTCCACTTTGTCGACATCCTGCAGACCATCGCCAAGAAGTTAGGCGACACGTTCGGCCTGGATCGGTGCTCGATCTATCTGTTGGGCGAACAGCGCGACGTCCGACTGATGGCGACGTACGAAGCGCCCGCGATGAACAACCTCATCGTCGACCTCGACCGCTATCCCGAGCTCAAGCGGGCGTTCGACAGCGGCGAAACGGTGTTCATTCCCGATGCGGCCGCTGACCCGATGCTGCGGCAGATGCAGCCGGTGCTCGCGCAGCGCAACGTGCGTTCGATCGTGGTCGTGCCGATCCGCTGGCGCGGCACGGTGATCGGCGCGATTTTCCTGCGCACCGAGCGCGACGGCGCGCCGTTTTCCGATCGCGATATTCGCTTCTGCCAGGTGGTGGCAGCCCTCACCGCGAACGCGCTGCGCAACGCCCATCGCTACGAAGCCCTGCAACGCGGGCAGAAAGAAGCCCAACGCAACAGCACGCACAGCGAGCTGCAGCGCATCGCGCTCATCGCCTTCGTGCGCCGATTGCTCGACCGCTACACGAAGACGGAAGACCACATGTGGGCGGAGACGCTGCTGGCGACGTCGGCGGATGAGGAGCTGGAGCGGTTGGTGTCCGTCACCCTCGAGGTTGTCGGCGAAGAAGCGAAGAGCTAGGGGAAGCACCCGCTTCCCTCTCGCATATATTTTTCTGCGTGCCCACGCCCGCAGAACGCGCCGCCGAACTTCGCCGCCTGATCGAGCGCGCGAACCAGTGCTACTACGTACTCGACGCACCCGAGGTCTCTGATCGAGAGTACGATCAGTGGATGCGGGAATTGCGCGAGCTCGAAGAGAAATATCCCGAGCTGCGCACGTCCGACTCGCCGACGCAGCGCGTGGGCGCCCCGGTGCAGAGCGCGCTCACCAAAGTCATTCACATGGTGCCGATGCTTTCACTCGGCAACGCGTTCGACGACGATGAGCTTCGCGAATGGGAAGCCCGCGCCGTTCGCATCGCGGGCGCCGATGTTCGCACGGCCGGCTACACCGCCGAGCTCAAGATCGACGGCAACGCCGTCAACCTCACGTACGAGCGCGGGCTCCTGGTGCGCGGTGCGACGCGCGGAGACGGGACGGAAGGCGAAGACGTCACGGTCAACCTGCGCACCATCCACGACATTCCGCTTCGCCTGCACACGCCGAATCCACCCGATTTCATCGAGGTGCGTGGCGAGTGCTATATGACGTTCGACGGTTTCGAGAAGCTCAACGACCGGCGGCGTCAAGAAGGCGAGAAGGTGTTCGCGAATCCACGGAATTCCGCGGCGGGCTCGCTCCGGCAGTTGGACCCGGCGATGACCGCACGTCGTCGCCTCCGGTTCTTTGGGTACGCGGTCGCGCCGGCGCCCGGTGTCCGCTTGCCCTTCACCACCCAGTGGGGTCTGCTCGACACGCTCGAGAGCTGGGGCTTCCCCGTAGAGCCGCACCGCCGGCGGTGCAAAACGCTCGACGAAGTCGTGGCGTTCGTGCAGGACGTCGAGCACACGCTGCGCGCCAAGCTCGCGTTCGGCATCGACGGCGTCGTCGTGAAAGTCGATGCGCTGAACGTGCAGGACGAGTTAGGCGACGTGGGACGCGAGCCGCGATGGGCCGTCGCGCGGAAGTTCGCGCCCGACATCGAAGTCACGCGCCTCAACGACATCAAAGTGAACGTCGGCCGCACCGGTGCGCTCAATCCGTACGCGGAGCTCGAGCCCGTCGAGATCAGCGGCGTGATCGTGAAGCTCGCCACGCTGCACAACGAAGCGCTGGTGCAGCAGAAGGACCTGCGCATCGGCGATTGGGTTCAGGTGAAGCGCGCCGGCGAAGTCATTCCGCAGGTGATCGGGCCGATCCCCGAGCGTCGCGATGGAACCGAGCGCGTGTGGTCGATGCCCGAGCGCTGCCCCGTGTGCAACACGCCGGTCGAGCGCGATGCGGATCAAGCGGCCGTGTATTGTCCCAACGTCGCGTGTCCCGGACGACAGCTCGAAGGGCTCGTACACTTCGCGTCCGGCGGCGCGATGGACATCCGCGGTCTCTCGTACGCGCGAATCCGCCAGCTCATCGACGCCGGTCTGGTCCACGACTTCGCCGACATCTTCTCGCTCACCGTCGAGCAGTTAGTCACGCTCGAACGCTTCGCCCAAAAGAGCGCGGAGAATCTCGTGGCGGCGATCACCGCGGCAAAGCAGCAGCCCCTCTCGCGGCTGCTCAACGGACTGGGCATTCTGCACGTCGGCGAGATGGCGGCCCAAGTGTTGGCGCGACACTTCCGCACGCTCGACGCGATCGCGCAGGCCACAGAAGAGCAGATCACGTCCGTCCGAGGCATGGGCGAGATCATCGGGCGTTCGGTCGCCACGTACTTCGCGAACGACACCACCAAAGAGCTCATTGAAAAGCTGCGCGCGCGCGGCGTGAACTTCCTCGAGCCGGCCGGCAAGCACGGATCGTCGGTGAACGGCGCCGGTAGCCTCGCGGGCAAGACAGTCGTCATCACCGGGACGCTGCCCACGCTGTCGCGCAAAGCGGCAACGGAGCTGGTCGAGAACGCCGGCGGGCACGTGACATCATCGGTGTCCAAGAGCACCAGTTTCGTGGTAGTGGGAGGCGACGCCGGCAGTAAACTCGAACGCGCGCGGGAGCTCGGCGTCGAGACGATCGATGAGGACGAGCTCTTGCGCCGCGCGGGAGCCGAGCCTAAAAACCAGTAACGCGGCGCTGGAGCACGAGCGCCCACTCGTCACGAGGCACGTCCATGGCCGACACGATCAACCTCGCCGATCACTCGCTACTGGCTGTGAGCCGTCCCGCGATGCAGGCGCTGCGGGCCGCGCTCCTGCGCGACGTTGGGCCGTCCGCAGCGGCCGCGCTGCAGGAAGCGGGATACGCCGGCGGCGCCACCGTGTTCGAAGCGTTTCGCGCGTGGCTGCACGAGCGCGGCGATGGCGCGCCGGAGGACCTCGACTTCGAAACATTTCAGCGCCGCGCGTCGGAGTATTTCCGCTTGGCCGGGTGGGGCACGCTGGAAATCGCGTCGCTGCGCGACGCCGTCGCCACGGTCGACACCGACGACTGGGGCGAAGCACATCCCGATGACCACCTCGACCAACCGGGGTGTCATTTCACGACCGGCATGCTGGCGGATTTCTTCGGCCGCTTCTCGGATGTGCCGCTCGCGGTGCTCGAGGTCGAGTGCCGCTCCGCCGGTCACGAGCGCTGCCGCTTTCTCCTCGGCAACGGCGATGTGATGCGCTTCGTGTACGACCGGATGGAGCAGGGCGAGCCGTACGACGCCATCGTCGCCGCCGTCGAGTGATGTCCGTCCGTTAGGCGGCCAATCGTTCGCCTAACGAGAGGTCACGGCACGGGCGTCAGCAGATCCTCGTCCCACGGGAGTACGATCGTGCTCTCGGTTTCCAGCGCCGAAAAGTCGGGCTCGTACGGTCCGGTGCGGAATCCCACCGCGGTGCGCACGTCGGCCGCTCCCGCGTTCACGATCGCGGCGACGGCCAAGCGCATCGTCTCGCCCGTGTCGCACGTCTCGTCCACCAAGAGCACGCGGCGATTGCGCACCTCCGCCGGCGCCACACCGAGAATGGCCGGCGTCTCCCGTACCGACTCCGCGTGATAGCGGCGGCTCACCACGATCGAGTGGAACTCGCGGCCGAGGATGGCGGCGATCACGGCGCCGGGAATGACCCCGGCCGTGGCGATGCCGACCACCACTTCGGGATCGTACGTGCGGGCGACCTTGAGCGCGAGTGCGCGCGACAGCTCGCCGAAGAGCGGCCAATCCACCTCGAAGACGCCGCGCGTGCGATCTGCGGGTTTGCGTCGTGGCGCCACGTGTCCTCCGGGGTTCGCTGCCGACTTCGCCTCTGCCGCGTAAGCTACCGTCGCGCGCGCGTGCCCGACAGCGCGGTTGCCGCCTTGCGCGGGCGCGCATAAGTTTGCCCTCGACAGCTACGCCGGGTGCTTCCTGCACCGCGCCGTCGTGGTGCGCCCGTCCCACCCAAGTTCTCGACTCTAGACGCAACCGCATGTCCTGGTGGAGCCGCTTGACGGGTGGTGGAACGGCGCACACGCCGCGACCCCAACGTCTCGACTACTTGAGCGAAGCGCTGGCGCTGGAGCGCCAGGGTGACTACGACGCCGCGCTCACGTCGTACCGGCTCGCGCTGCGCGATCAGCCCAACGATCAGCGCATTCTCCAGAACATGGCGATCGCCTATTCGCGCACGGGACGATTGGACGATGCCATCCGCTGCTATCGCCGGGCACTCGAAATCGATCCGCAATTGAGCGGCGCCCATTATGGTCTCGCCTACCTGTTGCTCAAGCGCGGGGATGGCCAGGGCGCCGAGCGTCACCTGACGGCGTTCTTGGAGCATCCACCATCCACGGCCGAGGCCGAACGCTGGGTGCAGCACGCCCGGCAAACCATCGAGCAGATCAGAAGCGGCACCGCACCGGACTCCGGCACGGAATAGCGAGTGGGAACTGTTCTCGCTGTGGTCAGCCAGAAAGGCGGTGTCGGTAAGACGACGACCGCTGTCAATCTCGCGGCGGCGTTCGCACGGCGCGGCATGAAGACTTTGCTCGTGGACGTGGATCCACAGGGCGCCGTGCGTTACGGCGTCGGACTGCGTGCGGACCATGTCACGGTGGGGATCTCCGATTATCTATCGGGAGAGAAGACGCTCCGCGACATCATCCTGCCCACGGCGCTGCCCTGGCTGCGCGTGATTCTGGCGGGGACGGTGAGCGCTGCCACGAATCACGTCGCGTACCAGCACCGGATGGAGGAGTCGACGCTGCTTCCGGATCTCTTGACGATGGCGCGGCAGCGCACGGACGTCGTGGTGGTCGACACGCCGCCGGGCTTGGGCCCGACGGTGGAGCGTGTGTTGTCCGCATCGCAACACGTGATCGTGCCGCTCCAGGCCGAGCCGTTGGCGCTGCAGACGACACCGCAGATTCTGCGCGGCATCCAGGATGTCGTGGTGACGAACGACGAGCTGACGCTCGATGGACTCGTGCTCACGATGTACGACGAGACGAGCGAGACGAGCGTGCGGGTGTCGGAGTACGTGCGGAAGCATCTCCCGCGCAATATGGTGTTCGATCTGGTGATTCCGCGCAGCACGGCGGCGGCCGATGCGTTCGCGGCAGGCCAGCCGGTGGTACTGCGGTCGCCGGCCGACGCGGCGGCGCAGGCGTACGTGAACCTCGCCACCGAGCTCGCGTCACGGTTCGAGTGATGCGGCGCTCACTGCGGGCGGCCGGGATCGCCTTCCTGATCGCCGCGGTGGCCGCGGCGTGCAACGAGGTGGGCACGAACCCCAACACACCGGTGGCGATCCAGCTCGAGGCGCCGGCATCGCCGTCCGTGCTGCTGGGCGACACCCTGCGCGACAGTCTGGGCCGCGCTGCGCCGCTGCACGTGGTGGTGTTCAACTACAAAAACGACAGCATCGCCGGTATTCCGGTGTCGTTCCTGGCGGTGGACTCCCTGGGCGCGGTGACCGTCGACCCTGCGTTAGGCATCGTGGTGGGACATCAGCTCGTATCGCAGGTGCTCGTGGTGGCCACAGCCGCAGGGCTCCAATCGATTGCGGACACGATCACGGTGGTCGACACACCCTCGGTGATGCTCGCCGAGGATTCGGCGCGCGACAGCATCGATTTCAGCTTCGCCGGCGGACTGCGAGATACCCTCCTGACGCTGCGCGTGCGCCTCGTGCACCAGCCCGATACGGCCGCCGTGCCGAAATACGCCGTGCATTACACGATCCTGCACCCGGCGCCGTACGACAACACGGACTCGACCAACGTGCAGCTCGTGAAGAACTCCAACGTCGCGCAGCTGGTGGATACCACGGACGCGACCGGCAGCACGAACCTGGCCTTACGGCTCACGCCGTTCACGCATCCTTTCAACGACTCGCTCGTCGTGCAGGTGAGCGCGACGGCGCCGGGCGGCCTCCCGGCGGGCAGCCCTGTCGTGTACGTTAGGCGCATCAACGTCCACTGAGCGGCGCCCCGCGCGAGCGGAGTGCGCGCCACGACGACCGAGGTGGTCATGACCGTGACGGCCGAGCCGAACGCATCGACGACACGCGACCCGCACCTGGCGCCGACGACGCTCACGCGTCTCTTCTTCGACGCGGTCGCGGGCTACGACAGGCCTAACGCAATGCAGGTGAAGGTGGGCGGTGCGTACCAGCCGATCTCCCACCGGACGCTGGCGACGCGCGTCCGGCACGCGGCGTTCGGTCTCCGCGCGCTTGGCGTGCCCGACGGCGCGGTGGTCGCGATTCTGTCCGAGAATCGCCCCGAGTGGGCGATCGCCGATTACGCGTGCCTCACCGCGCACTATCTGGACGTGCCCATCTACCCGACCCTGCCGGACGAACAGATCGCGTACATCCTCCGGGACTCGGGGACGGTGGCGATCTTCGTGTCCACCACGGCGCAGGCGCAGAAGGTAGCCGCGGTGCGCGCGTCCCTGCCCGGCCTCACGTGGGTGATCGCGTTCGACGACGTGAGCGGGAACGGCATCGACATGACGCTCGCGGCGCTCGAAGCACGCGGCGCGGCCGCGGAGACGCCGGATGCGGCAGCCCGCTATCGCGACGATGCGATGGCCATCGCGCCGGATCAGGTGGCGACCATCGTCTATACGTCGGGCACGACGGGCGAGCCGAAAGGCGCCATGCTCACGCACGGCAACATGGCGTCGAACGTTGCCGCTGTCGCCAAGGTCATTCCGATCACGGACCACGATGCGTCGCTGAGCTTCCTGCCGTTGTCGCACGTGCTGCAGCGGCACTTCGACTTCCTCATGTTCGCCACCGGCGTGTCGATCGCCTACGTGGAATCGATGGACACGATCACCGTGAACATGACGGAGATTCGCCCAACGTTGGTCGTCGCGGTGCCGCGCGTGTACGAGAAGATCTATGCGCGGGTGCTGGAGAACGCATTGGCGAGCGGCGCGTTCAAGAAGCGCGTGTTCTTCTGGGCGCGGGCGGTGGGCGAGCGGTGGGCGGACGTGCGCCTGGCGGGTCGTCCGCCCAATCCGCTGCTCGCCACGCAATACGCGATCGCCAAGAAACTGGTTTTCTCGAAGTTGCGCGAACGCGTGGGCGGGCGCCTCCGGTATTTCGTGTCGGGCGGCGCGCCGCTGGCGCCGGCGATCAACCGGTTCTTCTACGCCGCCGGACTGGTGATCCTCGAGGGCTACGGCCTAACGGAGACGTCGCCGGTGATCGCCGTGAACACGCCCGACCGGTATCGCATCGGCACCGTTGGGCCGCCGATCTCCGGCGTCGACGTGGCGATCGCGCCGGATGGCGAGATCCTGTGCCGCGGGCCCAACGTGATGAAGGGCTACTACAACAAGCCCGAGGCCACGCACGAGGCCATCGATGACGCCGGGTGGTTCCACACCGGCGACATCGGCGTCATCGAGGACGGCTTCCTGCGCATCACGGATCGCAAGAAGGATCTGATCGTGACCGCGGGGGGCAAGAAGGTCGCGCCGCAGCCGATCGAGAACCAGATCAAGCTGAACAAGTACGTCTCGCAAGCCGTGATGATCGGCGACCAGCGCAAATTTCCGATCGTGCTGGTGGTGCCGAACTTCGAGCAGCTCGAGAAGTGGGCCAAACTGAAGAATCTGCTCTACGTCGACCACAAGCAGCTGCTCGCCCAACCGATGGTCAGGGCGAAGATGGAGAAGGAAGTGTTGGGCAAGTTGACGGGCCTGGCGCACTTCGAGGCGCCCAAGAAGATGGCGTTGCTGGACCGCGACTTCACGGTGGACAGCGGGGAGTTGACGCCCACGCTCAAGGTGCGGCGCCGGGTGATCGACAAGAAGTTCAAGACGCTGATCGACCGGATCTACGCGGAGAGCGACACCGCGACCGACGCGTGACGCGCGCCTGACGTCAAAGGCGCGGCGCGCGGGCGAGGGTGGTGAGATCCTGTTTCTCCCCCAACCACTCGTGCGCGTCGCGCGCCCGCTCGACGATGCCGGCGGGGATGCCCGCGCCGGCGGGCACGAGGAGCCGGCCCGAGGGCCGCAGCGCAGCCACGCTCGTCTCGAGGAACGGCGGGGCGGCGTGCGCGTCGTCCAGAGCGACGGCACGCACCGATTCCGGACGCATGGGCAGCGTGTCCGCGGCCCGGACCACCGACACGCCGAAGCCGCTCGAGACCACGCCTAACGGATCGACCGCCAGCACGTGGACGCCCTCGGCAAGCGCGGCCACCTCGTGCGCGGCGTCGCCCCACCCGCCGGCAAGGACCACCAGGCCGCCCGGTTCCGTTAGGCCCAACAGCGCGGCGGCGCGGAGCGCACGGTCCGGCACGTCGCGCGGCACGGGCGCCGCCGTCGCGCCGGATGCCGGCGCGCGGGCAGCGGCGGGGCGGAAATCCACGACGCCGTCGACGATCGGGTAGCGCGCACCGCACACCGGGCAGCCGAGCTCGCCGGCGAGAATGTCACGGTCCTCGAGCCGGTCGGCCGACGCCACGAGCCACGTGAGCTCGTGCGGGCGCGGACACCGGAATGCGTCCACGACCTCGATGAACATGAGGTGCGTCAGCTCGCTGAGAGCCGCAGCTCGTCCACGTTCACCGCCAGCACGCGCGTTACCGCGTAGAGCACCGCGTCGGCCACGGCCCCGGCGTCGAGCATTGCGTCGCGCGGCGGAAACCGTCCGGTGCCCGCGAGGTCGCCCCAGATGTCGGTGTTCGTTGGGCCGGGCGACACGAGCGTCGCGCGTACGCCGGTGCCGCGCAGCTCCTCGCGCACCACGTCGTGCAACGCGCGCACGCCGAACTTGCCCGGCGAATACGAACCATTCCCGGCGTAGGCGACGCGATCGGCCACCGAGCCGATGGTCACGATGTGGCCGGCGCCGCGCGCGCGCATTGCGGGCACCACCGCGTGTACGAGGTAAAACGGCGCGTTCAGGTTGACGGCGATGGACGACGCGAAATCGTCGGGTGTGATGTCGGTCAACGCGCGCGGGTGAAAGATGCCGGCGTTGTTGACGAGGATGTCGGGCGCGCCGCCGAACGCGAGCGTGATCACCTGCATCGCGCGCCCGACGGCTGCCGCGTCGGACACGTCGCACGGCACCGGCAGTGCGGCCCCGCCTAACTCCGCCGCGCGTTGGGCGAGCGCGTCGGCGCCGCGCGCCAGCATCGCCACGCGCGCGCCGGCCGCGGCGAGCGACCGCGCGATGGCCAGCCCGATCCCGCGCGACGCCCCGGTGACGACGGCGCCCCGCCCCGCCAGCGCCGCGACGGACGCATCCGGCGGCGCGGGCGGTGTCCCGCGCGTCACCGGACGGTCGGCGTGTGGCCGTGCGCCAGGTACAGGAACTCTTCGCGCGTCCGCGCGTCGTTGCGGAAGATGCCCCGCACCGCCGACGTCACCGTCTGCGAATTCTGCTTCTGGACGCCGCGCATCATCATGCAGAGGTGGTACGCCTCGATCACCACGCCCACGCCCTTCGGATTCAGCACGTCCTGGATGGCCTGTGCGATCTGCTCCGTTAGGCGCTCCTGCACCTGGAGCCGGCGTGCGAACACTTCGACGATGCGCGGCAGCTTCGACAGGCCCACGATCTTGTTGTCGGGGATGTACGCGATGTGCGCCTTGCCGAAGAACGGCAGCATGTGGTGCTCGCACAGCGAGTACAGCTCGATGTCGCGCACCATCACCATGCTCGAGTGCGACTCCTCGAACACGGCGTTGTTCACCACGTCGCGCACATCCATCTCGTAACCGCGCGTGAGCCACGTGAGCGACTTCGCCACCCGCGCCGGCGTCTTGAGCAGCCCCTCGCGATCGGGGTCCTCGCCAATCAGCTGGAGGAGCCGGTGCACGATCGATTCGAGCTCCGGCGCATGCTCGGGCGTCTGGTCATCATCCGCCTCGAGAAACGCTCGGCCGATGCTCCCGTCCAGGCGCGCCGTCTTACTGCCCTTCGTATTCGACATAGTTGTTGTCCGTCTCCCAAAGGCGCAGGCGCGTGAGCGTCGCCGGACGTACCACCGGCGCCAGCACGTTCCAACATGCGACCACGAGATTCTCCGCCGTCGGATTGATGCCCTGCATGAAATCGACGTCGATGTTCAGGTTTCGATGATCCATTTTGTCGACGAGATGTTCTTCTACCACGTCGCGGAGTTTCTTGAGGTCCATCACGTAACCTGACTTCGCCTCGATGTCGCCCGTGACCGACACATCGAGACGATAGTTGTGTCCGTGCCAGTTGGCGTTGTTACACGGTCCGAAGAGCGACCGGTTCTCGGCATCGCTCAGCTCCGGATTGTGCAGACGATGGGCCGCGTTGAACGTAAGGCGGCGGGTAACGATGACTCGTGGCATGAATGTGAATGATGGGACGCGTCGAACGAACGCGGCGTGCCGACAGTGGGTTCCCATGGAACCGCTTGAGTCGACTGCGCCGCGCTTCTATGTTCCGCACATGAAACCGCCCCGCCCCCGCGAACGAGGCATTTCTGTTAATACGGACGGCGGCGGTTGAAAGTCAAGGTCGCTCTTGCGACTGCGGCGACCGTCAGCAGCGCAGCGTGGTCGGCAGCGTGGACCTTTCCGAGCATGCTGCTCAGCGCATTTCTCGTCGCGTGGGCGGCAGAGGCGGCGCAGTTTCTCATTGCGCAGGGTCTCGCGCTCGCCATCCTCGCGTGGATCCAAACCCTGCCCGAGTTGGCCGTCGAGGCCGTGATCGCGTGGCAGGCCGGGCACGATCCGGTGAGCTGCTTCGTGACGGCGCCGGCGGCCGGATGCAAATCGCATCTCGCGATCGCGAACTTCACCGGCGCGGTGCGGCTGCTCATCGGCGTGGGATGGCCGCTCATCTATTTCGTGTCTGCATTCGGCAGACGACGCCACGGCCGTGCGCTGGCGCCGATTCACTTGCACGACGAGCACTCGGTCGAGATCATCGCCACCGTGCCGCCGCTCGTCTATTTCGTCTGGATCTGGCACAAGGCGACACTCGACATCATCGACGCCGTGGTGCTCGTGGCCATGTACGTCGTGTACCTCGCCATCCTGTGGCGGTTTCCGCCCAAGGACGAGGAGTCGCTCGAGCAGGCGTCGGCGGTGTCGCGTTGGGCATACTCGCGGCCGGGGAAATGGCAGCCGATCACGATCGGGTCGCTGTTTCTGTTAGGCGGCGCGCTGATCTATCTCACCGCGCATCCGTTCCTCGACTCGATGCTCGCGGTGGCGACCACGTTCGGCGTGAGCGAGTTCGTGTTCGTCCAGTGGGTGGCGCCGTTCCTCAGCGAGTTTCCGGAAAAGGTGTCGGCGTTCCACTGGGCCAAGCGCGTGAAAACGGCGCCCATGGCGCTCATGAACATGGTGTCGAGCAACGTCAATCAATGGACGGTGCTCGCTGCCACGATACCGATCGTGTTCTCGGCGGCGCGCGGCGGACCGCATGCGCTGCCGCTCGATCCCACGCAGCGGATGGAGATTCTGCTCACGGTGGTGCAGAGCGTGGTCGCGGCGCTGCTCTTGTCGCGCATGCGGCTCCACTGGTGGGACGCAACCGGCTTGTTCGTGCTGTGGCTGGCGCAGTTCCTCATCGCGGAATGGCGCGAAGAGATAGCAGTGGTGTATGC